>JBDHAS010000224.1:0-6967 GCA_039588015.1 Gemmatimonadota bacterium | reverse complement strand
CGCCGCCGTGAACACCGACAGCCAGGTTCTGGACAACTGTCGAGCCAGGTTGAAGATCCAAATAGGTAAGAAGCTGACGCGCGGGCTCGGCGCCGGAGCGCGCCCGGAGATCGGCCGGCAGGCCATCGAGGAAAACAAGGAAGAAGTAATTCAGGTGCTGCAGGGTGCGGATCTGGTCTTCGTCACGGCCGGGCTCGGCGGCGGCACGGGCACCGGGGCGGCCCCAATCGTCGGACAGCTGGCGCGCGAGCTAGGCGCGCTCAGCATAGCGATCGTGACCAAGCCGTTCGAGTTCGAAGGAAAGAAGCGCATGCACCAGGCGGAAATCGGTCTGGCCGAGCTTCGCAAGACGGTCGATACGGTGATCGTCGTACCGAACCAGCGCTTGCTTTCCGTGGTCGGGAAGGGTACAACGTTCCGTGACGCGCTGAAGAAAGCGGACGAGGTCTTGCTCCAGGCTACGCGCGGCATCTCTGACTTGATCAGCGTGACCGGAGATGTGAACGTTGACTTCGCCGACGTGCGCACGGTCATGGCGAATCGTGGGCCGGCCCTGATGGGCACGGGCCGCGGCCAGGGTGACAACCGGGCTCACGAAGCCGCCCAGGAAGCGATCTCGTCACCGCTGCTCGACGACATTTCGATCAGCGGCGCCAAGGCGGTACTGATTAATATCACCGGTGGCATGGATCTTACAATCGATGAGGTCACCACCGTCAGCACGATGATCAGGGACGCGGCCGGCGACGAGGCGGAGATCATCTTCGGGACCGTGCAGGATCCGAATGTCGAGAACGAGGTTAGGGTCACGGTCATCGCGACGGGCTTCGAGCCGACGAGCCATGCGGAGGCGATATCGGTGATCCGGCCGAACTTCGCCGCTCGCAAGCCGAGCAAGAAGGGCGTCGCGGCGCTGGATAGCAACCTCGTACCGCTAGAGGTCTCCGATCCGAGTGATCTCGAGATTCCGACCTTCATACGGAGGCAGATGGACTGAAATGTGTGGCGGCTGCGCAACAATGAGGCCGGGACCGGTCCGGTCTGGCGAGATATCCCCTCCCGGAGAGCGGAATGGGTAGAGGCCTGATTGTCTTCGCGCTGCTCGTAACCGGCGGACTCACACTACTTCTCGGGCGCCCGGCCAGTTCGGAACGACACGTGGTGGACCTGCAGCCGCTTGTCGTCTCGGACAGCCAGGTGGCGCCTACGATCGCCAGCGACACGCTGAGGCGGGGCGAAGTGATCGCCCAGGTGCTGGCTCGCCAGTCGATGACTCCACATGAGGTCGTCGGTGCCGTTGGCGCGCTCAGAGACTTCGCGAATCCTCGCCTGCTTCGGTCCGGTGTTATAGTGGAGGTTCAACGTACCGCCTGGGATAGGCTTGTCGATGTGACGGTGCGCGTAGACGCCGACAGAGTCGTGCGTCTATCCCAGGACAGTATGCTGGGATGGGTGGGTGAAGAGACCGAGTTGCCCATCCACGTGGATACGCTCGTGCTGGCGGGCGCGATCTCCAACAGCCTGTACCACTCGGTGATGGCCCTACCTGCCGAGTCCATGGGGCAGCAAGAACGGATCGAGCGGGTCATGTGGGGGATCTATCGACCGTTCCAGTGGAGTATCGACTTCGGCGTCGACTTGAGGAAAGGAGACACATACCGAGCGGTGTACGAGAGACACGTACGTTCCGACGGTTCGGTGCGATTCGCCCGGGTGCTGGCGGCCGAGTTCGTGAACCGAGGTAAGGTCTACCGGGCGTTCTGGCTCGAGTCGCGCCGCGAGTATTTCGATGAAGACGGCCAATCGATGAAGATGGTGTTCCTGAAGGCTCCGGTCGACTTCCGCCGTATCTCGTCGCGCTTCTCGCGTCGGCGACTTCACCCGAAGCTGAAGGTCTACCGGCCACACCTCGGCACCGACTACGCCGCGGCTGTTGGAACGCCGGCATACTCGACGGCTGACGGCACCGTCGCCCGCGCCGGTTGGTGGGGTGGATACGGGCGCATCGTCGAAATCAGACACGTCAATGGCTACCGCACCCGCTACGCGCACCTCAGCTTCATCGCCAAAGGCATCAAGAAGGGCGTCAAGGTTCGCCAGGGCCAGCTGATCGGTCACGTCGGCTCGTCCGGCCTGGCCACCGGACCCCACCTCCACTACGAGATGCTCCGCAACGGCGGCCACGTTGACCACCGGAAGATAAACCTTCCGTCGGGCAAAGCCGTGGCAGCCGGAGAGATGGCGGAGTTCGAACGAACGCGGGACAAGCTCTCGCTGCTGCTGAGCCGTGCCAACGGGACGGTGGTGAAGCGCGCCGATTGACAGTACCTGAGCATTCGCGTCCCGGCATCGCCTTCTTGCGTCGTTCGAGCTCCGCTTTCATCCTCAGAACGTGCTGACAGAAATCACAGATAAGCGTCCACGGTACAGGCTGGCATGAGTCTCCTCCAGTGGATACTCCTGCTCGTCGGAGGCGTTGCCATCGTCGGATACACCGGCTGGTGGTACCGTACACGCGAAGAGCACGTCTCGGGGTGGGGCTGGGCGGCGGCCTTGCGCGCGGCTGCCCTGTTGACCGCCTGGGTGATCTTGGTTAACCCGCTGCTACCGGCTGGAGGGCGGGCCGCCCGGCGGGATGAGGTCGCGCTTCTCGACGCCTCGTACAGCATGTCACGTTCACTCGCGGCGGGACGAGCGAGCGCTTGGAGCTTAGCCGCGGATTCGGTGGCGCGCTTTGAGCAAGTCTGGCTGTTCGGCGGCAGCGTGCCGCGCCACGGAATGGTGGACTCGTTGCCGGCGGAGCCGATATATGGTGAGTCGCGGCTCGTGCCGGCGCTGCGTGCCGCGGCAGCCGCAGGTGCGAGGCGCCTGGTCGTGTTCACGGACGGCGTGATCACGGATGCGCGCGAGTCGTTGCAGGAGGCGCAGCGGCGCGGCCTCACGCTCTCCGTAGTCGCTCTTGGTGCAACGATTCCCGGGCTTGGCATCTCTGCTGTCCGCGGCCCCTCATGGATCCAGGATGGGGACACCGCAGAGGTCGACGTCGAGATAGTCGCCGGCGGCGCCGGCGGAGATAGCGCGCGCATCGAGATCGGCGATGAGCAGAATCGTGTGCGTGCCGGGGCTTGGGTTCTAGTTCCGGAGGCAGAGCGCTTCAGCACGGTTCGCCTGCGATTTCCGATTACGGGACGCACCGGCTACAGACGATTCACTGTGCGCCTGTCCACCGATGCGATGGACGCGGAGCCGCGGGACGATCGGCGGCCCTTCTACGTGCGGGTCACCGAGCAGCCTGAGGGTCCCGTCCTGATCTCGCTACAGCCGGACTGGGAGCCGTCGTTTCTGGTCCCGAACCTCGACCGGCTCACGGATGCGCCTACGACCGCCTATCTCTGGCTCGCCGACAGTCTAGTGAACCTCGATGGCTATCGGCGGGTACCGCGCTCTGTCGTCCGTCGCAGCGCTCTGGCGGCACCGCTGCTGGTGATGCACGGCTTCGGTGCCGATGCGCCCGAGTGGGCTAGAGACCTGGTTGAGAGTGTATCCCGGGTCCTGGTGCTTACCGCCGGCCGGCGCGGTTTCGATCTGCCTGGGTGGGAAGTACGTGTCGGATCGCCTGCCGCTGGTGAATGGTACGCATCCCCGGACGTCCCGAGCTCTCCGCTGGCTCTCGACCTCAGTGCAGTCGCGATCGATGAGCTGCCGCCGTTGTTGGCGGTCCGGACCGTCCGGGCTGAGCGGTCTTGGGTGCCGCTCGCTCTACAGCGGGCCAGAAGGGGGGAACCGAGACCGGCTATCGCCTTCGGCATCCAAGGAAGGCGTCGTTTTGCTTTGGCCGCTGCGGAAGGATACTGGCGGTGGGCGTTTCGTCCTGGCCCCGGCCGCCAGCTCTACCGGACGATGTGGACCAGCGTCGCCGGTTGGCTGCTGGCCCGGGAATCGAGGGGCCGCGGCGGGCTCGAGCCCCGCAGGCGAGTCGTGGCTCGCGGCGAAGAGCTTCGGTGGACGGTTCTGGAGGGTTTGGACTCTTTGACGATCGCGCTGCAAACCGAGGCCGGTCAGCAAGCCTTCGCCGGAACTGCGATGGCGGGCGACTCGCTGGCGGTTTCGCTACCGCCCGCCCGGTATCGCTATCGTGCTCGGGCCTACCGAAACGACGCCGTCGTTGCCGCTGGGGAGGGTCCTGCGGAAGTCGAGGCCTTTTCTGACGAACTTTTGCCAGGGGTCATATCATTGACCGCGGGGCTGGTGATCCCGACCTCTGTGGCGGCTCCATCGGATGGCGCGGGCCAGTCTCGCGGCCTGGCCACTTTCGGCTGGCCGTACCTGGTTCTTATCGCCCTCTTCTGCGCCGAATGGGCGGTTAGACGCGTGAGCGGATTGCTCTAATGATGTGGGGTGGGAGGTCTACTTGAGTAAGCCCGGCAACCTCGATCGACCGGTGCAGTACCTGAAAGGCGTGGGGCCGCGCCGGGCGGAGGTGCTGGCAAAGCTGGGCATCCGATCCGTCAGGGACTTGCTGCGCCACGCGCCTCACCGCTATCTGGACGCGACCACCGTGACCCCGATCGCCAGGCTCGCGCCCGGGATGGACGCCAATGCCATAGGCGAGGTCGTTTCCAAAGGCGTGATCCCCACGCGTCGCGGTCTTCGTGTGTTCCAGGCAGTGATCAAGGACTCGTCCGGACTCGTGGAATGCGCCTGGCCCGGCCAGCCGTTCCTCGATCGCGCGATCCGCAAGGGTGACACCCTGCTCGTCTCGGGGCCCGTCCGCTTCTTTCATGGGCGGCAGATCCAACCCCGGGAATTCACTATCCTCGCGCGCTCGGGAGACGAGGCAGGCGAGGAGGGCAAGGTGTTCCCGGTCTACCCGGCGACCGCCAACCTCACTCACCGCCAGATCCGCCAGATCATCCAACAGAACATGGATGCGCTGCTGGCCGAGGCGGAGCAGGAAGAGGCCGTCGTTCCAGGGGACGTCCGCGACCGGCTGGGCCTGGCGGAGCCGCGAGACGCGCTCGAATGGCTGCACCGTCCGGCGACGCTGCAACATGCCGAGGCAGCTCGCCGGACGCTGGCCTTCGAGGAGTTGTTCATCCTTCAGGTGCTCTATGCCCGGGCTCGCCACGAGAACCGGGAACGCCGGCCCGGAATAGCTTTCGAGCGAAAAAACACGCTCGTCCGGCCCTTTACGGAGTCGGTGCCGTTCGAGTTGACGGCCGCGCAAACGAAGGTCTTGGCCGAGATCTCTAGGGACATGTTGCAGCCGCGACCCATGAACCGGATGCTTCAGGGCGACGTCGGCAGCGGCAAGACCGTCATAGCGCTGTTCGCCATGCTGCGCGCGATAGAGAACGGCTATCAGGCAGCGCTGATGGCGCCCACGGAGCTTCTCGCGGAGCAGCATCACGCCACCGTAGCTCGCATGCTGAGTGAACTACCGGTAGGCGTCGAGTTACTGCGCGGCGGCCTGACGGCTGCGGCGCGCCGCGATGGGATCGAGCGGATCAAGTCGGGCGAGGCCGAGCTGGTAATTGGAACACACGCGCTGATCCAGGAGGACGTCGGATATCACCGATTGGGACTCGCCGTCATCGACGAGCAGCATCGGTTTGGGGTGCGCCAGCGGCTGCAGCTCCGCCAAGCCGGCGTTACGCCCGATGTGTTGGTGATGTCCGCGACGCCCATCCCGCGCTCGCTGGCCCTCACCTTTTATGGCGATCTCGACATCTCCGTGCTCGACGAACTGCCGCCGGGCCGCCGGCCAGTCAAAACGGTGCTGCGTAGGGAATCGGCTCGAGCGAAAGTCTTAGATTTCGTTCGCCAAGAAGTCGCGGCGGGACGACAGGCGTACGTCGTCCACCCTGTGATCGAAGAATCGGAGAACCTCGATGTCCGCTCCGCCACGGAAGCGTTCGACCATCTCTCGTCGGAGGCGCTCTCAGATCTCAGAATCGCACTCATTCATGGCCGCATGCCTGCTAATGAGAAAGACGAGATCATGCGGCGGTTCGTAGCTTGCGAAATCGATGTGCTGGTCTCTACGACCGTAATCGAGGTAGGCATCGACGTCGCCAATGCCACGGTCATGGTCATCGAGGGGGCAGAGAGGTTTGGGCTATCGCAGCTACACCAGCTGCGCGGCCGAGTGGGCAGGGGGGGCGACCAGAGCTACTGCGTGGTCTTGTACGGCGGTCGCAGCCCGGCCGAGCGCCTCCGGCTGAGAGGGATCGGTGACTTCTTCGGCGCCAGGCAGCACGGTCTACCGGAGTTCGCGTTCGCCGATCTGGAGCGAGATGAAGCCTTGCTCCATGCCGCGCGCGACACGGCGGCCGAGATCATCGGTGGCGATCCGTCGCTGGAAAGGCGGGAACATCGGGCCCTTAGCCAGGCGCTACGCACCCGCTACAGGGAGCAACTCAAGTTGTACGATGTAGGTTAAGAATAGATGTTTAAGATATTGTTATACAATATTTTAGGGGAGTCACTGCAAGTAATATCGAACCGTGATTTCGCCCGGGACGGCGGTGAACTGCAGGTCGGCTTTCTCGGAATCGGGATCGTAGGGTACGTTGCCCGGCCCGTCTCGTTTCTGGAAGTCGACGATGAACAGCAGGACGCTCGTGAAGAAGGTGACCTCGGAGCCGATGAACACGGCCCGCGCCTGCCGGTCCTTCTTGAGAATGCTCTCGTACATTCCCTCTAGCACCGGGTCTACATAGGACCCATCCGGCTCCCGCTCACGACAGTTCTCGGGGCTGGCGTTGCAGAGGACCTCGAGTCGGAGATACATCTCGTTCGCGTCCTTGTGCAGCAAGACACCGGCCGTACCCAGTCCAACCGCCGTGGCCAAGGTCACCCATTTGGTGACTCGGACCCAACTTCCGTACTTCGGCAAGGGCAGAGGAGCGGCTGATCCGGCCGACGCTGCTGAGTCTACGAGGGCCAGGTCGAGCGTCGGGTGATA
>JBDHAS010000223.1:0-6379 GCA_039588015.1 Gemmatimonadota bacterium | reverse complement strand
CGACGTCGTGCTTGCGAACGGCCTCGTCGACCATCCGGCGTACGGTAACGTCCGCATACACGAAGGGCCCATCGGGCTCGGCCGGCTGCGCCGGCATCCGGATGTCAGAGGCGACGACTCGATCCGATCCTAGTCGTTCGCGGAGGGCGGTGACGAGCTCGGCGCCGATTTGGCCCAAGGCACCGGTTACTAGAACGCTTTTCAACATCCCCCCCTATTGGTTGTTGGCCCGCCCTTTGAATTTCGAATGTCGAATATCGATCAACGAATAATGAAGAACTGTTCTTGGATATTCGACATTCGATATTCAGTATTCGATATTCAAGACCTGCCTCACGTTAGGAGCTTCCTGTCCTTCGCCGCTGCCTCGAGCTCTTCCTGAAACGCCGGGTCCGCTATCTCGATCAGCGCCTGGGCGCGTTCGCTCAGGTTCTTGCCGAAAAGGTTGGCCACGCCGTGCTCGGTCACGATATAGTGCACGTCGGCACGGCTCGTCACCACGCCGGCCCCCTCCTTCAGGAAGGCCACGATCCGCGACATCGAGCCGCCCTTGGCGGTCGAAGGCAGGGCTATGATCGGTCGCCCGCCCTTTGACTTGGCGGCGCCGCGTATGAAGTCCACCTGGCCGCCGAACCCGGAGTAGATGTACGGCCCGATCGAATCGGAGCATACCTGCCCGGTCAGGTCGACCTCGATGGCCGAGTTGATCGCAACCATGTTCTCGTTCTGGCTAACTATGAACGGGTCGTTCACGTAGTCGACCGGGTGGGCTTCGATCAGTGGGTTGTTGTCGAGGAAATCGTACAGCTCCTCGCTGCCGAGGGCGAACGTCAGCACCAGTTTGCCCGGATGCATGTTCTTGCGGGTCCCCGTCACGACGCCGCGTTGGATCGCGTGCATCGCACCGTCGGAGATCATCTCCGTGTGGATACCCAGCTCCAGATCGCCTTCCATCGACTCCCACACCGAGTCGGGGATGCCGCCGATACCCATCTGCACCGTCGACCCTCGCTCGATGAGCGGGATGACGTGGCTGGCTATCGCTTTCTCGACGTCGGTGGCGGGCTTGGGCACCAATTCGGGAAGCGGCTCAGTGTACTCCGCGACCACGTTCACGCGGTTGACGTGCATGAACGAGTCGCCGAGCACCCGGGGCATCTTCTCGTTCACCTGCGCGATGACGACTTCGGCCATCTGGCAGGCGGCGATCGACGCCAGCGTCTCGACTCCGAGGCTCATGAAGCCGTGCTCGTCCGGCGGCGAGCACTGGATCATCGCCACGTCCAGCGAGACGATCTTCTCGCGGAACAGCCTCGGGATCTGGTGCAGAAAGATCGGTACGTAGTCGCCCCGCCCTTCGTTCACCGCCTTGCGGTCGGCGGGCCCCACGAATAGCGAGTTGTGGCGGAAGCTGCGCTCCGTGCCGGGCCCCGACAGCGGATCTTCTCCGACGAGGAGGACGTGGTTGAGTTGTACGTCAATCAGCTCGTCCTTCCGCTCGGCGAGCGCGCGCACCAGGGCTTGCGGGATCGCCGCATTCCCGGCGTAGTAGACCCGATCGCCGCTTTCTATCTTCTCGACAGCCTCGGCCGGGCTCTTGAGCTTGGATCTATAGTCGTCGAGCCAGTTCATCGCTCGCTAGTCCTCATGTATGAGCCGTGCCAGGGGCACGGTGTCAATGCCAAGTATGTCGCCGACCTTCTCGTTGACCATCTGGCCCTCGTAGACGTAGACGCCGGCCGCGAGACCCGGGTCTTCACCCACCGCCGCGCTCAACCCCTTGCGCAGGATGTCCTTGATCGTGGGGAGGACTGCGTTGGCGAGAGCCCTCGAAGCGGTGCGGGCGATGTTCGCGGTCATGTTCGGCACGCAGTAGTGCACGACATCGTGCAAGATGAACACGGGGTCGTCGATCGTCGTCGGCCGGCTGGTCTCGATGCAGCCGCCCTGGTCTATCGAGATGTCGAGGATGACGCTACCGGGCTTCATCCCCTTGACCATCTCCTCGGTGATCAGCACGGGCGCGTGGGCGCCGGGAATCAAGATCGCCCCGATCACTACGTCGGCGATGGCGGTGAACCGCTCGAGTTGCGCCATGCCGGCCACCGCGGTCACAACCTGACCGGAGAACTCGCGGGATATGGCTCTAAGCCTGGCCAGGTTCTCGTCCACCAGGATGACGTGGGCGCCGCTGGCGATAGCTTGCCGCGCCGCCGTGTAGCCGACGTCTCCGGCTCCCAGGATCAAGACGGTCGGCGGCGCTACACCGGGCACGTTGCCGAGCAAAATGCCGCGGCCGCCCGACTCGTTCTTCAGGTAGTGAGCGGCGGTGTGCACCGCCATCTGTCCTGCCATCTCGCTCATGGCGGAGAGGATCGGCAGGTCGCCGGTCTCGTCGCGAATGATCTCGTAGCCGATCAGCGTGGTCTGGAGCTCCATCAGCCGCTCTATTCGATCGCGCGGCATGACGGCCAGGTGCTGGAATCCGCAGATGGTGAGGCCCGGCTTCAGTAGGTCCAGTTCGTCGGCGGAGAGGACGCTGACGCGGCAGACGATATCGGCGCGTTTGTACGCCTCCTCGGCGCTGTAGACGATCTGCGCTCCGGCCTCTTCGTACTCGCTGTCAGGGAATCTGGCTCTCGCTCCAGCTTCGCTCTCCACGACAACGGTATGGTCGTAGCGGGTTAGTCTGGCCACCGCGTAAGGCGTTAGCCCTACCCGGTGCTCCAGTCTGTGGCTTTCTCTAGGTACTCCTATGAACATAGTCATGCCTCCATCAGCGAGTCTGACGGCGAGAATTCGTGTCTTGATGGTAAGGAGCTTGCGCTAGACGAGGCAGTGAATATCGAATATCGAACACCGGATGTCCAATGCCCAAGTGCGACATCACCTCATGATTGTTTATTCCTTGTTCGATATTCGATATTCTTCACACGCTTTTTACCCCCCATGCGAACGCTTCTTCGTTCAGAGCGAGCAAAGCGCACTGGTGCTTCAGTGCCTGGCGCATCGTGGTCAGGAAGCTCTCCTTCGGGAACAGGCCCGTCGCCGCCTGTAGCGCGCCCAGCGCGACCACGTTCTTCACCAGCGGTTTGCCCAGGTCGGCGGCGATCTGGGCGCAAGGCACGCCTATCATCCTGACGGACGGATCGAGTCTGGGAGGCTTCGGGATCACCGAGCTATCGTAGACGATGATGCCGCCGGGCTGGACCGTCGGGCCGAACTTCTCGATGCTCGGCGGGTTGAACGCGACCAGGATGTGCGGCTCCGGCGACGCCGGAGAGAGCACCTCCTCCGTGGCGACGTGCACGTCGGCGTACGACGTGCCGCCGCGCGACTCGGGGCCATAGCTGGGGATGTGCGTAGAGTCCCATCCCTCGTTGATGGCCGTGCGCGTGGTCAGCAGGGCGATCGTCTGCGCGCCATCGCCGCCCGTGCCGGCGAACTTGATCGCTATGTCCTTGTCGTGGAGATGGGACGGGAATCCTTTGCCGAATCGCTGCGGTTGTTCGTCCGTTCCGCCGATGACGTCGACCACTTCCTCGGCGTCGAAGCTGGGTTCCCCAAGGTCGAACCACGGTTCCGGTTCCACGTCCTTCTTGACTCCGAGCGGGAAGACCGGGACCATGTTCTCCTTCACCCACTGCTCCGTTTCCCCCGTACTCAGCTTCAGGTGGGTGGGGCACTCGGAGAGGATCTCTACGAAGCCAAGTCCTTTGTTCTCCAACTGTAGGCGGAGCGCCTTCTTGATGGCCTTCTTCGCTCGTACGCGCTGCTTGTTATCGAATAGCGCGCAGCGCTCCACGTAGATCGGCCCGTCCAACTGACCGATCGTTTCGGCCATCTTCATCGGCTCGCCCATCAGGCGGTTGCGCCCGGTGGGCGACGTGGTCGTCCGCTGCTCCATCAAAGTCGTGGGAGCCAGCTGACCGCCGGTCATCCCATAGATGGCGTTGTTGACGAAGATGAACGTCATCGGCAGTCCCAACTGCGTCGCCTGGATGATCTCCGCCAGGCCGATGGCGGCGAGATCGCCGTCGCCCTGGTAGCTGATCACGATGGAGTTGGGGTTGGCGACCTTGTGGCCGAGCGCGACGGCGGGTGCCCGGCCGTGAGGAGCTTGGGTGTTGCCGACGTCCAGGTAGTAGTACATGAAGACGGCGCAGCCGACCGGCGAGACCGCGACGGTTCGGTCCTGAACGCCCAACTCGTCTATCGCCTCGGCGAGGTACTTGTGAATCAGGCCGTGGCCGCAGCCCGGGCAGTAATGGGTGGAGTGGCCTTTCAGCCCCTCGCCGTGGGCGTGTCGCTCGAACCGCTCGTAAAAGACGCTGCTCATGCTGCCTCCCGCGCCACCGCCGTGACCATGTCAACGATTTCCTGCTGTTGAGGCAGTACGCCGCCGTAGTGCTGTAGTCGGTGAAAAGGCGGAACGAAGCCAACCTCGGCGTAGCTCAGCGCCAGGCGTATCTCGTCCTCGAGCTGGCCGCTCCCAGCCTCGACCACGATCAGCCCGCGCATCCGGTCGAGCAGCGGTTTCAGGTGGTCGATAGGGAAAGGCCACAGTGTGACCGGCCTGAATAGCCCCACTTTGAGCCCCGAGTTCCTCAGCTGTTGCACGGCGCCTTGAGCCATCCGCGCGGGTGTATTGCAGGCGACGATCAGCCATTCGGCATCGTCGCACTGGAACAGTTCGGCGCGCTGTTCGTCTCTGCTGATACGCGCGTACTTCTCGTTCAGCTGAACGTTGTGAGCCTCGAGGTCGGGCTCGATCAGCAGGATCGAGGTGTGCAGGTTCCGGCGGTGCATCTCGTCGCCGTAAACGGCCCAATCGGGAAGGCCGGGCTGGACCATATGGGACGGCAGCTTCACCCGGCCCGTCATTTGGCCCAGGAATCCGTCGCTGGCCATGATGACTGGGCTGCGATACTTGAAGGCCAGGTCGAAGGCCAGGATGGTGAGGTCAAGCATCTCCTGGGGAGTAGAAGGCGCGAGCACGGGCGCGTGCGTGTTCCCATGCCCCAGCCCTCGGCAGAGCAGCTTGATGTCGCCCTGCTCCGGCCCGATGTTGCCGAGCCCCGGTCCGCCGCGCATGACGTCGAAGAAGACACCGGGGATCTCGGACCCGATCATGTAGGAAATCCCCTCGAGCATCAGGCTGAAGCCGGGCGATGAGGTGAACGTCATGCAACGCATCCCGGCGCCCCCGCACCCGTACATCATGTTTACGGTCGCCACCTCGCTGACCGCCTGCACGAAGACGCCGTCGAGTTGGGGAAGCAGCTTCGCCAGCAGCTCCGCTCCCTCGGTGGAGGGTGTGATCGGGTAACCGAAGAAGTGCCGGCAGCCGGCGAGAACGGCACCGACGGCGGATGCATGGTTGCCCTTCAGGACCAGCGGCTCGACCGACGGGACAGGCAGCTGCTTGTCGGGGATCGTCACGGGCTCGGGGGCCGTGGTGGGGCGCTCTCCGAACAGCTCCCCCGGATCGACCAATTCGAAGTCGAGCTCATCGGCCGGAGCGGCCATCAGCCCGTGCGGTTCCGGACACGCGGTCAGACACAGACCGCACCCGTTGCAGACATCCAGGTTCAGAACAATCGGGGTAAAGCCGGTGGCCGGATTGATCTCGGTCCCCATGACGATGCAGTCCTTGGGGCAAGCCGTGATGCAGCGCCCGCAGGCCTTACAGAACTCGGGGAAGAGAAAAGGCTTGGGTCTGGTCTTCGTTTTTGCGCTGGTCATGAAGCTCGATGTTGGGATCGCTTTGAATGACGAATATCGAATATCGAATGTCGAGTAATTAAGTATACCTTCGTTGCTCGGAATCCGACATTCGATACTGGATATTCGACTGGTCGGGGCGCGGCCGGAGCGTGAGCCGTCCGACCGCTCCCCGACGGAAATAAGGGTTTACGGCCAGATGCCGCGTTCGAGGGTCACGTCAGCCACACGGCTGATGGCCAGGACGTAAGCTGCCATGCGCAGGTCCACTGGCTGAAGCGGGTCTCCGTCGAGACCACGCTTCTGGCGCGCCGCGTCCAGCTCGGCCAGCGAAGAGTTGATCTCCTTCTGCTTCGCGATGACCGCATCGGTTGACTTGATCATCTTGGCCTTCATCTTGCCGTTGACTTCGTCCTCCTCCCACTGCTCGTTCTCGATGTTCTGCACCCACTCGAAGTAGCTCACCGTCACCCCGCCCGCGTTCGCCAGGATGTCCGGTAGCACGTGGATGCCGCGCTCGAACAAGATCTTGTCCGCCGCCGGCGTCGTCGGACCGTTCGCCGCCTCCGCGATCACTTTCGCGTTGATGTCCGCCGCGTTGTCGCCGCGAATCACGTTCTCCAACGCCGCCGGTATCAAGATGTCGCACGGAATC
>JBDHAS010000222.1:0-7998 GCA_039588015.1 Gemmatimonadota bacterium | reverse complement strand
GCAACCGGATCGAAGGAACCGAACCGTCGCAGCGCGTACGCTCCCCAGGAAATCGCGAAGGCGAGCGCCAAGTACAGCCAGACTCTTCTCACGGCTCGTCCAGGCGGAGCAGGGTATTGAGGAGTACGTTCGTTCCCACAGTGATGTCTTCCGGATGCGAGAACTCCTGCGGAGAGTGGCTGATGCCTCCGACGCTGGGGATGAAGATCATGCCGATGGGCGCGAGCAACGCGATACTCTGCGCATCGTGTCCGGCGCCGCTGGGCATATGCAGCGTGCTATGGCCCAGTTCCGCCGCGACGCCGGCGATGATCCGCCTAATGCGCTCGTTCGTGGGAGCGGACTTGCTGACGTAGTACTGATCGAGCGCGAACGTGGTGCGCGTCGCTTCTGCCACCTTCTGGCTTTCCGACTCGATGGTCTGGAAGAGAGCGTCGATCTTCTCCATGTCGAGATCGCGGATCTCCAGGCTCAATCTAACCTGGCCTGGTATGACGTTGGGGGCTCCCGGTGAAACTTCCGCCTGGCCCACCGTACCGACCTGTCGGCCCTCAACGCCGGTGACAACGTGATTCACCAACTTGATGAAGTCCGCCGCGGCGAGCAGGGCGTCGCGGCGGTCGTTCATGGGAGTGGTGCCGGCGTGATTGGCAAACCCATCTATGGTCACGTGCCATCGCTTGATGCCCACAATCCCTTCAACGACACCGATATCGATTCCTTCACGCTCGAGAAGCGCGCCCTGTTCGACGTGCAACTCGAGGTAGGCGGCGATGCTTCCCGGCTCTCTCCGGGCGCGCCCAAGGTGATCGGGGTCGCCGCCGAGGATCCGGATCCCCTCGCGGATGGTGTGGCCGCTGCGGGTCACCAGATCGAGTTCCGCCGGGTCTAGTTCGCCGCTCATGACACGGCTCCCGGTCTTGCCGCTCTCCTCGTTCACGAAGACGGCGACCTCGATCGGATGGCGAGTCTCAATGTTCCCTTCGGCGAGGGTCTGGGCAACCTCGATGGCGCCCAGGGTCCCCACCGGTCCGTCGTAATTCCCGCCCTGGGGAACGGAGTCTATGTGCGATCCGAGCATCAGCGGTCGTGCACCACTCTCGTGGCCTGCTCGTCTGCCTAGGATGTTGCCCGCTGCGTCTACCGACACGTCTAGGTCGGCAGCGCGCATCAGACCCTTCACGTACTCGCGCGCCTCTAAATCGGCCTCGCCAAACGCGACTCGGCTGATCCCGCCCGCAGCTAGCCGGCCGAATCTGGCCAGTTCCTGTATGTATGCGTTGAGCCGGTGCCCGTTCACCGCAAGGTATTGCGTGACAGCGGAAGTGAGCAGCGATGGGCGCAGCCCCAGCCCGCCGATTGCCAACGCGAGGCGATGCGCGAAGTGGCGTCTATTCATGGCAGGTCACCCATAGTTGGCCCGAGACTGTCGGCCTGTCTGAAACTGGAGGCGTACAGGAATCTCAGCCCAGGTGCGCCCCGACGCAAACTTCTTGACTGATCCGCTCGTATAGAGTACCTGTAGGAGCACATATAGAATATCGATAGGAGGTGCCGTGGCTGGTGACAAAGCGGATCTGCTCCGCGGAACCCTGGAGGGCTCTCTCTTTCCGGCGCTTCACCGCTTGGAGCAAGAGGGCTGGGTCAAGGGAGTCTGGGGTGAATCGGAGAACAACCGGCGGGCCAAGTTCTACCGTCTTACCTCCGCGGGTCGGCGGCGCTTGGGTGTAGAGAAACGGAACTGGGCGCAGGTCACGTTAGCGATCACGAAGGTCATGGAGGCCACCTGAGCGGCGTGAGGGGTTAGCCATGCGCATATATACGAAGGTAGTGAACACGCTTCGCTCGCTGTTTCGCAAGCAGGAGCTGGATCGAGAGCTCGACGCGGAGCTTGCCAGTTTCCTGGATCTGCTGACGGAAGAGAAGATCCGCGCGGGCATGGACCCCGAAGCGGCGCGGCGCGAGGCGAGGTTGGAGCTAGGCGGGGTAGAGCAGGTCAAAGAGGAGGTCCGGGAGCGGAGGTTGGGGGCCACGACGGACACGGTCTTTCAGGATATCCGCTACGCCATCCGCGCCCTGAGAAGGAACGCAGGCTTTGCCGCCGTCGCCGTTCTGATTCTCGCGATCGGCATCGGCGGGAATACGGCGCTGTTCACAACGATCCACACGACGCTGCTGAGCAACATGCCATTCCACGAGCCTGACCGGTTGGTGGCCGGGCTCAAGACGATCGACGGGGAAATGTCCGGTCCGGTTTCCCGGATCGACTATTTCGACTACCGGGAGTACGGTCGGTCGTTCGAAGAGCTCGCGGCACTCGCGACCTTCACCGTGCAGCACACCGTCACGGGCGGTCGGGTGCCGGAACTGGTCCACGCCTCTTATGTGACCTGGAACCTGTTCCGAACGCTGGGAGTGAATCCGATCGCCGGCCGCCACTTTACGCCCGAGGAGGAAGTGCAGGGTGGGTCGGCGGTAGTCCTGGTCAGCTACGCATATTGGCAGAGTCGGTTTGGGGGCGCGCCGGATGCGGTTGGCAGCACGATCGAGCTGGATGGCTCGTCGTTCACGATCGTAGGCGTGATGCCGCGCCGGTTTCGCTTCCTGTACGACGCCGATGTCTGGCGCCTTGTCGACAAGGACGGCCCTTTCGATTCTGAGCGCGATTCCCACAGTCACTTCGTCATCGGCCGGCTGAAGCCGGGGGTCGCGATCGAGCAGGCCCAGAGCGAGGCCGATGTCATCTCTCAAAGCCTGCAGCAGCAGTATCCTGCCAGCAACGAGGGCAAAGCGCTGCTGGTGAGGGATCTGCACGGCTTCATGACGTTCAGGGTGCGTCTCAGCCTGCTGCTGCTTATGGCGACGACGGCGTTGGTGCTACTCATCGCCTGTGGCAACGTCGCCGGGCTTCTCTTGGCGCGGGGAGAGCGGCGGCTTTCCGAGATGGCGATGCGCTCCGCGTTGGGAGCTTCGCGGCGTCGCCTGGTACGCCAGCTCATGACCGAGAGCGTGATCCTCACGGTCGCGGCCGGCCTGCTGGGCATAGCCGTCGCCTATCTGCTGCAGGACGCGCTGCTGAGGTTGCTACCTGTGGGCGAGCTAGGTATTGAACGTCCCGTCATCAACGCGTGGGCGCTCGTCTTCACACTCCTGCTAGCAGTAGCGACCGGTCTGCTGGTCGGCGTGATCCCCGCGCTTCGCAGCACGGCGCTACACCCGGCTCAGCAGCTGAGGTCGGGGACGCACGCGTCCGAAGGCGTACGCAGTAGCCGTCTGCGGGGTGGGCTAGTCGTTCTGCAGGTCGCGCTCTCCATCGCTCTTCTGATCGGGTCGGGCCTGTTGATCCGCAGCTTCGCGCATCTGTCCGCGGTGGAACTGGGCTTTGACCCCCAGAACCTGCTGACCGGTCAACTGCAGATTCAGGCGGCCGATTACAGGACGCCGGAAGAGCGCAGCCAGTTCTATACGTCGCTGCTCGAAGAGATAGAGGCGCTGCCGGGAGTCGCCTCGGCGACACTGATCAACAAGCTGCCGATCCTCAGCCGCTGGCAGGACTGGAGCGTCTGGCCCGCGGACCAGCCGCCTCCGTCTGTCCGCGAGGACTTCACGGCCATGGCCCGCTGGGTGTATCCCGGTTACTTCGAGACGATGAGAATCCCGCTACTATCGGGAAGAGACATCTCGGCAACCGACGTCCCCGGGAGTCCCTATGTCGCGGTCATCAGCGAGGGCGTGGCGCGGGCCCTGTTCGACGATGCGGACCCCATCGGCCGCATGGTGCGCATCGGTTGGTCGGACCGATCGTTCGAGGTGGTTGGCCTGGTAGCCGACGCCCGAGTGAACACGCTGCGAGGTGCCCCCGACGCCTCGGCCTACATGGCGTCCGCCCAAATCGGGGCCACGCGGTTGCAGATCGCTGTTCGCACGAGCGGGGATCCCCAATTGCTGGTGGGACCGATCGAGGACTTGCTACGACGCAAGGACTCGAACGTGCTTTTCGCTCGCCCCGCTACCATGGCGTCGGTGGTCGATGATGGGCTGGCCGATTTCCGCATCGTCATCCTGTCGCTGAGTCTCTTCGCCGGGCTCGCGCTCGTCTTGACGGCGATCGGACTCTACGGTGTGCTGGCGTACCACGTCAGTCAGCGTATGAACGAGATGGGCATCCGCCTGGCCATGGGAGCGTCGAACACCGATCTGCTCGGCATGATCCTCAGAAAGGGCTTGGCGCTGGTCGGCGTCGGCCTTCTGATAGGCATGGCCGGTGCCTATCCCGGTACGCTCCTCATCCGCCAACTGCTGTTCGAGACCCAACCACTTGATCCCGCCAGCTACGCAGGCGCCGCCGGGTTCCTCGTCTTTGTGGCGGTGTTGGCCTGTCTGCTGCCCGCCTGGCGGGCGACGCAGGTCAATCTGGTCGACGTGCTGAAGAGGGAGTGACCCAAGTTGTCGGGCAATGCAGTTTTTGCTTGGATATTCAGTAACCGATATTCGACGGCCGAGTTTCAGGTTGCTTTCGACGCCCGATGATCAATGCTCGACGCCCGACGACTCGACTAGCGGTAGCATGGCCTTGGGTGACGGATATCGAACATCAAGCATAGAACATCGAGCATCGACAGTTGAAGAGGCCTCGTTATTCGATCATCGGCTGTCGGCTATCGGCTATTCAAAAGCAACCACCACCGTCCAATACAAGTGCACCGACTAGCAAACACACAAAGCCAAGGGGCCACCCCTCATCGAGAGGAGCGGCCCCTTATGTTGGCCTAATCAAGTATTGGGCTTAGCTGTCCAGCTTGGACACGTTCTGAGCCGCCGGGCCCTTGTCGCCCTGCACGATGTCGAACTCCACTCGCTCACCCTCGCTGAGGCTCTTGAACCCCTCGGCCTGGATGGCGGTGTGGTGGACGAAGCAGTCCTTCTGTCCGTCCTCGGGCGTGATGAAGCCGAAGCCCTTGCTGTCGTTGAACCACTTTACGGTTCCGGTCGTACGCATCAACCGTACTCCTTTGTGTTCTGGTAATCGGAGTCCGGCTCTGCCGTACTGACCGACTACACGTTCTACGCGGATCCTGCCCCCGCGCTAGGCACACCGTTGCCGCTGCCGGCTCTTTGCCGATACAGCTGCTCTTGCAGCGAACACCAAAAAAGGGACCGGCGCGAGCCAGGTCCCTCTAGCGTTCACTGGTATCCTCAACGGCAGTAAAGGATAACGGTATCGGTTCTCTATTGTCAATGGCCGGACGAACGCCTCTGTACAGAGCGCATTTGCACTCAAGGGCTAGCAGGCAAGATGCCCTCGAGGCGCGCGGGTTCCAGGCTGCCGCATTGGGTTTGCCACAAAGCGTCGAGCTTCAGGTTCTTCAGGAAGCGGCGGTCGTGCGACACGACCACAAGCGTCCCGTCATAGCGCTGCAACGCCCGCTCGAGTTCCTCGATGGCTTCGAGATCGAGGTGGTTCGTAGGTTCGTCCAGCAGGAGCAGGTTCGTGCCTCGTGCCATGAGTTCAGCCAGTACGGCACGCGACCGCTCGCCGGGACTCAATCGTCGAGCCGGCCTGACTGCGTGATCTTCGGAGAGATTGAACTTCGCCAACTGTGAGCGGGCATCCTCTTCGGGCATCCCGGCTCTTCCCATGAAGGCGTGTAACAGGGGATCGTCCGTCTCGTACGCTTGTCTGGTCTGGTCGAAGTAGCCGATGAGGACGTTGGATCCTTGTTGTCGCAGGCCCCGCTCAGGTCGTAGGGATCCGTTGATCAACTCGAGTAAGCTCGTTTTGCCGGACCCATTCGTACCGATGACGCCGACACGTTGTTGCCACCGCAGTTCCCAATTGATCGGCCCCAGGACGAACCCGTTTCGGCGAACGACGGCTTCCACCAACCTCACAACCTGGTCACCGCTCCTCTGGTCGGCGTCCAGGCGAAGTCGCAGAATCCACCCGTCCCACGGCTTGTCCACCGGCTCCACTTGGCCGATGCGCTTCTCCATGGCGCCGGCGCCACCACCCGAGCGGGTCGATCGGTCGCGCGCAGCACCTCTGGCCAGCTTGTCCCTGTCGGGCCGCTGCGCCGCCGCTCCGCGGTTGGCCCACTGTCTCAGCCGCCGCGCCGATTCCTTTAGTCTCTTTTGTTCCTGAACGTACTTCGCATACTGGGCGCGATGTTTGCGGCGTTGCTGCTCTCGCTGCTCGAGAAAGATTGAGTAGCCTCCGGCATATTCCACGCCTCGGTGGGTGCCCTCCTGGATCTCCAGTACGCTCGTCACGGTTCGATCCAGGAACTCACGATCGTGTGAGACGACGAGAAGCGAGCCACGCGTTGCTTCGCAGAAAGCCTCGAGATGGTCCAGGCCAACAAAGTCGAGATTGTTCGTCGGCTCGTCGAGCAGGAAGATGTCGTACCTCGCAAGCACTATCGAGCACAAGGTTATCCTGGCTTGCTGGCCGCCGCTGAGCTCGCCAACCGGCTTCGAGCGCAAATCGTCCGGCAGATCCCACGAGTCAAACAGAGTAGATAATCGTGAATCGAAGTCGGCTCCGCCGAGGCTGGTCCACTTGTCGAGTATGCTGGTGTATCGGCCCGACAGCTGAACGATCTTCTGCTGTTCTTTTGCCGCTTCGATGGCGGCGAGCAAGTCGCCCTGTTGCTGTTCGACGGGCGAGATTCCAGTTCTCTTCTTGATGAATTCTTGAACTTGGAGGTGACGGTCGGCGGATGGTATCTCCTGCGGCAGATAGCCAATGTTGGCCCGAACGTCACGAATTACCGTTCCTGCGTCCGGCGACTCCAATCCGGCGGCGATCCGCAGCAGAGTTGACTTGCCGATGCCGTTCGGACCGACGATACCGAGGCGAGCGCGCTTGCCGATGCTGAGGGATATGTCCCTGAGCACGAGCTCGGCGCCGTAGTATTTTGTGACCGATTGTAGTGCGAGCATCGAATGCCGCCCCTGTCTATTGCAGGCACAATAGGCTTGGCCGCATCTACGCACCAGCCAGCGACGTGGCTATCGGCTGTCATGTCTCCAATTCGGCGCTTGGGCGCGAACGGCGCAGGGAGCCCAAGCTGGCGAGCCGCTCGGGCAGCCCGTAGTTTCGCGGAACGAGCGACAGTTCCTCTCATGCTTCCAGCACAGAACGGGGCGCCGCGCAATGGCTACTTCCTCTCGACGCCGGTTTCTCGGCCAGCTTCTTGGTGGTACAGCCGCAGCAGTGACACTCCCAACGGGCTTGGCAGCGTACGATGCTCGCTCCGGGTGGGCCGCCTTGGTGCGCGAGGCCCGGACGCTCCTCGCCGATGAAGCGGGAGACGAAGCTTTCTGGCGCCTGGTCAAAGAGCAGTTTCCAGTCAGGCCCGGACTCATCCTGATGAACGCGGCGAATCTTTGTCCTTCGCCGTATCCTGTGCAGGAAGCTGTTTTCCGATTCACACGGGACGTCGATGGCGATGCTTCGTTTCAAAACCGGGCCAAGTTCGACGAGCTTCGCGAGCAGGCACGCGAGTCGCTCGCTGATTATGTCGGCGCCGCTGCGGACGAGATCGCGATCACACGGAATACGAGCGAGGGCAACAACACGGTGCTGAACGGGCTCGACCTGGGGCGCGGCGACGAGGTCGTGATTTGGGATCAGAACCATCCGACCAACAACGTCGCCTGGGATGTGCGTGCCGAACGCTGCGGATTCACCGTGAAACGGGTCGCGACGCCGCCGCTGCCGCAGACGGGCGACGAGTTGATCGAGCCGTTTCTCAGCGCCATGACCGAGAGCACACGGATGATCGCGTTCAGCCATTTCTCGAATGCCTCCGGCGTGGCGTTACCCGCGAAACGACTGTGCTCGCTGGCTCGGCAGCGCGGGGTTTTGACGCTGGTAGATGGCGCGCAAAGCTTCGGCGCCGTGCGGCTGCACCTTCACGACATGGGCTGTGACTTCTTCACCGGCAGCGCGCACAAATGGTTCGTCGGTCCAAAGGAGGCGGGGCTACTGTACGT
>JBDHAS010000221.1:0-6402 GCA_039588015.1 Gemmatimonadota bacterium | reverse complement strand
GAAGACGTGCGGGCTCGTTCCGGATTCCTCGATCGCCTCGATGCACGCGGCGTGAGGCCGGGCTGTCTCCAGTCCACATGGAATGTGCGTGTCGCCGGTTGTCGCCTCGATGCAAGTCCACAGCTTGGCGACCTGGGGTGTGGCATTAGGCGAGGCGTATTCCACGATGTTGCCGTCGCGATGTCGCGCGGTGATCGCTGCTGGCTCGCCTGGGAAGGTCACCGTCGCGTTCTCGAACTGCAGCACGAAGCGCGGCTCGACGCTCTCGTCTTCGGCGACCGCGTGCGAGGCAAGAAACAGGAGCTCGGCTCTATCCGCCGTGTGCACCTGCGCGGCGATGCTGTCGAAGGTCTCGATGTCGTTCACCCGCGCCAGCCATGCCGAGACGTCTGCCGGCTCGGCGGCGCGATCCATCTCGGGGCCGAACAGGAAGAGCATGTTGTGTAGGTCGTGGGCCATTGCGTTGCAGGCCGGACTGTCCAGTATCCAGCGTCCGGCGCGATCGCGCCTGCGGCCGGCCCAGTCATTGCGGCGGTAATAGCTTTCCGTGCGCGGCCACAGAGTCAGAGACCGTCCACTCGTGGGCTTCCCGAATCGGCCAGCGAGGATGTCCCGCTTGAGTTCCATGATGGACCAGGCGAAGGACCACTGGAATCCGACCGCCACGAAGCGTCCCGCACGATCGCGCGCGTCGATCATGGAGTCGACGTCGGCGGTGACCGCGGCGGCGGGCTTTTCGACCAGCACGTGGCTGCCGTGAGCTAATGCATCGAGGACGTGCTCGGCGTGGAGATGGATGGGCGAAGAGATGATGGCCAGGTCTGCTGAGCTAGTCCGGTAGAAGTCCGCCAATGAGGAGTGGATAGGCACCCTGTAGGCTTCCAGGTCGGCCAGACGCGCGCAGTTCTCCGGCTGCAGGTCAACGGCACCGACGATATCACATCGGGCGCCCTGCGGTTCATCCAGCAGCGCGGACAGGTAGACCTCGCCGTAGCCTCCCAGGCCTACCAGTACGGCGGTGATGGGTTCGCTCATCACCGCTCCAGTAGGTCAACCTCGCTGCAGCGTCCGGTACGGCGATCGATGCGTAAGGTCTTGATCTCGAACGGTTGCATCCGCACTTCCGCACGCATACCGCAGGAGTCGAGCGATAGAGTCGTCTTGCGTCTGCGCCCGGTGGGCTCGAATAGCCTGACGATCAAACCGTCGTCTTCTTCTGCACGCTTGAAAGCCACGACTTGGACGGCTCGGTCGCTCAAGACCGGGCCCGACTTCGCCTGCTCGCCTCCGCCCGACGGCCAGTAGGCCAGCGCGAAGGGCCGCTCGTTGTGCACCAGCGCCTCGCGGTCCGCCGCGGTCAGTCGTTCGCGCTCACCGCCTCCGTTCAACCAGAATCGGAACACGTGCTCGCCTTGATCGATCCGCGGGACGAAGCGGTCCTGTTGCACGATCGGACGCCCGGTGAACGTTGGGTGTCCGGCGTGCGCTGGCGCTCGCAGCAGTGAGAGTCGCAGCTCGCCGTTCTTGAAGTCGCAACCGTAGGTCGAGTCGTTGACGACCGTCAATGCGCGGGGTCTCTCGCGCGAAACAACGGCTAGCCACTTCTGAGCGACGGCTTCATCGCCGTTGGCGAGTAGCTCCTGGACGCCGTAGGCCACCTGACCCAGAAGTATCCCGGCGGACCACGGTGTGGGCAGCGCGAGCTTCAGCATGCGGTCCTTCTCTTGCCAGTAGACCCGCGTTTCGATCTCCAATTCCGTTCCGACGCGCGGCAGCTTGTAGCGCTGACATATCGCGGAGTCACCGTAGCCGAAGGTAGCTTCGACCACGGCGCGGACAGGTCCGTCTTCGATCACACGCACGGCCAGCAGTCGAGCTCGAGAGACACCGGCGAAGCGCGCCGCATCGGACTGACTCATCGCTTTGAAGCGACCGGCGGACCTGCGGAAACGGGTCACCTCCTGTCCCCAGGGGTCGGCGTCATCGTGCATCACCAGGAGGCGACAGGCGCCCGCCGACAGGTAGTCGTCACCGCCCGCGCGGTATTGATCGAGCAAGCCGGTTCGCGCGTTCACGATCACGTCGAGTTCCGCGGTCTTGAAGCGAAACCTGCCGTCCCGCGGCCGGAGCGCAGGTGCGGGCTTGCGGGCGGTCTTCTCGAACCGGCAGTCGAAGCGGTTCATGCGCCCCGGCTCCAGCTTGGCCGCGAACACGACCCGTTTGCGGTGGTCCTCGTTGATGTTGCTCTCCTGCTGCTCGGCCTGAGCGCGCAACTTCCGTCCGCCCACCGTCACGCTGGGAACGCCGTACTGATCCTCGCGGTCGGGCCAATAGGGCTGCAGCTCGCACTCGACGGCCGTTTGGACGGGAAAGGGATGCGGGTTGTAGACGAGGATCGGATGTGTGCCCTCCAACGCCGGTTCCTGGCCGGCCGCCAGCGCAAAGAAGGCCCGAGTCTTGGCTCTGGAGACGAGCGTGATGCCGAGGCCGATGTCGTCGAGTGCGCTCTCTTCGACCGACGGGATTGATGTTCCGGGCAGTATGTCGTGGAACTGACTTCTCAGCAGGGCACGAGTGGCCGCTGCCAGTTCGGCGTCGGGGTATTCCATCAACCCCTGAGCCCAGGCTGTCGTCGCCATCTTCTCGGTCTGGTAGAGCTCGTTCTCCAGCCGGCGATGCTGGCGTTTCACCCGCATCATCGATGTGTAGCAGCCCACGGCCCACGGGTTCAGGTCACTTTCAAGGCGGGGTAACCGACCGGCTCGAGCCCGGAGATCGGCGAAGTAGCGCTCTGGGGTGGAGTGGACGATGCGCGCAACCCGCGTCTTTGCCATCAGCTTAGCGACGTCTCGTAGATCACCCCTAGAGGGGCCACCTCCGTGATTCCCGACACCCCAGGGCACCTGGATCACTGGCCTGGAGGCATTGCGCTGCATCCAGTGCTCGATTCTCTGGGCCGTGCCGCCCGGCGGCGAGTTGTAGTGCGGCTCTGCGAGCGCGGCTGTCACCTCCGACCCGTCGAATCCGACCCAGGTGAACTCGGCTGCGGGCACCTGCATCTGATCGATGAACGGGCGACAAAACAGGTACGAGTCATAGCCGCTCTTCGCGAGTATCTGCACCAGGCCGCGCGAGTGCCCAAACGAATCCCAATTCACTGCGGTCGTGGGCTCGACGCCGAACTTCTCCCTGAAGTAGTGCCTGCCAACCAGAATGTGCCGCACGAACGATTCGCCGCTCGGCAGGTTACAGTCCGGTTGCAGATACCATCCTCCCGTTATGTGCCAGCGGCCGTCGGCTACGAGCCGGCGGATGCGCTTGAACAACGCCGGGTCGTACTCCTCGATCCACTCGTGGAACTGGACTTCATTGCGATTGAAGACGAAACCGTCGAACTCCTCGCACAGGTCGCAGACGGTGCGTGCCAGCGCCAACGCTTCGCCCGCACCCTCCGGCCACTCCCAAAGCCACACGGGATCGAGGTGAGAATTGCACAGCAGGTGGACAGTGCGATCGGGTGTGTCTCCTGGCATCGTTGGTCAATCCTCGGTGCGTGTTCGTCCCGAGCCTGAATCGTTCAGCACAGAATCTCGATCTGGAGGTCGTCCTTCGGAAGAGGCAAGCGTACGCCGTCTTTCTGCCATGGTAACCGCTCAGAGCCCGCACGGCCGCCGCGTTCTGCTAGAGAACTGGCACGCCGGACCGACAGATCGAGCTTGCATTCGCGCACCCGCAGCGAAGCCTCCATGCGATCGAGCCCTTCCAACAGGTGCGGCCGAATCGTGACGCGGTCCTGATCGGGCCGCACGCCCAGGAGGTGGTGCACGTAGAGTGTGATCAACTCCGCCCAAGTCCAGGGCGTGATGCCCACTTGCGGGTATGGGGGAGCGATGCGAGGCCCGTCGTTCTCGAACCAGGCGCCTGCCGCACCGCCGGGCGATCCGGCGAGCCAACGCAGCACGCGCCAGACCTTCGCGTCGTCACCCGCCTCGGCGTAGGCGCGCGCTACGAAGAGCGACGCGAATGGCCAGGCTCCGGGAGAGTCGGGCTCGCTGCTGGCATGGTAGCGTCCGTAGCCGCCTCCCTCCCACCACTGGTTCCACAGTTCCTCGATCCGGACAAGCGTATTCCTTGCTAAATCACCTTTAGGGTCGATGAACGCGTGCGCCACAGGCAGGATCGATGACGTATCGGGATCAAGGAAATGCGGGCCCTCTTGCAGCAACGGGATGCTCTCGGGAAGTCCGCAGCCCGATGCCATGTGGATGGTGCGCTGCCATGCGCTATCGAGTCCTCGGCGCTTGATGAAGTGCCCGTCCTCCATCAGACGGTAACTCGGGTCTTCGAGCACAGCGTGACGCAACCGTGCCGCTGCCGTCAACCAGATGTCGCGATCCTCGGCCCGGCCGAGAGCGTCGGCTAGGCAGGCGGCGCTCTCCAGTCCAAGCGTCACGAAGAACTGGTGCATCAGCTCGAACCCGTCCTCGATGCCGTGCGCCGCGTGTCGTTCCCAGTAGTCGCGCTGGTTATGCAGAAGACCGGAAGCAGCGTGTCTGAACCGTTCGTGCAGCGGAAACGTCGCCAGGGCCCGTACCTTCGACCAGCGAGACGCGACGAGATCGAGGTCGCCCGTCCAATCCACGTAGGTGCGGAGGGCCGTCAGCAGTTCGCCGCTCTGGTCCAACTCGACGTCGCTCGCAGGCCGGTGCCGGCCGGAGTCCACGGTGTCGCCGTCGGAGGAGACGAACTCATCGAGCAGGCGAGCCAACATGGTGCGGCCCAGGCCATGATCGCCGAGCCGGACGAGCGCCTCGGCCACGTGGGCCTGGTCGCGTACCCATTCCAGGTTGTACTGCCAGATACTCCCGTCCATGTGCCCGGCGCGGCCGACCGCCGTCGGAAGCTGGCTGCGCGCGGCGGAGAACAGGTGATCCAGGTCGCGATCGAAGGTCCTGCAGCTGGTCAAGGAATCCCAGTAGTGGGTCACCTCGACGCCGGAATCGACGTCTCGCTTCCAGCGCGCTGTCACAGCGGGCGTGTCTCCCCGTTGCCCGACTTCGTAGACCAGTGCTGCCGTTGCCGCTCCACCAGCGGACAATCTGAGCGGGTGATCCGCGGGTTCGGCCAGTTCAGCGTGAAGCTCCGGCTGGCCGGTCACTTGCCCTGTCGAAGCGATCTCGATCTGCCTCGCGATTCGTGCATCACTACGGTCAGGACAGAAGAACCGTTCAACGACCTCTAGCGGCCCCGCCGTCCAGATGATCCGCACGGCAGGGATGCCGTCGATCGCGTCCCACGCGGCGCGAATCACGGAAGGGTCGGGGCTGAGAACCGAGTCGCCGATACGCACCCTCACCATCGTGCTCTCGAGTCCCGAGCCTTGATCGCAGGTCAACGCCGCGCGCTTTGGTCCGAGCTGGTCAGGGCGCATCACGAGCAGTCCAACGGGCGTGCCTTCGCCCGAACGGCAAATCTGGACGGCGGCCTGGACGTATCCGTTACCTAGAAAGAAGTAATCGATACCGGGGAGTCGGGTCCGTACGTCGGCGTGCCCGATGGCGGGGTCGTCGGTGTAGAAGTGTTCTTCGATCTCCATTGGCATAGAGCCCGGTTGGACCTGCAAGAAGGAGATGTCGCTGTCGGGCCCATTCTGTTTACTGCTTGAGGACGGTGGATGTCAATCGGGGCGGCGCCGGGAGAACTCCCGCGCCGCCCCATGCTATTCCTGTAACAATGCCGGCAGCTATACGCTCAGCCCGATCCGATGTAGCGGGCCCAGCAGCTCGGCCTCATCGACGCAGCCCTCTCAGTTCCAACTCGCGTTGAACGATCTCCAGCTCCGCTTGAGCCAGGCGAAGTTGGGCTTCGATTTCCGCGATTTGGGCTCTGAGTTGTACCGCGACGGCGGGGGGCACGGACCCCACGGCAGCCTCGTATCGCTCCATTTCGCGCTCGAAGTGCGCTCTCTGGCGATCCAAGATGGCGAGTTGGTTCTGCGCCTCAGCTTCCAACAGCTTGAGCTCGACCTCCACCGCCGTGATCTCTGAATCGAGATAGGCACGTCGCAACTCGAGTTGCTTGTTTAGGGACTCGAGTTCCAGCTCGGCCTGCCGAGCGATCAGGTTCCGGGCCCGCACTTCGTCTTCGGAGACCACGCCGACTTCTGCTCGCTCTTGCGTCCGTGCCACGTCGTACCGAACGACGTCGAGATGGCGGCGTGCGACTTCCATGCGGGCTTGGATCTTCTCGCTCACGAAGTCGCGGCCGTCGATCAACGGCGAGGACAACGCATCCTGCGGCTCTCTGCCGGAACGCCGGATCTCCTCCAACTCGAGTGTCATGATCTTCGCGTCGACTTCGGCCTGTGCGATCTGTAGCTCGTAATACACCAGATCCCTATCG
>JBDHAS010000220.1:0-6473 GCA_039588015.1 Gemmatimonadota bacterium | reverse complement strand
CAATTATCTGGTATCTCAGTTCGCCGTCTCTTTGGAGAACGCGTTGCTCTACGAGAGCCTCAACCGCAAGGTCCGGGAGCTTCAGGCAAGCGATGAACGCTACGAGCTGGCCGTGGCCGGATCCGCCGCCGGGCTCTGGGACTGGGACATAGCTTCGAATGAGTTGTACACATCTGACCGTCTGAACGAGCTGTTGGGTTTCGCACCCGATGAAATCTCGATTACGCTGGATTGGTTTTGGGAGCAGTTGCACCCCGACGATTACCCGGCCGCCCGCCTTGCCCTCGAGAAACATCTCGAGGGTCGTGTTCCCTATGATATAGAGTATCGTTTTCCGACCAAGTCCGGGGAATACCGGTGGTTTCATGCTCGCGGGCAGGCCCTCTGGGATGAAGCCGGCAAGGCCATCCGAATGTCCGGCTCTTTGACCGACATCACAGATACAAAGCAGGTCGAAGAAGGACTGAGGCAGAGCAAAGAGTTCAATCAATCCGTATTGATGTCTCTGCCGGACCACATAGCCGTTCTAGATCGGGAAGGGAATATTCTGGCTGTCAACCACGCCTGGATGGAGTTCGCTCGGGGGAATGACGCCAGTTTCCCGAATGGTGTCGGTGCTGGAGTAAACTACCTCAGTATCTGCCAGAAAGCCTCGGATGACGGTGATGAGACTGCGACGGATGCTTTTGACGGTATTCGCTCCGTGCTCGACGGTTCCTCCGGGTATTTTGACATGGAGTATCCCTGTCATTCACCCAGCGTGAAACGTTGGTTCTTGATGACCGTCTCACCCTTCAAAGGACTGAAGGGCGGGGTGATTGTGGCCCACATCGACATCACGCCACGCAAGCTGGCGGAGGAGGCGCTCAGGGACAGCCGCAGGAGACTGCTCGAGGCAGAAGGGCTTGCGGGCACCGGTTTCCTGGATTGGGACCTGAAAACGAATGAAATGGTCTGGTCCAAGGGAACGTACGAGCTCTACGGGATTGACCCGGAAACGCCGGCGAGCCTTGAAATGACCGTAGGTATGATACACCCGGACGACCGCGAGTTCGTGAATGAGAATCTCGATCTGGCCGTTCAGGGCATTCGCGATTACGACATCGACCACCGCATGTTCCGACCGGACGGCGAAGTCATATGGGTGCACGCACGCGCAGACCTGGAGTGGGACAGCGAGGGCATGCCCTCTAGGTTGTTGGGTACTGTGGTCGACATCACCGAGCGCAAGTTGGCGGAAGAGAAGCTGACAAATAGCGAAGAGCGATTCCGAAACCTGATGGAGCAATCCCCGCTGGGTATCGTGGTCTTGACGCCCGACGGACAGATCACTCAGGTGAATTCGGCGTGGATGCGGGCCTGGGGCATCGACGAATTGGAGACAGCCCGAGTGATGGCGGAATACAACTTCCTGACCGACCCGCAGATGGAAGAGCTCGGCGTAATGCCACTGGTCGAGAAGGCCTTCGCGGGAGAGCGCGTGGCCTTGCCACCGATCGAGTACAGCGGAAAGCGCGCGATGGCGGACATGAGGTTGGAGGATATAGAGCCGAGGACGCTCTGGATCCAAATCCACCTGTACTCGGTCAAGGATGAGCAGGGAGCGGTCGCGTACGTCGTCGGCATCAACTTCGACATAACGGATCTCAAGAAGGCCGAGCGGGAAGCACGCGAGCAGAGGGAAGTACTGGCTCGACTGGACCGCGCCACCAGCATGGGGAAGTTGACCGGATCGATAGCTCACGAGCTCAACCAGCCGCTCACCGGCATCCTCAGTACCGCCCAGGCCGGCGAGATCATGCTCAAGAGCCCCGATGTCAGTTATGAGCCCGACGAGTTGGTAGAGATCTTGACGGCGATAGTGGCCGATGCCAAGCGCGCCGGCGCGGTGATACGCAATCTGCGCGAGCTGTATGGCAAGCATAAGGGGGAGTTCGAGCCTGTCGATGTCAACGCTATCGTCGATGAAACCGCGCAATTGCTCTACAGTGAGTTAGTCGTGCAGGCGGTCGCGCTAGCGACTGAGTATGCCCCAACCTCTCCGACGGTGCTTGGGAACAGGATCCAGATCCAGCAAGTTCTGGTCAACCTCATCACGAATGGCATCCAGGCCATGAGTGGCGCGGAGCGGGTTGATCGCCGAATCCGTATCGCGACGGCATACGGCGCGAACGAGGCGAGGGTGTGGGTAGAGGATTGTGGCCCGGGTATAGATCCCGATAAGCTCGATCGCGTCTTCGAACCGCTTTCGACCTGGAAACCCGGCGGCACCGGCATGGGCCTGGCGATCAGCAATTCGATCATCGAAGGGCACGGCGGAAGAATGTGGGCTGAGAACAGGCCCGAGGGTGGCGCTCGTGTGGGGTTTGTACTCCCCGTCCTGAAAGAAGACCACCGCACATGAGTGAACCGACCGTCTTTGTTATAGACGACGACCCGTCCGCGCGTCGGGGGATCATGCGCCTGGTGCGCGCCGCAGGCTTGAATGCGAAATCGTTCGCTTCCGCCGTAGACTTCCTCGATTCAGGACTACAGGGCGGGCCGGGCTGCATCCTTCTGGATGTGAGAATGCCGGACATGACGGGGCCCGAGCTTCAGGCAGAGCTGTGCAAGGGCGAGTACTGCATGCCCATCATCTTCCTATCTGGCCATGCCGATGTGCCCACCGCGGCCCAAGCGATGAAGAAGGGCGCAGTGGATTTTCTGACGAAGCCCGTTGACCGGGACGATCTGCTGGAGGCCATCCGGCTGTCGTTGGCCAAAGACGCGGAGAACCGCGCTCAACGGGCCGAAAGCGGGTCCATTCTCGAGCAGATCGAGAAACTGACTCCGCGTGAGCACGAGGTCATGAGACTTGTGATTAGCGGCAAGCTGAACAAACAGATCGCCGCCGAACTGGACATCGCCGAGGATACGGTCAAGGTCCACCGCGGTCGGGTCATGCGGAAACTCGGGATCTCGTCGGTCGCCGAACTAGTCCGCTTCTGCGAGAAAGCCGGTATCGCCCCCGCCAAGTCCCGCCGCCGCTAATCGCGCCACCGAGCACCGCCGGCCGCTCTTCCCATCCGCATGCCACCAAGGTGGAATACCACTAAGGTGGAATAGTGCCCTTCTGACGCGGGCTGTATTCATCGCAACGTGACCAACGCGACCTGTGTATTCGTCGTGGATGACGACCCGTCAGCGAGGAGGGGGCTCGCGCGCCTGCTGCGTACCGCCGGTCACGACGTCCGCGACTTTGCTTCTGCAAACGAGTTCCTTGACGCTCTCGACCCCCAAGTGTCAGGATGTCTGGTGCTCGACGCGAGAATGCCCGGGCTATCGGGCGAGGAACTGCACCAGGAACTCAAGGGACGGGGCGTTGAACTGCCGATCATTGTCGTTACTGCGGATGACGATCCGGAGGCCCGGCAGCGAGCATTAAGGATGAGGGCGGCGGGGTTCTTTCGGAAACCGGTTGACGGAACCGCGCTGCTCGATGCGATCCGCTGGGCGCTGCGCTCCGAGCAGCGCGGGCGGCAACCACAAGAAGACTAGGGCGATGAAAGCAGTGTTGGTTGAGAGGCACGAACGAACCATCGCCGTGAATGCTGGATCCCGCAGGCCGCAGTCTCGGCGGCACGTCGCGAGGACGACTTCTGGACTACCGTGCACCCGACGGTTAGTCTATTGGCTCGCAAGAACAAATAATCCGATTGCTCGCAAGAGACAGTCTCAATCGCAGCCCGAGGAAGTGCTTCTATGAGCGGATCCCGACTTCCGTCCCTCCTCCTCGCCCTTGGGGTTGGGCGCGGCGCGCATCTCCTCCTTTTTCGTGCTTGTGTTAGTCTGGTTTTCCTCTTTCCGCTAACGTCGTCGCAGGGAATTTCCCAGGAGGAGCCTCTCGACCTCGCGTTTGGACGCCGCCTGACGATCGCGGTCGTGCGTGACGGTCCCTCGCCGGGCGACACGCTCCCCAGACTCATCGAAGATGAACTGCGAACCTTGCTCGGTAGCAGCGCCGCCCAGATCACTTTCATAACGGCCCCGCAGTTCGATGCTGGCTGGCAGGGTGCCCGGATGGGTGCCGCCCTGCAGGCGGCGCTGGACGACCCGGCGGTCGACCTCGTGCTCACAACGGGTCTGCTGATCACGCAGGCAGCGACTCGCATGGATCTCACCAAGCCGGTCGTCAGCGCATACGTCCAGCGAGCCGATCTGTTTCGCGCCGCCGATATGGAGACCGATCGCTCCCAGAAGGAGAACTTGAGCTTCGTTTTGATCGCCCAGCGAGCGGAAGGCGACGTGCGAGCCCTCGGCGAACTCGTTCAGGCGAACACCATCCACTTCGCGCTGGCTCGAGAGTACGCCGATCAGTACGTGAGGCTGAGCGAGGAGAAAGCGGCGCTCGAAAGCGCTACTGGCACGACCCTCGAGCTTTTACCTATCAGTCGGGACGTGGCAGCGAGCTTGGCCGCGGTGGGAGAAGAGGTCGCCGCGGTCGTACTGGCGTCGACACCGAGGCTTTCGACCGCTGAGAGAAAGGAGCTCATTGCTGGATTCACGGCCAAGGGTATTCCTACTTTCAGCCTGCAGGGCCACGAGGAGGTCGAGCTCGGGGCGCTGGCGGCACGCACGCCTGACGTTTCCACCCTGGTGGCGAGGCGCGCGGCCCTCAACCTGAGCGAGTTGATCAGAGGAGCTGGCGTCAGCAGCCTCCCGGTTCTCTTGTCGGCGGACCCGCGGCTTCTGGTCAATGCTCAAACCGCCGTGGCGGTGGGGTACCGACCGACCGTTCAGACACGTAGCTACGCGAGCTTTCTGCACGAAGACGCGCTCGCCCTTCAGGAGCCGGAACTCCCACTGGCCGACGCCCTGGAAGTGGCCGAGCGAAACAACCCGACGCTGTCGATCTCCAGCGAGAATGTGGAGACGGCGTTGAGAGACAAGCAGCTCGCGCGCAGCCCGATGTTTCCTCAGATCGCCTTTAACCCGCAGTTCATTGCAACAGACCCGGCAGGGCTGAATGGTCTGGTTCCTGAGAGGCTGCTCAACGCTCGTTTCCTGGCCAACCAGATGATCTACGACGACGAGACCGTCAGTAACTTCCGCTCCTCGAGTCGCCAGTACGAGGGGAGCCAGCTCGAGTACCAGAGTGATCGGTACGACGTCTTCGAAGCCGCCGGCGTGCAGTATATGAGGTTCGCGCTATCGCGTGTGCTGTATCAGATCGAACTTTCGAACCTGCGCCTGACCGAAGAGAACCTCGAGCTTGCCAAGTTCCGGGCCGACGTCGGCTTCTCCGGACGTGACGAGGTGTATCGCTGGGAGGCGGAGCTCGCCAGTCGCCGTAGCAATCTATTCGCGGCTATAGCGACGATCGAAGCGGAGCGGGTGGCATTGAACCAGGTCCTGGGAGTGGAGCAAGCCCGACGTTTCGCGCCGGAGGAGCTGATCGTTCACCCGGATACCTTTCCCTTTCTTGGCGGCGGGCTTTCGAGATACACACGCGACGCTGTTGCCCAGCAGCAGATCCAGGACTTCGCGGTGAGCTTCGCTTTCGAGAACTCACCGGAGATCGGAGCGCTCGGCAAGAACATCGAGGCGCAGGAAATCCAGCTAGGACAAGCCTCGCGGCGATGGTGGCTGCCCTCGTTCTCTTTAGGGTTCCGGTACGACTGGCACCTCGAGCGCGAACCGGAGCTCGAGGGCGTTTCCAACAGCATTCCCTCTCTCAACATCGCGGCCGTCTACCCGATCTTCACAGGCGGTGCGCGGTCGTACGACGTGAGTCGCAACCGCTCGCAGTTGACGCGTCTTTTGGAAGAGGAGCGACTCGCCAGAGACTTGATAGAACGCCGCGCGCGAACCGTGCTGGCGCGGCTCGAGAGCTCATTCGCCAGCATCGAGTTCACCCAGATCGCAGCAGACAATGCCGCTCGCAACCTCGACATCGTGCAGGACAAGTACGCCCAGGGGCTCGTCAACGTCACGGATCTGCTCGAGGCACAGACCGAGAGTTTCCGGGCCAGCCAATCGGCGGCGGCGGCGGATTATCGTTTTCTGATTGACTTGATCTCTTTCCAGCGAGCGATCGCATGGTTCGAGTTCGAGAAGACCGCGGAAGAGCGCGACGAGCTTCTGCAACGAATGGTGTCGGCTGCACAAGGGGCAGCCCCACGGAACTAGGCTAGACATGAAGTCTCACAACGCAGACGCAACGAGGTTGAAGAAGATGAACGTGTCAGCAACGCGCGTGCCGTTAGCGTTTCTCATCGGGAGCGTGGCCGTGGCAGCCATCATCGGATGTGGCGGCGAAGAGGTCGAGGAGGGGCCGCCCACCGTTCGACCGGTAAGGACGATGGTCGTGGGAGGTGCCGTGAGCGGCCGGCTCACCTTCCCCGGTACGGTCCAGGCGGCGGACCGGGCAGAAATGGCCTTTCGGGTAGCCGGACCGCTGATCGAGCTTCCGGTGAATGAAGGTGACGAGGTCG
>JBDHAS010000219.1:0-6474 GCA_039588015.1 Gemmatimonadota bacterium | reverse complement strand
GCCGCCGCGCACTTCCAGCTCCTCCAGTGCGCCCACCACATGCAGGTACGATGTCTCGTTCGAGATCAGATTGTCGGTGTCGAAGTAACCGCCCGGCTCCGAGAGCCGCTCGATTCGGCGCGCGAACGAAGAATTCGGACCAACGTCCTGGACCGTGGCGCCTGACCGCGCGATGGCGGAATCCGTCCCCCGCCCGTCCGCGCAGGCGGCCACGGCACAGATCAGCAATGTCACGACAAGACGCTTCAAGACGACTCCCTGTTTGGCTGAACGGCTACACGAACCCAACGACAGCCTACTCCAGCAGAGTTCCCGGTTGGCTGACGAGAAAAGGGGTGGCACCGCGCTCAGCGGCGCCACCCCGGCCAGGCTCGGTTTTTTCTGATCGTCTCAGTTGCCGCCGACCTGCAAGGCCTCACTAAGGTCCACCAGCCACAGCGAGCTACCACGCGACATTCGACTGCTGTAAGCGATATGGCGGCCATCCGGTGAGAGGACGAAGTTCCAAGCAGTGTTGGGGTCATCACGAGTCAGTGCCACCGGTTCCTGGGAAGGGTCAACCGGCATCAACCAGACGTTGGCGTCTGTGCCGGTGGTCAGAATCCCCCGGCTGTCCGGGAGCCAGACGTCGTTCCAGTAAGCGACCATCGAATCCCCGACGTGCCTGGGTCCGCCGACGAGCTCGCCCGATGGCGAGACCTCGAGGAACATTTTCCTAGACCCGAAAACGCCGGTGCCGCTGCCGTCGTCTGTATAGTGCGACGCAGCGATCCGGCGGCCGTCCGGGGACCAAATCGGGGAGCCCAGCCACCCGCTCAGGCGAATCAGCTCGCGAGCCTCACTATGCCCCGCGCGCGCCACATAGAGCGTAGTTTCAACTTCCTCTTCCTCAAGCCACTTGGCGAACAAGATTCTGTCGCCGCGAACGCCGACCTGACCAGGTGCATCCCGCCCGAAGGACCACACGAGTCGTGAAGGGCCCTCGGGAGGCGACGCACGAAGCTCGTAGACATCACCCCTCTTCTCGACGTATACGAACTCCCCGCCTTCCCGGAAACGCGTGCCTCCACGCCCCGTTACATCCGTTAAGTGAAATGCGCCGGATAGCTCCCAAGTACGCCCATCCTCGAGACTCAACACCTTGAGTGCCGACGGCCCTACCTCCGGGTCGCCCGTGGCGTAGAGCATGTGGCGACCATCCGCCGAGAAGATCGGCGTGAAGTCCGGAGTCCAGCCACGCTCAGCGACGCCGACCCACCAAGCATCTTCGGGTAGCTGGAATTGACGCATCGGTCCGCCGCCAACTGGAGCGAGCAGCAGAACCTCCTCGCCGTCCAGCGTGGTCCTGAACAACAGCCGCTCGCCATCGGGTAGCCACGCCAGCGGTTCATCGACGGCCCGGCCTTCGGTTAGCGGGCGAGCCGGTCCACCATCGACGGGCAGGATCTGTATCGGTGCCACCTCATCGGACATCCCACTCAGGAACGCCAGGCCGTCCTTGAGGAACCGATCCGGAAACATCCCCTTAGGGAGAGAGAAGCGGGCCAGCGAGCGACCTTCCAGCGTCGCCAGCTCCCAGAACGTAGGCCCATTCTGATCACCTTCGACCATGCGAGCCACGTAGCGCGTGTTGGGGAATGTGATGACGCCTGGCCACGTAAACACCGTGTCGGTCATTTCTCCATCCAGGGAAACCCGCACGAGGCCAAACTCGCTAGGCCGGCCTGTCAGAATGGTGTAGTAAAGGCTCTGCCCATCATGGGCCCATCGCGGCATCGGCGTGTCGGCTTCCCCAACCGTACGCGCGGTGCCGCCCGTGCTCGGCACAATCCTGATTACGCGATTGCCTCGTTCGTTCGCTGGCGTATACGCGATCCACTGCCCGTCGGGCGACACATCGAAGTAGGCTTGGCTCCCTTCGAGTGTGACTTGCCGGGGCGGCCCGGCGGGCCGTCCGGTTTCGTTATCTATCGGTAGCGTCATGATCGCCCAGGGGCCCGGCCGATCGGAGCGGAAGGCGATCCGGTCGCTGCCGGGGAACCAAACGGGACCGTCGTCCATGTGAGCGCCCTGAGTGAGGCGAACCGGCTCTCCGCCGGCGGCCGGTAGAATCCAGAGATTCATGACATCTATGCCCTTGGTTGGCGCTCCGAACACGATCCAACGACCGTCCGGCGACATCGTGGCATAGGCGACCTCCATGGAATCCGATCCGAAGATCCTCGTGAAGCGCGGCTCGATTGTTGGAACGTCCTGCCCAGCATCCGACTGTGCCCACAAACGTGAACCGCTACCCATCACGGCGAGTCCAAGCATCAATGCGGTGCAGACCACTTGCCAGGCGGCACCTTTGCGGCTCAGGCACTGCATGGCAAGCGCCGCAAACGCTGCAAGCGCGAGAAGCGACCCGACGAGCACGCCGCCGAGAAAGGAGAGCGCGCCCACGGTCACCGGCTCCAGGTCGGCGAAGCTCTGCGCGAACATGCGGCTCATATCTAACATCGTGAACCTCCTGGGAAACTTGGCTCGGAGTCAGATCGAATGCTCCGATGGCTTGGGAGGGCAAATGAGATGCCATATAGGTGAGTGAGACTAAGTCCCTGAAGTTCCAACGATTTCGTCGCAGAAGGGCTTTCAAGGCAGCGCGTGGATGGCAATGTTACGTTGCCACCACAGTTACACTTCGTTACCGCGACACGTCCAGCCCGTGCTTCTCGACAAGGCGGTCCAGGCGCGGCCGCGAGATACCGAGGATGCGGGCGGCTTGCCTCTTGTTTCCCCCGGTCTGACCGAGGATCCGCTGAACGTGAGCAGCCTCGACGGCTTCCAGGGAATCGTCCTGCGGCCCTTCCGTTCTCTCGTCCCGACCGCGCGCAGCAACAGCGGCGAGGGAGATCTGGTCGGCGCCGATGATCGGACTCCGCGCGAGGACCGCAGCCCGGGTGAGTGTGTTCTCCAGTTCGCGAACGTTGCCGGGCCAATCGTAGGACTCCAGCACCTTCATGGCCTCATCGGAGATGCCCTCCAACTCCTGGTGAAACTTGCGACTGATCTTGCCCAGCAGGTGCTTCGCGAGCAGTGGAACGTCGCCTTTGCGCTCGCGCAGAGCAGGCACCTGTATCTCGACCACCTTCAACCGGAAGTAGAGATCCTCCCTGAAGGGCCCGTCTCGCACCAGCTCTTCAAGGGGGCAGTGCGTCGCAGCGATGACCCGAGCCTTTGTGCTGCGCGGCCGCTCGCCACCGACCGGATAGAACTCGCGCTCCTCCAGCACGCGCAGAAGCTTCGCTTGAAGCTCGGGCTCCATGTCGCCGATCTCGTCGAGGAAGACCGTGCCCTCGCCGGCGAGTTCGAAGTATCCCCTGCGGCTTTCCACGGCGCCGGTAAACGCCCCCTTCACATGGCCGAACAGCTCGGACTCGAGGAGTGTCTCCGTGAGCGCCGTGCAGTTCACGGCGACAAACGGCTCTGCGGCCTGCGGGGAGTTGAAGTGGATCGCTCGGGCGATGCATTCCTTGCCCGTCCCCGTCTCGCCGCGAATGAGCACGGTGGCGCGGTTCTCGGCGAGCACGCCGATCAACTTGTAGATCTCGATCATCGCCGGCTCGCGGCCCACGAGGTGCTCGAGCTCATGACCCTCCGACGCTTCGGCGGTCAGATGCTTAACGCGGCGGCGCAGCGATCGGTCCCGGAAGCAGCGCTCGAGCAAGAGGTCGATCTCGTCCAGATCCAGGGGCTTGACCAGGTAGTCGTAGGCACCGGCCTTCATCGCGCTGACGGCCGTCTTCATGTCCTCGTGCGCCGTGATGACGAGAACGTCTAGGTCCTTGTTGGCCTCCCTCACGCGTCGGAGCAGCTCGATCCCGTCCATGCCAGGCATGCGGATATCGGTAATGACCAGGACCGGCTCGAATCCCGGCAGCAGGGCCAGGGCATCTTCCGCACTCTCGGCGGTCGCCACCTCATGCCCCTGCCGGGCGAGGTGATGTTCGAAGGTCTCGCGGATGGACGCGTCGTCGTCGACGATCAGGATGCGCTCGCTCACGATTCACGCTCCGAGGCGGCGAGTGGAAGCTCGACGACGAACACGGCTCCGGGTCCAGCACCGTCTTCGAGTCGCAGCGTGCCCTCATGCTCTTCCACCGCGTGCTGGGCCAGAGCGAGGCCAAACCCGACCCCTTCCTCCTTCGTGCTGAAGAATGGCTCGAAGATCTTCTCCCTCAACTCCGGCGACACGCCGGGCCCTTCATCGGCGACGCGCACCCGAATCAGCCGCGCCCGTTTTTCCGCCGCGTCCTGAGTTTCGGTCGAGACGTGAAGCGTTCCGCCGTCCGGCATCGCCTCGGCCGCGTTCAAGAACAGATTCAGGAGTACGCCCTTGAGCTGTTCCGCATCCCCGCAAACCGTGTCCTCAGATGCCCGGAGATCTTCCTGCACATCGATACCCTGTTCTTCGATCTGAGCCCGCAGTACCTCGAGCGCATCCGCGACCGCCGCGTGGACCGACCAGGGCTCCCGCCTCGGTGCCCGGGTGCGGGCCACGTTGAGCACACCCCGGACTACCCGATCCAGCCTGTTGACCTCCCGCAAACAGATGTCGACCGGTCGGGCCGAGTCTTCCGGGATACGGTCGGCCGACGCGTCGCGCTGCAGACTCTGCAGGTTGAGCTTGATCGAGGTGAGCGGATTGCGGATCTCGTGAGAGAGCTGCGAGGCGAATTGCCCGACGACCGCCATATGCCGGCTCTCCTGGATCCGGCGCAACATGTCGCGAACCTGCTCTACCATTATGGCGAATGCCGCCGAGAGCTTGCCGACCTCGTCACCTCCCGCGATCGGCAGAGCCGGCTCGAAGTTGCCTGCCGCCAACTCGTCGGCCGCCGCGGTCAGCGATCTCAGCGACCGCGTCATCCTCCGGGTCGTCAACAGGAAGGCCACCGAGATCACCACGGCCACCAGCAGCATGAGACCGAGGTTCACGAGCCGCGTCCGGGCGAACGGCGGTGCGAACTCGTCGACAGAAGCCGAGGAGACGATGGTCCACGGTGGTGAGCTGAGGCTGACAAAAGATGCGACCCGCGTTGTTCCTTCTTCTTCAAAGTTGAAGTAGCCCGTTTCATCTGAGAATAGCGTCGCGTCCACGCTCCAGTTCGCCGACCCGAGTAGCACCGCAATGTGCTGCTTCAGGAAGGCCCGGCGCGGATGAAATAGCACCTGTTCGCCGGCTCGGTCGAGGATCACCGAGTAACCCGCCCGGCCGAACGATGCCGCAAGTGCGTCGTCAGGAATCAGCGCACGTGTTCGCACGGCGGCCATCAGCGTCCCGAATTCGCCCAGGCCCTCGATATCCCGAATCGGCTGATCGACCCTGATTACGTCTCCTAGCCGGGCGCCCCCATACTCCTCCCCTCTTTCTCGCTCGATGCGGTCCACGCCCAGCGAGTACAGCAGCGCCCCCGAAGCATCGCGGAACTCGATCCAGCGATAGGAAGGAGCCATCAACTCCCAAGCACGTCGCAGGTAGGCATCAGCCATCTCGTAGGCCGCGTCCTCCGCATCCTCATCACCGGCCGAGTGGGCACGGCAGAGCCGTTGCGTCTCGGCATTCTCTGCCAGCAGAAGCAGGTCGGACTGACGAAGGGCGTAGCGTTCGGCGATATCCGCCGCCGCCCGCTCGGCTATCGTCGCTGTACGCGCGGCGATGAGCGACTCGACCGCCTTGATCGATCGGACGTAGTTGAACACGCCGAGCGCGACGATGGGCGCCACGCCGAGAACGGCGAAGACGGCGAGAAGCTTGGCACGGAAGCTCATCAGGCAAGTGCCCTCGGGCTCGGGGCTAACGCGCTCACGTTATAGGGCCAGCCTCGAGCGCGCCACCCACACCCACAGGCAGGCAAGCTGGATACCAGAACAGCGAACGGCATAAACCCTTGGGAATAAGAAATATGCCGTCACGGGCGCCCGGGGCGCTGAGTCTTCCATGGTAACGATTCGTTACCGTCACGGTAAAGATATGGTGCTCGAGAGACACTCTACGAAGTTCCGCACGACGCTTGATATGCGCGATAGTGATGCGCAGTATGTGTCGGAGCGAGCAGATTACTTCCAGCCGGCAACCTGGCTCGCGGTCGACCTCTTCCAGGGTGGTGGTGCTTCGTGAAGATCGTCTACTTCATTCAGGACACCGGTGGCGGCGAGATCCAGATCGGCGTCGCCAGGAAGCGTCAACTCCGGAAGCGGATCGGTAAGCTGCAGTTGGGCAACCCATCGGAGCTGAAGTTGCTGGGAGTGATCCCGGCGAGGAACGCCGGCGAGCTACAACGCGAGCTGCACACGAGCTTCTCCGACGCCCACATACGCGGTGAGTGGTTCAGATCGACACCGGACCTGCTGGCGTATATTCGCCAGCGTGCCGTGATGCCCTAACCGGCCCGGCTCACCCGCGCAAAGCCCTGCCACCTTCCGGCCACA
>JBDHAS010000218.1:0-8624 GCA_039588015.1 Gemmatimonadota bacterium | reverse complement strand
CGGAAGTAATAGCCCGGCCAGCGCGTCTCTTCCCGGAACAGAATCGAGCGCATGTGGGCATCCGCCTGATACATCCGGTGGACGTTCTCCCAGCAACGCATCAACTCGTGCAGGTTGGACGCGGCCAGCTTGTCGGCATCTTCCCTCAAGAAAGCCAGCAGCTCCTGGCCCTTCTCCAGCAGCTTGTCGCTAGTCTTGAACTGACTGGACACACCACCCGCATACTCGTCCATGATCTTCTGCAAGCGATACATGAACTGCGTCGGACGGATGTAGTTCGGGTTGATGTCTGGGTCGGTCGTCTGACCGCTGTGCTCGTCAAACGTCTCCAACGGCTTCAGGATCTCGGCCGTTAGCGCGTCGACCTCGCCTTGATCCACCGCAGGCGCATCGGGGTTGTCGACGATGAAGGAGACCGCAGCCTTGGCCGCGATGCGACCCTCGGCGTGCGAACCCGACGAGAACTTGTGACTGGAAGCCCCCGACGCGTCACCCGCGGCGAACATACCGCTGACGGTCGTCATATGCGGGTAGCCCCAGAAGTATTCGTCTTTGGTCTCTGCGGTCTGCAGGTCTTCCGGACCGGAAACCCATGCACCCGACGCACCGGAATGCGATCCGATGAAGTACGGATCACACGCCATGATCTCAGAGGGCTTCTTCTCCGGCTCGACGTTCGTGGCGGCCCAGAGGATCGCCTGCGAGATCGTCATGTCCAGGAAGTCCTCCCAAGCCTCGGCCTCGAGCTCCTTCAGCTTCTTCTTCCGCTCTTTTTCGTCGGGCACCTGTTCGGAGATCCTCTGGATCGCCTCGGCCGTCTGCATGTAGATCGGGCTCTTGCCGTCCATCACGTCCAGCATCATCAGCCAGTTGCGGATGTTGGCGGGACGCGGCTTCACCTTACCGTAGGGCTCCCACTTGTCCAGCTCGGCGGCGTTCTCCTGCATGTAGTTGCCGCCTTCGGCGTTGGTCGCTATCGACTTGAACAGCAGGAACCACGCACCCACCGGGCCGTATGCGTCCTTGAAGCGTACGGGTAAATCGTGAAGAAAGCGCTGGCGCCGGAGTTGAAGGGCGGGTACCACGAGCGGCCGAAGCCCTCACCGGTCGAACGCGGCTTGAACACGTGTACGGCGCCGCCCATGGCGACCAGCGTGGCCTTCGCCTTGAACACATATACCTTGTTCTCTCTGACGCTGAATCCGATCGCGCCCGCGCACTTGTCGCCATTGACCAGTGGATGCGTGATGAAGACGCGCTCGAAGTACTCGCCGCCGGCATCGGCCAGGGCGTTCTTCGCGGCTTCAGCGACGATGACCTTGTAGGACTCGCCGTTGATCATCAACTGCCAGCGGCCCTCGTGTACGTAGTTACCGTCCTGGTCCGTCCAAATGGGCAGGCCCCACTTCTCGAACAGGTGAACCGTCGAGTCGACGTGGCGAGCGATGCTGGCCACGAGATCCTCGCGCGTGATGCCCATGAGGTCGTTGCGGACGTAGTCGACGTAGTCCTTCAGCGTGTTGTTGCCGCTGTTCAGATCCACGTACTGGTTGATAGCCGAGAGGCCCATGGCTACCGCACCCGAGCGGTCCATGGCCGCCTTGTCGACTACTGTGACCTTCAATCCGTGCTTCTTCGCCCAGTAGGACGCTTCCACCGCCGCGCCGCAAGCGGCCATCCCGCCGCCGCAGATCAGCAGGTCGGTTTCAACCGTTACGGTCTCGAAATCCGCCATTTTTTCTTTTCTCCTTAGCGTATCTTCATCCGTAGACAACAGAGTTGGGTGCAATACACGTCCTGGCTACAGCGTCAGGACCTTGTCCATCTTGACCGGGCCTCTGTCGGTGTTCAGGCCCTCGGGCTCGCTCATCAGCGTCGGGCTCTTCAGGTCGTCGTCGCCTGTCGGATAGTGATCGAACGGCTGTGCCTTGCCTTCCTCGACGCCCCGGCGGATCGGGAACTTGAAACGCTTTGGTTTGATCTCTTTGCTCCGGAACTGGAGCGTCCACATGATGTCCTCGCTGCTGCGCATCGCCGTCACGCTCGCTCCCAGCGGGATGAAGTCTGCGTAACCGCGCACTTCGATCGCCTGGGTTGGGCAGATCTTCACGCAGCTGTAGCATTCCCAGCACATCTGCGGGTCCAAATGTGCTGGCAGGCGGTCTTGTCGAGCGCCTTGCAACCGTCACACTTGTCCACAATCACGTAACTGGGCATCTGCGCGCCTCCTGGTTGGATTGTATGTAATCGGACACCTTCCTCGGTTATGTCTGCAGCCCGCAGGGGGCTGCTCTCCAGGTGAGAACGGGTCTCAACTGGGGCCATTACATCATTATGCGATTAAATTCACGATTGGGGCTGGTTTCTGAGATTTTTGTCACGATTTAAAATGACAAGGCATCTCATCCCGCGCAAGTAGCAAATTCAAGGCCATATCTAACGACGGCTCGGCCCCCGAGATGTCTTGTGCTTAGGGCGCTTTGCCGCTGTGGCGTGGTCGGCTCGGCTCCGGGGTGCACGACACCGCGGTGGAGGCTCGGCACGCGAGCAACGGAGGCTCAAGGCTGGGGCTTGAACGGGCCTCTCTGATCGATGAGATCGCGGATCTGATCGCGCGCCTGTCTCGAGCCGGCTGGATCGCGTCCGCCTGTGAAGACGGCGAGCGTGATACCGTCTTTCTCGAGCAAGGCGCCGAAGATCACTTGGGAGCGCTCGACGGATGAGGCGTCGCAGGCCAGCGCGTGGCTCTGGTTGGCAGCCCGGACGATGGCCGCGTTGCGCTCGTCGCTATCCGTGGCGGCAACGACGAGAAACGCTCCGCCGACGTGCTCCTCCCGGAACGAGTCTTTCACCCAACGAACCGCGCCAGCATTGACTTTTTCGGCCAACTCGTCTGTGACCGCAGGCGAGACCACGGTCACGACGGCACCGGCGCGCGCGAGTGTGATGGCCTTACGGGTGCCGACTCTTCCGCCACCCACGACCAGACAGTCCCTGCTCTGGACGTCGAGCCCGACCGGAAGGAAACGCATGGTGTCAGAGGAGTCGCTAGACATGTCTTGGTGGCCGCTTTCGGCTGTTGCGGTTCAGTGCCCGACGGTCAAGATGCCGCTGGCCGCGAGCGTCAGGATCGCGACCTCCAGCAGGGCCATGACGACGTAGGCCTTGTCCTTCTTTCTTGCCAACGTGGGGACGATTCCCAGGAAGCAGACGATGGTCACGGCGGAAAGCAGGGCGATTCCCAGGAAGTTGAGGTAGTCTCCCTTACCGAGGACCGTGAGCCACGCCCACCCGTCTATGGGATGCTCGTGGTGCAGATGGTCCCGGTTTGTGGCATCCAAGTAGTCATGGACGTTCATCGTCCAGTAGTCCGGCAGGGCTTCAACAGGCACGGCGGGAGCGACGATTCCGGACGTGTAGAGGAGAAATGTCACGAGCAGAAGCGCCAGCCCGATGTACATGCCGGTCTGGAGGATCTTGGCATATAGCAGCTGCTCCTCGTCCGCACCGGGGCACTCGAGATCGCCGTTCGATTCCATGTTTCAACTCGCTCGCTATACGATGAACGGGATGTCCAATCCCTTGGTAATGGCCTTGGCGCCGGCGAAGAGCAGCAGGCCGATCACTACCCAGCGGACGAATCCCGGCCTAGCGATCCGCAGTATCCGTACGCCGATGAACGAGCCTAGCATGATTCCGACCAGAGACGGCACCACCATCATCGGAATGACCGCGCCCTTGTTGACGTAGATCCAGGCGGCCGATGTGTCTGTGATAGAAAGGAGGAATTTGCTGGTCGCCACGCTGACCTTCAGCGGCGCACCCATGACCAGATTCAGGACGGGCACGTTGGCCCAACCCGCGCCCAGTCCAAACATCCCAGCCATGATGCCGATGCCGATGAATAGGAAAAGGCCGGGCACGGTCCGGTGCACCTGCCAATTGATCGTCTGACCCAGGCTGGCCTCCGTGTACACGCCGCATATCCGTAGGCTCGAAGAAAGGCGATCGGGCTCCGGAACCTCCGGGTACACGGATTTCTTCGCCATGATCATGAGCGCGACAATCCCCAGGATGGTCGCCCCCAAAGCCGTCTGGACGACGTTCGTCGGCAATGCGAGCCCGACCATCGCCCCGACGATGGCGCAGCTCGAAGCGATCAGGGCTACAGGCATCGCCAGTCGCAGGCTGGCCAGGTTCATCTTGAGGAATCCCGGCCCGGCGGCGAGGGCGCCGGCCAGAGCCACTAGCAGACCGCAGCCACGAACGAAGTCGAGGTGAAAGGGGAAGAACCCGCTGACGATCGGAACGTAAAGAACCCCTCCGCCCACACCGCCCAGCGCCGCGAGGATTCCCATGACGAACGTGAGCACGAATAGAACGAGTGGCCACACCCACCACGCCGTCGTGCTGCCCGCTATGGCCGTCGTCGTTACCTCGCTCGCTTGAGTGACGGTCGGGCTCAACAGCAGGAGTAGACCGAGGAGCGCGACGAGGCGAATGGGCGAGCGAGAGACGCGCGCCCTCGTTCGGTTCCGTCCCCGGCGGACCGTCCTGCGCACGCATGCGGGTGCGTCGGATCCGCCCGCGAGACCCCTCGCGAGCGGTCGTGTCACTGGGATGCTCACCCTTATCCTCCTCGCCCCTCGTCCCTTGGTAATGCGACCGCCTAGGGGTACGGGTCGAACCACTCAACTTTCAGGCGAACCTCTTCTACGCCCTCGACCGATCGGGCAATCTCCACGATCTGATCGCCCATTTGGCCGGACTTCAACGCGGGCGCGGCGCCCGATACGTCTACTACGCCGCCGCGCCCCTCGATCTGCAGATCGAGAGCGCGGGTCTCGCGTGCTCTGGCCAGCGCGACCTTGACCCGGCACGCCGTGCGGAAATCAAGCAGCTTCGCTTTGACGTCATCTGTGATGGCAAAGTCCGGCTGCTCGGCGGTCTTCGTCACTATGGCGCACGCGGCGGGGATCGACAGCGTCTTGAGGTTGATGACCAAGTTGTACAGAACGGGGTCCTCGATGTCCTCGCCGTACATCATCTTGACCCAGCGTGCGCGGACCCCGTCGACATGCAGGATGTACTGTTCCGCCGATGTTGCATCCATCCCGTTGCCTTCCATCAGCGCTCGCACTCGCACGTCGATCGGTGCGATCAGGCGAACACGCAAGACGCCAGGCAACCCCGCCAGAAGCACCTGACCCGCGCGCCCGTGGTAGATCAAGTCTCCGTCGACCACGTGCTCCGCAAGTGCTGCCCGCACCGCCGCGACGTAGAGGCGCCGGCCCGACGACTGTCGATTCCACAATCGCGGACTGCGCTCCATCCCCTGGCTTAGGTCGGCCTCTGATGCTCCCAGATCGGAAGCCGCTTCCTGAATGACTTCCCGCGCCAGGATTGGGTAATGAAGACGCTCGGCTAGGCATTCCGCCAGCGCCGCTCCGCCGCTTTTCGTGCCCCGAGAAATGGTGATGACCGCCACGCTCAGCCTCCTCCCGCCTGACGGAGCTGTTCACGGCATTCCGTCGTGAAGTCCTCGAGCCTCTTCTTCACGTCGGCGGTCACCTCGTACTGCGGCTGTGCCGAAGCCTCCGCGATGATCACACACGCCGTCTCGAGCGAGATGAACTCGAGATTAACGGTCAGATCATAGAGCGACGGATCTTCGACGTCGGCCTCGTACATCTGCTTGACCCAGCGTCGGCGCTCTTCGTCTACGTTTTGAATGAACTCTTCGGCCGCCTTATGGGTCATGCGGTGGTGAGACGATGTCAGGGTTCGAACTCGCATCTCGAGCGGAGCGATGAGGCGCGCGGACAGCACACCGGGAAGTTCTTTCAGAAGGAATTGCCCGGCCAATCCATGGTAGACCAATCGGCCGGTCGTGCAATGCTCGGCCAGGGCGGTCTGAACAGCGAGCAAATACCTCTTTCGCTCCTGGGTCAATCGATGGAACCGAGAGGGTGGGGCCTCGAGCTTTCCGCTCAGGTCCTCCACGGGTACCCCCACCTTCTTTGCGGCTTCCTGGAGAATCTCGCGTCCGACACAGGGATAGCCGAGCGCGCGGGCGAGGCAGTCCGCCGTGCTGCGGCCACCGCTCATCGTCCCACGCGAAATCGTGATAATCGGCACGATTCACTCCCTTCTGAAGCGCCTGAAGGCAGTCTAGCCCCGCAGCGGGCGGTGTCAAGCGGTAACCGTGAATTGCGTCACGGTTGGAGAAATGTTGACCATGATGATATCTTGCCTTGGTTACATCCCTCGTGCGATAACTCCCGCCGCGAAGCGCTTCGCGTTCTGAAAGGTGCACTAACGGACAAACGTGGATCAAGAAACATGAGCATGCCCGACGAAAGGGAAGCTGCGTTCATCGGTAAGGTCACAGCTAGCGCGACGCATGAGCTCCGCAACGTACTCGCCATTGTCAAAGAATCTGCAGGCCTGATCGAGGACATCGTCGAAGCGTCCAAAGAGAGCGGAACGCCAAACGCCGACAGACTGATGCGCGCGGTCAGCCGTATCCGAGATCAGGTCAAGCGCGGGGCGGATCTCATCACCAGTCTCAACAGATTCGCCCACAGCTTGGATCATGCCGAGGAGAGAGTCGACCTCAATCAGGCAGTTCAGCAAGTCCCGTTTCTATGCCAACGGAGGGCCGACCAGAGGAGGCAATTCGTAGAACCACATCCGGGAGACGAGGACTTGGGCACAGTGCTCAGCCACCTTCGCTTGCAGATGGCTATATACGCAGCCGTCGAGTGCTGCTTGGAGCAACTTCCGGAGGGCGGCACGGTGACCGTCAACGCGCGCTGGCAAGATGGGCATCCTTCGCTCGAGTTCAATGGCGTGGTCGCGGGTGAGGCGGTTCCGCTCGCGCCTGCCGAAGCGCCGTCGTGGAATCGACTGGCTGATGTTCTTGATAACTTGGGCGCTGCCGTCACGACAGCCGATGAGGCACAGGGCTTCCGGCTTGTCCTGGCGGGGTGAACCGAGACTGGTAGCGGAGAAACTGTGATGAGCAAGATCAAGGTGCTACTCGTCGATGACGAAGAAGCTTATGTGAAGACGTTGGCCGAGAGGATGGAAATGCGCGACGTCGGCAGTCGCGTAGCGCTGAGCGGCGAGGAGGCACTCGCTATGCTTGAGGACGAGCCACCCGACGTGATGGTCCTCGACCTGCGCATGCCGGGCATCGACGGGATGGAGGTATTGGAGAAGGTCAAGAAAAAGCACCCGCAGATAGAAGTCATCATCCTGACCGGACACGGCTCGGACAAAGAGGAAAAGGAGGCTCGCAGGCTGGGCGCGTTCGAGTACCTGCAGAAGCCGGCGGATACTAGCCACCTCTTGAGTACAGTCAGGGCCGCGTGGGCCAAGAGCCTCAAGGCCACCGTCGAGTTTCTCAAGGACTCGCAGGAAGAATTCGACAAGAGCATGGCCGCCGCAGCTTTCGCGGAGGCGGGCATGCCGGAGGTCGCGCGTGAGACGATGACGGAACCTCCTCCCCGGCAGGAGGAGGTCGCAACCGAGGGCACCGTCGGCGAGACGGACACCGCGGCTCGCACGCTCAGGGTTCTGTTCGTCGATGACGAGGAGGACTTCGTGCGAACCATGGCCGAGAGGATGGAGATGCGCGAGGTCGGCAGCGACGTAGCGCTGGACGGTGAGCAGGCTCTGGCAATGCTGGAGGACGAGGTTCCCGACGTCATGGTGCTCGACCTCCGTATGCCCGGCATCGACGGCATGGAAGTCCTACGGCAGGTCAGGAAGCTGTATCCGCAGCTTCAAGTGATCATCATGACCGGTCACGGGTCGGACAAGGACGAGGCTGAGGCTCGCCGATTGGGAGCGTTCGACTATCTGCGCAAGCCGGTCGATATCAATCAACTCATGGAGATCGTCAGAGAGGCGGGTCGTTCTGATGGGGAAGCTGCCGATGAGGACTGAGGGCAGACTCGACTGAGTGCGATAGATCATGATCGGTCAGGCAAAGCGCAAGAGCGAGTGGGAGCAAGAGCAGGATCAACTGATCTCGCGGCGACGCTATGGAAAGATGGTCGTCGTGATGGTAGCGTCGGTTTCCGCCGTTGCCGTGGTCCCGCTGTTGATCATGTCGGGCATTACCTATCGGCAGTACGAGGATGCGTTTCACGCTGAACTGACACGGCCAATGCTGAGGTTCGCAGAGGCCGGGAAGGCGTCGGTCGAGTCGTACCTCTCCGAGCGGTTGTCGGCGCTCGCTGTGGTGACTCGAGAGAATTCGGTCGAGGAACTTCGCGACGAGGGCAGATTGGCCTCGTTGCTCGCCAATCTCAATCAGACTTTCGGCGGAGTGGTCGACCTCTCACTGATCGACGAGGGCGGGTACCAAGTCGCCTATGTCGGTCCCCAAGAGAATCACGGCGTCAACTACGCGGATCAGGCGTGGTTCCGAGAGGTCACAGCTCGTGGCGTCTACGTGAGCGACGTCTTCCTCGGGTATCGGAACCTCCCACACATGATTGTCGCGATCCTGCACGACGCCCCGGAGCGACCGCCCTACGTGCTGCGCGCCGCGATCGATACCGATGCGTTTCACTGGCTCGTGCGGGCCCGATCGGCTCGCCGCCCGGAGCGGG
>JBDHAS010000217.1:0-8649 GCA_039588015.1 Gemmatimonadota bacterium | reverse complement strand
TACTATCAGAAAGTGTCCAAGGATGAGGCAAATAATCGTCATCAATCCGAACTCGACTCGAGCCGTCACCTATGGCATCGACCGGGCCCTCGAGCCGTTGCGCCTCGACGGCGGGCCGCCGATCGAATGCCTGACGCTCGCCGAAGGACCGCCGGTCATCGAGACCCAGGAACAGGTCGACGCGGTCGTCGCCCCGCTGTGCGACCTAATAGGAGATCGCGAACCGAGCTCGAGCGCCTTCGTGATTGCCTGTTACAGCGATCCCGGTTTACAGCAGGCACGCGCCGCTATCTCGAAGCCCGTTTTCGGAATCGCCGAGTCCGCCATGCTGGTCGCGCTGACGCATGGCGCACGGTTCGGAGTCATCTCGATCCTCGATGGCTCCATCCCTCGCCACGCGAAATACGTTCGCGAACTCGGACTCGAGGCTCGGCTGGCCGGGGACCGCGCTATTGGCCTCGGCGTCACCGAACTCGCGAACGGCGAACGTACCTTTGAGCGATTGGTCTCGGTGGGAGGACAACTGCGAGACGAAGATGGCGCCGAGGTCCTGATCATGGGCTGCGCCGGAATGGCCCGTTACCGAGAGTGTCTCGAGACTGCCGTGGGCCTCCCGGTGATCGAGCCGACCCAGGCCGCCGTCACCCTGGCGATCGGCGCGGTACTCCTGAGAAACGCGACCGAATCCGCCTGACCGCTTTCGCCTTTGCAACCCGCGGCGAGGCGCTCACTCCGGAGGTGGGACGACTCCCGTCTGCGACGTGATCAACCCGTAGTGCTCGATGCGGCGGTGCTGCTCGAAGTTGAAGATGTTTTCCTTGATATCCTTTCCTAGATCCAGGTCGCACGTGAAAGTGACGACTTCGTCGTCGTCGGTCACGGCCTTTGCGGCGACCTCCCCGGTGGGAGCGACGATGGCCGTTCCGCCGATAAGGCCGTGCCCATCCTCGGAGCCCGCCTTCGCCGTAGCCACGACCCAGGTGCCGTTCTGGTAAGCGCCTGCCTGTACCGTCAACAGATGGTGGAACATCTTCTGATGCACCGGCTGCGCGTGATAGATGTTCGAATCGGGCGTGTTGTAACCGAGCACGACCATCTCCACGCCCTGCAGGCCTAGTACGCGGAACGTCTCCGGCCAGCGGCGGTCGTTGCAGATGCACATGCCGATGACTCCGCCGAACGCGCGCCAGACCCGGAACCCCACGTCGCCGACCTCGAAATAGCGCTTCTCCAGATGCTGGTACGGCTTTCCGGGCAAGTGTTCGGCGTGTCCCGGAAGATGGACCTTGCGATACTTGCCTATGATGTTTCCGTCCGGGCCCACCAGGATCGCCGTATTGAAACGTCTAGTTCTTCCCTCTTCCTGGGTCAGTTCCGCATAGCCGAGGTGGAATCCAACGCCCAGTCTCCGCGCCTCATCGAACAGCGGCTGGGTCGCCTGGTTCGGCATATCCGACTCGAAATACGAGTCGATCTCCTGTTGGTCTTCCATGAAGTAGCGAGGGAAGAACGTAGTGAGCGCGAGCTCGGGAAAGACCACCAGCGTGCACCCGGATGCGTGTGCCTCCCGCAGCATCGCGACCAGACGCTCGACGACATCCGCTCTCGTATCGGCCCGCTGGATGGGCCCCATCTGGGCGGCGGCGACTCTCAGGTATCTAGACATGGATCTCCCTGTCGAGCGCTGGACGCGCACGCGCAACACCGCGGCAAGTCTCGGTGCACGCGTGATGCTTCCCAGCTCAAAAGATGTCTTCGGCGCCGAATCGCTTCGCCAATTCCTGCGTCGATGATGCTCGTTCCGACGGCTGCGCCGAGTCCGGTAGCCCGCGCGGGACGAACTCGCCGCTGCCTCGCTCTACGAGAAGTCTCCCCCCGTCCACGACTACCCGCCCGCGGCTGATGACGGTGGTCGGCATTCCCTTCAACGTGCGACCCTCGTAGGGTGTATAGTCGACGTCGTCGTGCATCGCCTCTGCCGTGATCGTCAACTCGTGCTCGGGATCCCAGATAGCGATATCGGCGTCCGACCCTTCAGCGATGGTTCCCTTCTTCGGGTAGAGCCCATAGAGTTGGGCCGCCCGGGTCGCCGTCAGATCCACGAACCTGTGAATATCGATCCGTCCCTTGCCCACGCCCTCGGAAAAGACTCGATGCCGGGCACACCGTTGGCGATCTTCGTGAACGGCGGCTCCGGTCCTTGAGCCAGCTTGCCCGTCTCATCGAAACGATACGGCGCGTGATCGGACGAGAATACCTGGAACGTGCCATCGGCCAGTCCTCGCCAGATCGCGTCCTGAGACTCCTTGTCACGCGGCGGCGGGCTGCAACACCACATGGCTCCGTCCATGCCAGCCCGGTCCAAGTCGTCCGCCATCAGGAACAGGTACTGAGGGCACGTCTCGCCGTAGATCTTCAGACCTCTTTCCTGTGCACGACGGATCGCGCTCATCGATTCTTCTGCCGATACGTGGACCACCAGCAGCGGGACATCAACCAGTTCCGCCAGCGCGATGGCGCGCGACGTCGCCTCTCCTTCCGCCGCCTTTGCATGAGCCACCGCATGGAATTTCGGAGCAGAGTGTCCGGCACCCATCAAGCGAGCCGTGAGCCACTGGATCATATCGTGGTTCTCGGCATGCACCATCGTCAGGACTCGCAGACCTCTGGCGAAGGATAGAACCTCCAGCATCTGATAATCGTCCAGGCGAACCGCGTCGTAGGTCATGTAGACCTTGAAGGACGTCAAGCCCTGACGAACGAGCTCGGGAAGTTCTTCCGTCATGACCGCTTCCGTCGGATCGGAGATGATCATGTGGTACGAGTAGTCCACGATCGCCTTGGGTCGGGCACATTCGTGATAGTCGGCGACTACCTGCTTGAGCGATTGTCCCCGATGCTGGGCAGCGAAAGGAATGATCATTGTCGTGCCGCCGAAGGCCGCCGAGACGGTCCCGGTGTAGAAATCGTCGGCGCAGACTATGCCGGAGGACGAGAGCTGTTCGATGTGGCAATGGCTATCGATGCCACCCGGCAGCACGAGCTTCCCAGTAGCATCGATCGTGTTGCGGCCGGACAAACCCTGGCCGAGTTCGCTGATCGTGCCGTCAGAGATGCCGACATCACACGCAGTACGATCGGTCGTGGTGGCGACGGTACCGTTTCGGATGACAAGATCGTGTACATTCATGCCGTTTCGTCCCTCACGTACGCAGCGCTCTGACCCGAACCGAGGGCAAGGTAGGGTTGCCCATTCTGTCGAGCAACGTGGCCAAGTGTAGGTTTGGGAAGGCATCACTCGGGTCGTTGATACGTCCGCTCGCCTGCGGTTATGTTGGCTCTGGAATTCTGAAAGATGGACCAAGTAACGCGGAGCTTACAGTGCCGAGGGCCGCCGTACCCGCCGAGAGCTGGCGGGCGTCCATGGCCGGTGGGACCAACCCTCAGCAACGAGATTCGGTGCCCCAATGATCGCGAGATGGAAAGATCTGTGTGCGGTTGCGTCTGCCATCGTACTAGGGTCGGCGTCCGTGTTGCCGGGCAGAGCCGCAGCGCAGGACGCACACTACTGGACCAACCAGTACGGCACTCGCGCCGAGCTGTTGGGCGGCCTTGTGGTCGGAAGTGTGGTCGACCTTTCCGCCACGTATTACAACCCTGGGGCGCTGGCTCACGTGTCCAACCCGGGCCTGATTCTCACCACGGACGCTTGGGAGCTCGTGGGGATAACGTTGGATACTGGGGTAGGCGAGGAGTTCGACCTTAATTCCACCCGGCTTCGCGTCGCACCAAGGATCTTCGCCATTCAAGTCCCAACGAAGGACTCTGGGAGCAAGTTTGCGGTGTCGGTCCTAACCCGGCACGATTTCGACTTGGAGGTCGAGGCCGGGAGCGTTACCCCCCGTGACAGCATTGACAGCGGAGCGACGGACTTCGCCGCTTCCGCCGAGGTGGCGCGCCGGGCCAGGCTGTCCGAAGGGTGGGCGGGGCTCACCTGGGCGTACCCACTGGCAGACCGGGTTGGTCTGGGAGCCACGGGTTACATCGTCATACGATCTCAGCGGAAACGCCGGCAGTTGACCGCGTCGGCCGTGGACACGCTTGGGAACGGCACGGCGAGGATATACTCAATTACTGGAACGTACGCGCCCTGGCCAAGGTCGGCGTGCAATTCAACCTGGCGCCACTGCATTTGGGCCTCACGGTAACTACACCCGGTCTCAGTCTTTTCGGTCGGGGGGAGACGAAGGTCAATGCGTCTATCGTCGAACCGGCATCCGCACAGCTCGAAGGCTCGGAACTGACGGCGAACACGCAGAAGGATCTGCCCTCTACTTACAGATCGCCTCTCTCCATCGCGGTCGGCGCCGAGTATGATTTCGGCCGAACATCGCTCTACTTCACTGGAGAGTGGTTCAACGGCGTGGGCGCCTACCATATCATCGACTCCGACCCGTTCGTGGGCCAGAGCAGCGGCGATACGATTTCCGTCGATATCATCCAGGAACTCGACCCGGTGATCAATCTGGGAGTCGGGGTCGAGCACTCTCTCTCGGGTGGGGTCGAGCTGTATGGCGCTGTATTCAGCGACCGCTCGGCCTTCGATCGCGATTCGCCGGATCCGCTCCCGATCGCGACCTGGGACATCCTCCACTTCACTGCGGGTGCCGCTTTTCAGATCGGGGCGATCGATCTTACGCTGGGAGCGTCGCACGGCCACGGCGACGGGCAAGCTCTCCCGATCGAGTTTCTCGACTTACCGACGGATATCACAGGTACGTATCGCAGCTTCAAGCTGATCGTCGGTTTCCAAATCGGCTTCTGAGTTGTCTGGAGGATGCGCGAGTAGCGCACTTGCGGGCTTTGCGTCATGGGCCGAGTGTGAGGACCGGCATCGTTGACGGAATCACATTTTGATTGAGATGCGGGTGAATGGACAGAGCCACAGGGTATCGGCGGAACCCGACACGCCGCTACTAACGGCCGTCAGAGCAGCGTGAGGAGATCTGGAGTTCTTGTGTTCCACCAGCGCAACATGCTGACATGCGGGCGCGAAGCGGTGGTCAAGACCGACCGTGCGTAATCTCGCTCCGGTTTCTCTGCGGAAGATCTCTGCCGGAATTCTACTCTTCATCCTCCTGACAGCCGGCGGCTACGCCGCCGTCCGCTGGAGCGCTGGTCCGGAAAGCCAGTCGGTGCTGTCGGCGCTGTCCGGGGCGAAGCCGAGCCTGCTACTCCTCGCCCTCGGGTTGGCGGTGCTCGAATACAGCCTCGTAGGAACGCGCTTCTGGGTCCTGGCGCGGGCAGTACAGCCCGGCTTCCGCGTAAGGGACGGCATCCAGGTCGGTTTCTATCTCATGTTCGCGGCCGGAGTGACGCCGATGCAGCTGGGAGCGGGACCGGCGCAGTACTATGCTCTGCGGCGTAAGAGACTCAACGCTCACGACGTGCTAGCCGTGCTCAGCCTCAACTGGCTTAGCAGCTTGTTCGCGATGGTGACGCTCGCGAGCCTTGGCTTGTGGTACCTGATTCTCGAGGGGAACCTGGCCCTGGGCGGCCTGCTGAGGGGCCTTATGGCTATGGTGGGCATCACCGCACTGGCCGCGATCGCCGTGACACTGTTTCCACGTCAGATCACGCGGGTGCTGGTAGGTTTGCGCGCTCTTCGTCGCAGCCGGCGCGGACATCGGATGTTGAGGTCGATCGCGCGCTATAGGGGTGCGCTGCGCGAGTTTCGCCGCACCGCACGCGGCCGCCGGGCCTGGGTATCGAACATACTGGTGAGTCTTGTCGCCCCGCTCGTTCGCTGCCTCGTCGGCGTCGCAGTGCTTGCAGCGCTGGGCATCGACGCGAACGCGGTCTCGGCGATCGCCCGTCAAGCACTCCAATTCGCCGTGATGACCGCAGCGCCGAGTCCCGGCGGGAGCGGAGTCGCCGAAGTAACCACGATCGGGCTGATGAGCGGGCTGGTACCGGCTACGCTAATCGTGTCATACACGGTGTTGTGGCGGTTGTTCACTGCGTACGCCGGAATCACGGCAGGAGCGATTCAAGTCTTCGTTGATGCTCTTCGATCTACGACCGGTGTCGCGGGCGACACAGCCTCCGACCCAGCATGATAGTGGCAATCGTCCTGCGCCGTCGCCCCGTCGGCGCCCTCCCCGCGTCCTGCCCCCGCGATTCTATGCTATCCGCGGGCGAGGTCGAGGGCGCGGGCGCTGACGCGACGCTAACGGCGTTCGGGCTGACTGCTGAGAATCTTCTTCCAAACCACCGCTCTGTGCTACTCGGTACTACGTGCTTTTCTCTGTCCCTGGACCAGAGCCATCACTCCGATACCGATCCAGGCCACATCGATGCCGACGGAAGGAAGCGCGCCGTAGTAGAAGGCGTTCGTCCCCAGCAGAATGCTGCCGACGATATTGAGCGCCTGATAGCGGATGGTCACCCCCCGCATTCTGCCGGTCGACACGAGAAAGTAGGCGAGTAACAAGAGAGCGGCTCCAAGCCACCCCACGACATCGATCAAGATCTTCATCTGAATCATTAGCAGGTTGAGGTTTTGCGTCGCTAGAAGACGGTGGTGGGTTTCCCGTTCAGGCGTCGCCGCTCAGCCCCGTCCCGAGTCAGGCTGGTATACTTCGCTGATCGAGCCCTCCGCAAGAGCCCGCACCCAATCGATGTACGGCTCCGGCAGACCGTGAAGAGCCGCTCCGCGGAGCAGCACGTCGAGGTAAGCTCGTGCGGGCCTCCCAGCCGGCACGGTCCATTCGGGTTGTGCGATGTAGGTCAGCGCGGCCTGACTCGCGCGCCGTCCCAGCGGCTCGACCCAAACGGTCTCGCGACGATAGTGCTCGGGCGCTTTCTCGAAAGCATCGAGCGCTTCTAGAGCCTCGCGCGGCAAACGATAGACCACGCCGTAGGCGAGGCAATCCTCATCCTCGACGAGATTTGCTACGACCCCGTCGCCGCCCTCGCCCTCGCCTTCCCTGCCCTTGTTGAAGGCCAGTCGCCAACCAATGAGGCGGGCCGGCCAAGCGGGCGGCAACTCGGTGCCGATCACGCCTTCCAGGAACGCGAGGTCCATGTTGCAGCCGTAGGCGAAGTAGAGAAGGCCCGGCTTCAGCATCGGTCAGCAGTCACTCGTTTTCTTGTTCGCAGCGTTTCGCCTGGTTCTCGCCGCTCGGAACTCGGCGATTGCCACCGCGGTCACCGGTCCCATTCATCAACTCAGCAAGCCCCGCTTCCAACTCCCGCATGTTCTCGACCTCGGAATAGAAGAGCGGCGACGCATCGATATCGTGCTGCTGATTGTGGCGCAACACCTCTCCCAGGGCGCCGGGAGGCGAGTAGCCCGACGCGAAGAAGGCGATGCACGATCCCAGTACGATCACCCCAACGAGGAAGCGAACCCAACCGCTGGAGCGCGCATAGACCAGTGCACGCGTCGTCCGACTCATGAACGCTATCTCCATCTTCGGCTACCCGACCGCGTCAGGGAACAGCACCAGAAACGCCAGCCAGGCGGCCAGAAGCGTCAATACCAGATTGAACGACTGGCCGACGACGTAGAGCGCCAACGGTTTGCCTTGTTCCATATTCCCCGCAAGGTCACGGAAATTTGATTCCAGTCCGATCGAGACGAACGCCATACAGAAGAACCAGCCTCGCAGCACTTTGGTCACCGGGTAGATATACGTCGATTCGACCAACGAGAAATCGCCCTGAGTCAGCGGTACCACGACAAACGAGAAAAGGACCGAAGCGCCCATGAAACCGATGACGAACTTCGGGAAACGGTACCAGATTTCCCGGGCATCGGCCTTCTGCCCCGGGTCCCTGTCCACGCGTGTCACCCAATACAGTGCGATCGCGAAGGCCAGTACGCCGATCAGGACGTTCTGAATCATCTTGACCACCGCCGCGACCTGTTCCGCGATCGGGCCCAGCATCGACCCGGCAGCCACGACCGCTCCGGTCGCGTCGATCGTGCCGCCCATCCAGGCCGCCCCCAGCACGTGATTCATGCCGATCCATTTAATGCCGAGCGGCATGAAGAACATCATCAACACGGTGAAGATCAGGGTCATCCCGACCGCCAGCGTCAGGTCCTCTTTCTTGGCGCGGCAGGCGGCCGCGGCGGCGATCGCGGCAGAAACGCCGCAGACGCTGGTGGCGCTCGCAACGATGATCGCCAGCTTCTTGTTCGCCATCTTCAGAACGCGGTTGGCGAACATGAACATGAAGATCACGACGGTGGGAGTGACCAGCCACGCGACGATCAATCCCGGCATGCCCATCGAGATGATCTTCTTGAACAGAATCTCGGCTCCCAGCAGGACCAATCCCGTCTTTATGAACATCTCGGTCTTGGCCCCGGGGCGAAGCCAACCCGGCGTTCCGATCGTGTTCGAGATGAGCAGGCCGACCAACAGCGCCCACAACGCGTAGCTGAGGCCCCAGTACCGGATGTTGGTTTGGTTGGCTATCCAGTACGAGGTGCAGGCGAGAACGAAAACGCCGGCAAATCCGAAGGCGTAGCGAGCGGGTCGTTCCGCCTTCATGAAGGCGATGCCGACGGTCGTCAGCACGCCGAGACCGAGCATCAAACCGAGCAGCGGCAGCAGGATGATCCCCTCCCCCGTACCG
>JBDHAS010000216.1:0-11027 GCA_039588015.1 Gemmatimonadota bacterium | reverse complement strand
AAGAGATCTCAGGTATCAACACCGCGCTCGAGTCCGTCATCGGGTCCGCCGAATGCACGCCATCGACTTTGGTGGCCTTGATGATCAACTCGGCTTCCATCTCGATTGCGCGCAAGACCGCCGCCGTATCGGTCGAAAAGTACGGATTGCCAGTACCGGCTGCAAAGAGGACGACCCTACCCTTTTCCAGATGCCGCAGAGCGCGCCGCCGGATGTACGGCTCGGCAAGCTCCTCCATCCGGATGGCGGTGAGCACCCGGTTCTCTATGCCCTTCTTCTCCAGCATGTCCTGGACCGCCAGGGCGTTGATCACCGTGGAGAGCATGCCCATGTAGTCGGCGGAAACGCGCTCCATACCACCCTCGGCCGCCACCGCTCCGCGGACGATGTTGCCGCCCCCCACGACCAAGCCGAGCGCCACGCCCGCAGAATAGACTTCCTTGATTTCCTCCGTCAGGCGATCGACGGCCGGCAGCGAGATACCGAAACCCTGTTCGCCCGCCAGCGACTCGCCGGACACCTTAAGCAGGACGCGTCGGTACTTTAGCTCGGACACTGTCGTCACTTGCTGCCTATCTGGAACCTCAAGAACCGGCCGACGGCGATCTTTTCGCCCAGCTTCGATTGCGTCTCCGCGATCCGGTCGCTCACAGAGACATCGGGGTTCTTCACGTATTTCTGCTCGAGCAGCGTACGCTCCTCGAAGAACTTGCGCAGCTTGCCCTCGACTATCTTCTCCGCGATGTGGTCGGGCTTCCCCTGCTCCTTCACCTGAGCAAGGAAGATATCTCGTTCTTTGGCAACGGTATCCTCGGGCACGGTCTCGCGCGATACGGCGATCGGGTCGGTCGCTGCCACCTGCATCGCAACGTCGCGGGCCAGTTGCTGGAAGTCATCCGTCCTGGCTACGAAATCGGTCTCGCAGTTGAGTTCGAGCAGAACGCCGACCTTGCGGGAGTGATGTATATAGGCATCGATGATGCCCTCTTTGGCTTCCTTGTCCACCCGCTTCTCCGCCGCCGCCGCCCCTTTCTTGCGCAGCCATTCGACCGCAGCGTCCATGTCGCCGCCGTTTTCCTGCAGGGCACGCTTACAGTCCATCATGCCGGCCCCGGTGCGGTCCCTCAGCGCCTTTACGTCTGCTGCCTTTATCTCGCTCATTCGATCAAGTATCTGTTTTGCCTGATAAAAACAGGGCCACCGAAGTGGCCCCACCAACGATCAAGTCTCGCTCTTACTGTCGCCGGCATCGCCACCTGTCTTCGCCGGCCCTCCTTCTTTCTTGCCCTCCGCAGCGGGTGATTCGGCCGAGCCGGCCTCCGCAGCATTTTCGGCTTCACCGGTTGCCTCGATGGGCTCGGGAGCTTCTGCATCCGTGACTTCTTCCGCTGCGGGCCCTTCCGCCTCGCCGCCTTCCTCTTCGGACGCCGGCCGATGTGCTGCAATCACCTCCGGGCGCGGTCGTCGCCGCTTGCGCGACTTACGCCCCGACCCACGCTCGGCCACGGCCACAGCCCCGTCGCTGGAGTAGGTGAATACCTCCTCTTCCTCTTCGGCAACCGCCGCGCGCAGCTCCGCCGGGACTTCCGCCATGGCCGCCTCTACCGTGTTGGCCAGTTCGGCCGATATCAGCGACACCGAGCGGATAGCGTCGTCATTCCCCGCGATCGCGATGGTGAGGAGATCGGGATCCGCGTTCGTGTCGGCGATGGCGACAACCGGGATCCCCAGCTTGTTCGCCTCCGCGACCGCGATGTACTCCTTGCGGGAATCCACCACGAACAAGCAGCCCGGAAGTCGGGTCATGTCCTTGATCCCCGACAGGTAGCGGTCCAGCTTCTCCTGCTCGCGGCTGAGCAGGAGCTGCTCCTTCTTCGTGTAGAACTCGAACGCGCCTTCCTCGGCACCTCGCTCGAGCTCTTTCAAGCGGCGAATGTTCTTCTTGATCGTCTGGAAGTTCGTCAGCATGCCGCCCAGCCAGCGCTCCGTGACGTAATAGGCGCCACAGCGCTCGGCTTCGCTACGAACGATGTCGCGCAACTGCCGCTTCGTGCACACGAAAAGCACCGTGTCGCCGCGGTGCACTACTTCGCGGACGAGCTCCTTCGCGCGCTCGAGCTCGCGCAGCGTCTTCTTAAGGTCGATGATGTAAATGCCGCCACGCTGGGCGAATATGTAGCGGCGCATCTTCGGGTTCCAACGGCGCGTCTGGTGCCCGAAGTGAACCCCTGCCTTCAGCAGATCCTCAAGCCCTACCGCCATACAGTCCTATCCTCAGGCTGATGCCAAGATTATCGCTTGCTGAACTGGAAGCGCTTCCGCGCTTTCGGCTGACCGTATTTCTTTCTCTCTACTCGCCGCGGGTCGCGGGTGAGCAGGCCCTCTCGACGCAATGCGACACGGCGGTCCTCATCCTCGACCAGCAACGCGCGCGCTACACCGAGCTGGATCGCGCCCGCCTGGCCGGTCAGGCCACCGCCCCGAACGTTGACCATCACGTCGTATTCCCCGGCGGTCTCCGTCGCCTGGAACGGCTTGTCCAGAATTCCGTGATAGGCTTCGCGGGGAAAATACTCGGCCAGCGTGCGGCCGTTGATCCGCCACTCGCCTTTTCCGCGCTGTAGGTAGACCCGCGCTACGGACGTTTTCCGGCGGCCCACCGCGTGGATTCGCCCGTCTTCTAGCTTCTTTCCGATCATGTTCTCTTGCGATTGCCTATGTCGTGGGGTGTCGCGCTAGGATTCGATCTCGAGCGGTTCCATGCCCAATCCCTCGTGCGGGTGTTCGGGCCCGGCGTAGACGCGCAGATTCTTCAGTATTTGACGGCCCAAGACCGTCTTCGGCAGCATCCCGCGAACCGCGCGCCGGATGACGAACTCAGGGCGCCGCTCCAGCATGCGCTTGAATGGGATCTGCTTGCCTCCGCCCACATAACCGCTGTGGCGAAAATAGGTCTTCTGCTCCGCCTTCTTGCCCGTCAAGCGCACCTTCTTGGCGTTGATGACGACGACGCCGTCCCCGCAGTCGACATGGGGCGTGAAGATCGGCTTATGCTTGCCACGGAGCACTTTGGCTACCTCGGCAGCCAACCGGCCAAGCACCACGCCGTCGGCGTCCACCTTATACCACTTCCTGGTGATCTCCGCCGGCTTGGCGACCAGGGTCTTCTGGGACTTAGTCAGTAACTCCGCCATCTCGTATTCCTGCCGTACCTTTCCGCCCCGGCGATCGCCGCCGCAGCGGGTGTTTTCGCGTTTTGGGACAGCGTGAAAGGATATCTGTGAAAGCCTTGTGTGTCAAGGAATCTGGCGGGCGGCGAGGCTTGCTAGCTGCCCAGGAAGCTCTCCAGAGATCGGGCTCGCGAAACGTGCCTGAGGCGGGCTAGAGCACGCTCCTTTATCTGGCGGACGCGTTCACGAGTCACCCCCAGCTGCTCTCCGATCTGCTCCAGGGTCATAGCCTCTTCACCGTCCAGACCGTAGTACAGCCGCAGAATCATGGCCTCGCGCGGTTTGAGGGTGGACAGCGCGTCCTCCACGTTCTTCCGCAACGCCTTGTCGAAGGCCTCCTGTTCCGGGCCAGGCCGGTAGTCGTCGGGCAGATAGTCGAGCAGCTTGTTGTCTTCGCCTGGCACCAGTGGCGCGTCCAGGGACAGGTGCGCCATGGCGATCGACATCGTCTTGTATAGCTCGTCCGCGTCGACCTCGAGGCCCTCCGCCAACTCGCCGACGGTCGGTTCGCGGCCCAACTCCTGGACCAGAGCGCTCGACCGCTTTCCGATCCGGTGGATCTCGCCGGCTCGGTTCAACGGCACCCGCACGATCCGCGACTGCTCCGCCAGAGCCTGGAGGATCGCCTGCCGGATCCACCAGACGGCGTAGCTGATGAACTTAACGCCGCGAGTCTCGTCGAACTTCTCGGCTGCGCGGATCAGCCCCAGGTTGCCTTCGTTGATCAAATCGGCCAGCGCCACACCCTGGTTCTGGTATTTCTTCGCGATGGAGACGACGAAGCGGAGGTTGGAGTTGACCAGCTTCTCGAGCGCTACCCGGTCGCCATCCCGAATTCGGCGCGCCAGATCGCCTTCCTCGCCGCGCTCGATGAGCGGGTAGGTGCTGATTTCCTTCAGATACTGGTCGAGAGAACCGGGCGGCGTGGTGGCCCTATGCGCGGGGCCGAAGTTCCGAAACACGCTCGGTCTCTGCTCGGATGGATCGTCCGAGTTGACGTTGTCCGACAAGTTCTTTCGCCGCTCTCGGCTCAAGCGCTGAACCCCGGTGCCAGTTGGACTCAGTCGGTCGAAGTAACTCTAACTTGCTACGATCTAATGGACCAGGTCGCCCACGCGGCCCCACCTGACCTCCGTTAACCACGGAAGCGGCCGCAGCGTGCTCCGGTCGAACGAATAGTAGATGACCAGAGGTCGGCCTTTTATCAAGGTCCGATCAACGAAACCCCAGTAGCGGGAATCCTGCGAATTGTCCCGATTGTCGCCCATCACGAAATACTTGCCGTCGGGCGCATGGCAACCGTATCGCCCGGCAAACCCACGACGCGCTTGACGTAGTTCTTGGAAGGGTCGAGCGGATACTCGAAGACGACCACGTCGCCGCGCTCTGGGTCGTCGAAGGCGGGTAGGCGCATGCCAGTGAACGGTACCTGCGCTCCATAGACAGCCTTGTTGACCAACAGGAAATCGCCGATCAAAAGCGTCGACTCCATGGAGCCGGTCGGGATCTTGAACGCCTCGACGGCGAACGTCCGAATGATGAGGAACAAGAGGATGGCGACAGATATCGACTTCACCCACTCCCATAGCCACCGGCCGGTACTCTCAGACTCGGCTCGTCGCTTAGAGCCGCGGGTCTTCTGATCTCGAGGTTTGCTCTTGGCTCCCGACTGATCTCGTTTCTTCGCCATCGACTATTCCCGCTTCATGTTCGCCGCCCAGCGGCCCGCTATCGGACCCGTTCACCTATGCGACCCCACCTCACGTCGGTCAACCATGGCAGGGGGCGGAGCCGGCCATAGTCGAACGAATAGTAGATGATCAAAGGACGCCCCTTAATCAAGCCCCTGCTCACAAAGCCCCAGTAGCGCGAGTCCTCCGAGTTGTCTCGGTTGTCGCCCATGACGAAGTACTCGTCGTCCGGAACAGTCAAGGGCCCCCAGTTGTCGCGCGAAGGCCGATAGGTGCCAGCATCGATACCGGGCGGCAGGTATCCGCGCTGCCACTCGAACCTCGGATCGTAGGAGTCCCTGCCCGCCTCGATATGCTGTACGTACGCTTCCGTCTGCCTGACTCCATTCACGTACAGGTCGCCGCGGCGCATCTCGATCTCGTCTCCGGGGGTCCCCACAATGCGCTTGACGTACGGAGCCTCCCACCCGTCGAAGGGGGGCTCCAGTACAACAATATCTCCGCGCTCGGGGTTCTCGAAGGCCGGGAGATGGATGGGTGTAAACGGGACCTCGGCTCCGTACACGGCCTTATTGACCAGCAGCAGATCGCCGACCAGGAGGGTGTTCTCCATCGACCCGCTGGAAATTCGGAAGGACTCTACAACGAAGGTCCGAAGGACGAGGAAGATGAGAATGGCGACCGAGATCGACTTGACCCATTCCCATAGCCAGCGGCCGGTGCCCACCGCGGGCGCCGGCGGACGCTCTTTCCGCCGGTCCTTCTCTTTTCTAGGCTGATTCCCTGCTGCGCGAGCTTTCTTCTTGGCCATGCTCCCTCCCGGGCGGGTTCAGGCTACCGGCGCGGTCCCACGCAGAACCCTGATCTCAAATATCGTACCAAGTAACTCGGTTCAAAGATCCTTGTCGAACAGCGCCACACTGAATGCGGGCCCTCACCCTCATTCGCGGCGCAGGAACACACGATCTTCGCGCACCCCGACGTCGGTGACGAACCTGGGCAGCAGGAACGCCACCGCGTTGCTCGGAACGTCGGCCTCGACGCCGGTCTTGATCTCCGCCAGCAGTCGATCGCGGACGCCGTCGGGTAGCGGCAGCAGACCCACCTGGACGTTATCGACATAAAAGACGCCCTGCCCCACACCGATCCCATCCAGCCTACCTCGAGCGAGCACGGCCGCGGTATCGCCGAAGAACGCCACCGCCGGACCTAGCTCCTCGATTCTCGGCACTTCCTTCATCGCGACCAGGCCGGACAGCACCAGGGTTTGCTCCTCGATCGCGAAGGACACGTCTGAGATGTAGCCGGGGAAGAAGCCCTCGAGCCTGTAACGCACCCAGGCGTCGAGTTCCTCGACGCTGAGCATGATCTCGTCGTGCTCGTTTTGGCCGAGCGCGATGACTTTCGCCTCCACCTGGCGAGCCAACTCTCGGCCGTCGGTCGCTGACGCTACAGCCACGCTGTCGGACTCCGCGCCGCGCAGGCCGGAGACGAAGCGCGCGATGTCATGCCGAGCGAACCAGCCCGCGACCGCCACCGCCACGATGAACATCCCGACACCGATCGCCTTCATGCAACTACCCATCAATCATCGTCCTCACGTTGCCATGCCCGTCGAATGAAGAACACTGTAGACTGCACCCTCGGGGTCGAGCCGGCTCCTCATCACGTCGACGGCAGTCACACGGAACCTGCCCTCGTAGCTCTGCCGGTTGACCAGATCCTCGAATCCCTCGAAGTCGCCGGCCCGCGCTCCCTTACGTGCTCTGCCCAGCGTCAGATGGGGATGGAAGCGACGGTTCTCGCGCTCGTAGCCGACCGCCTCCAGGGCCGCCTCGACCTTCTCCTGGAGGCGCGCGAGCGTCGCTTCCTGCTCCACGCCCGCCCAGACCACCCGCGGCCGCCGCAGCGAAGGGAACGCCCCGAATCCTCTCAAAGCCATATCGAACGACGCGACGTCAGACGACGCGTCGTCCACCGCCGAGTACAGCTCGGCAAGGCTATCCTCGCCCACCTCGCCTAGGAACTTCAAAGTCAGATGCACGTTCTGCGGCGGAACCCAGCGTACGGGGAAGTCGGACTCGCGCAGGCGCCGAGCCGCTCCGGCCAGCCGTGCTCTCTCTTCGTCACTGAGATTGATCGCTACGAAAACACGCATCGGTTAATGGGCGACGAATCGCCCGGCATGCCAACCTGTCACTCCCAAAACAACTCCAGCGCCGCGCGTCGAAAGCCGGCCGCGACGCTGGCTTCCAAAAGCTGAGCCCGACTCTCGGAGAGCAGGCCTTCATCGATATCTCCGTCAGGGCGGATCAACGCGATCGCGCCTTCTTCCCCTACGGGTTTCACCCTCGCGGAGATTCCCAAATCGGCCAGTCGCCGCTCGACCTCTATACAACGATCGTGCTCACCGCTCATGACGATACCCGTGCCGACGCGACCGACTCGTTCAGCGAGCCTCGGCGATAGCCTTGGAGGTCCAAGCACGCGCGAGCGAACCCCGCTTCTTTCAGAACGCGAGTCGCGCGCCGGCGAAACTCCGGATCCGCGAAGCGTCCGAGGTCGCTCTCGGCGACTTCCAGCCGCACGAAATCACCCTGATGGCGCACCCGTAGCTCGCGCCACGAGTGAAGCTCGCGCAGGCCGGCTTCGGCCGCTTCGACCTGGCTCAGCCGGTCTCGAGTCACCGGCAAACCGTACGGGAGCCGGCTGGCCAAGCATGGCGAGGCGGGTAGGTCCCAGGTGGGCAGGCCTGCCTGCCGGGACAACGCACGGATCTCTTCCTTGGCGAGCCCGACTTCCTGCAGCGGCGACCGGACCTCCAGTTCGCTGGTCGCTCGCATGCCCGGCCGGTAGTCGCCCAGATCGTCGGCGTTCGACCCGTCGAGGACCGTCTCGAGCCCCCGCTCACGTGCGATGGTGAGCAGGCGCCTGTACAGGTTGGATTTGCAGAAGTAACAGCGGTCCGTCGGGTTCGCGGCGTAATCGGGATCGTCCAGTTCGTCCGTGTCGATCTCCAGGTGGGGCAAGCCGATCGACCGAGCGACCCGAACGGCCATCTCGCGCTGAACCGCGGGATAGCTTGGCGAGCGGCCGGTCACGGCGAGCACATGGTCCCGGCCCAGCGCATCGAGCGCCGCCTTCGCCAGGTAGGCCGAGTCGACGCCACCGCTGTATCCGATGACCACTGAGCCGCACTCACGTAGCAGTGAAAGCAGAGCTCGCTCTTTTTGTACGATGGCTTCTGTCGCGCGATCCATTCACTCCAGGTCGTTGACGAGTCTTCCCGCTTATTGTCGGAAGGGTCGGTGGGGGTGTCAAGCCAGAGCGGGGCGGTTCTCGTTAGCACGCGACTAGCGCGGGCGGCTACTCCTTTGCTCGGACTTTCCAATTCTCAGATTCGGCCACACGCCTGAACGCCTCACTCTCGCCTTTCAGCCTGTATGCCTCATCGAGTAGCTCCGCTATCTCCTCTTCCGAGAACCTTCTGCCATCCCGGTCTTGCGCCCAGTTCAAGATCCCAAGCTCGAACAGATGGCCGAAGTACGGCGTGTACTTGAACACATCCTGATTGCCTAACATACGAGGATCCTCTCGCGCCCTCAGATACCCAAACAGATCCTCTCTCAACGTCTCAGCGATCTGCGCATACGCTTCATCCTCGATCAGATTGTCCATCTGATACGGATCGCTCTTCACATCGTATAGCTCGAACTCCGGCCTTTTCCCGAACGTCAGGTCATAGAGACGTGGATATCGTTCCCTGTTCTCGGTTAGCGTTTTCCGGGTCGGGCCGCCATCGACATCGGCCGGTTCCACATCCGGATCAGCATTCCAGATGAAGAGGTAGTCCTTCGTCCTGACTGCTCTGGATGCGAACGTTCCACCTCCCTCGCAGCACCATGCATGTCTTTCACGATACAGGTATACTCGATCTCTGCCGGCGTCGATTCCGTCATTCTTGTCAGACAACACCTGAGGGAGGAAGCTCTTGCCTGACATCTGCTCCGGAACCTCGGCACCGGCCAGTTCCAGAAATGTCGGAGCGATATCCGTGTGACTTATCATGTCGCCTATGGTCCGCCCGCCTTCGATGTTGTCTCCCCACCAAAAAATGAGCGGCATGCGTGTACCGTGGTCGTACAACGTGGCCTTGGCCCTTGGAAAAGGCATTCCATTATCAGACGTGAACAGAATGATGGTGTTGTCCAGTTTGTCGCGTTTCCTGAGTACCTCGACCACTTCACCCACGTGCCGGTCGATATGCTCGACCTCGAACATGTACTCGTTCAGGTCTTCCTGGACTGGCAACGCATCGGGCAAGAAATCAGGCACTCGTATCGACCCTGGATCGGGGCGTCCTTGCGATTCAGCAAGGCCTCTGGTGTATCCTCTGTGGGGCTCGTAGGTGCCCAACCAGAAACAGAACGGTCTTTCGCCCACATCTTGGATAAAGGCACTGAAGTTTGCAGCATAGTCGACGCGGCTGACCTCGGTCCGATCGAAGAGACTATCGTACGGCTGGGCCTCGATATCGCTGTAGATCCGTCCTGCTGGATTCTCGCTTCTATCCATCAGGAAACCCGGACCCCAGCCTTTGCCCGTCGCAGCGACCTCGTATCCTTCGGCTTCCAGCAGTTCGGTATACAGCGGGTAGTCCTCCGGGAGATAACCCCAAAGGGAAGCGCCTTGCCCCAGTTCGAACCCATTCCGACCGGTGAGAATCGAAGCTCTCGATGGGGTACAGGACGGTGTGCTCACGAACGAGTTCGAGAAGACGATACCTTCTTGCGCCAGTCTGTCGATATTGGGCGTCCTGACCTCCGCCGAACCGTAGGCACCCAAGTGTTCCCAGCTGAGGTCATCGGCAATTATGAATACGATGTTGGGTCGGGTGTCCCCATCGTTCACTGCACCCCCGCAACTCGGACAGAAGGACAGGGGCAAGAGCATCAGGACGGATCCGAGGATTCTGCTCAAGAACGCGGTCCTTTCCGACAGGGTGGGCTTTGTCACCCGAGGCTGACGGCCAGAAGGCCTGTAGATAAAGGACACCCTCAAGAACTCAAGACGATCGAAGATCATATCCGGAAGTACCGTCTGGACCAAGGCCTTCTACAGAAAGGTGCGAGGTCTGTTACGGCGTTGAAACTTAACGCCGTCCCTGACGCGACGTCCGGATGGATGCGACCCGGCAACTTACCCTGGCGCCGCGCCGAGTTTACTGCGTCAGGCGATCCACTTCGAGACCGGTGCGTGCGCGTCTTCCAGCGGCTGCGTGACGACGTCGAGCAGGAACGGGCCGGGGTGGTTGAGTGCGTCCCACATCGCATCAGTCAGCTCAGCGGGGTCCTCGACGCGGCGGGCGCGTAGCCCAAAGGCCTTTGCGATCGCGGCATGGTCGGAGTGGCCGAAGTCGACTGAGAAGTACTTATCCCCTCGGCGCTTCTGGCCCGCTTTGATCCACCCATAGCTCGAGTTGTTGCAGACGATGAGCGTGAGAGGAAGATCCAGCCGGACGAGTGTCTCCAGCTCGCCCGCCGACATCCCGAACGATCCGTCGCCCATCATCCCGACGATGCGACCGCTGCCGGGCTTGGCGAAGTGGGCACCCACGACAGCCGGCAGGGAATACCCGAGCGCCCCGAATGCCCGCGGACTCACGAACCACCGACCGGGTTCGGTGAGACGCCAGTATGCGGAGAGGTACGGACACGGCGTGCCGGGGTCGGTGAGCACGACCGATTGCTTCGGCAGCGCCGCGAATAGCTCGCGCATGAGCCTTTCGGGCCGGATCGGGCTCTCGTTCGATGAGAACAACTCCGCGACCGCATCCGTGTGCTCGGCCCGGTCACGCTCGATCTCTTCTGGATCCCAACGGTCTCCGGCGCTCTCCGCGACTAGTACCTCCTCGACCAACGCTGAAAGTCCCAGCTTGGCATCCGCATGGATGCCGGCTGCAACCGCGTAATTGCGACCGATCGACGTGGCCTTCGTGTCGAGCTGGAGTATCGTCGCCGCGCCCGGGGCCGGCAGCGTCCACTTCTCGGTCGTCACGGAACCCGTGCCGCTCCCGACGTAGAAGACCAGGTCGGCCGTGCGCACG
>JBDHAS010000215.1:0-6525 GCA_039588015.1 Gemmatimonadota bacterium | reverse complement strand
CCGCAAGGGGAAGGACATGGAAACGCCTGAAGGGGCAACAGTGATCGAGTGCCCTGGCGATTACCCGCATCTCTTTGTCCGTGTACAGGCCAAGAATGCAGCTGACATGCCGAACATCCCTCCAATCCAGCAGAAGATCAGACTTACCGCGACGAGTAGCAATCCGGCACTGACCATTGAGAACCCAGTTCAGTTCACCATTGATACGCACGATGTGTATCCGCAGAATCTGGAATATCTCACGGCCTCAGTGGACTTTGATCAGGAAGACTATCAACGGGTCAGTGAGTACATCGGTGTTGTGGCTCCTAAGTTCAGTGTTACCGGCAACACCGGAATGTTCGGCCCGATCGACAGTGAGGAACCTCACAGCAATGACCCTGAGTATCGTGCGGCTGCTATGGTCGGGCATCTCGGCTTTCCCATTCATCACGCCTATTACGCGCCCTACTTCACAAACTGCAACGACGAAGTATTGAACGGAGACAATACTGAAGTATTTGTCTTCCCTTATGAACCTGAAGGGGTGGAGTTGTTCTGGTCGGTTACGCGGTACAGTGCGCTCACACGGAATACCATTCCCGGAAAGAACGACCTGTTCAACGCATACAATACCGAACCGGATGCAAACGGGAATATCACCGTTACATTCAGTGTTGAAGACCCGAAGGACGGCACCTATTGGATGCCGGTAATTGCCGGTGAACCCTATTACTTTGTGGTTCGGTATTACAAACCTGACGTGAGCAAACTTCCGCCGAAACCCTGTAGCTGAACTATGAAGCACATAACAACGCCATTCACCTGACGAGAGGCCGAGGCGCTCTCGGCGGGACTATCTCGCCGTCCGACGGATAGCACAGGGATAGGCTCTTGGGCGATAGCGACCAGCGGGTCGCCGGCTCCCAGCTTCGTCTTTCTTGGTGGAAGGCGCACGGTCGGAGCCAGGCTGTCCCGGCGGTGCACTGGCTCCGAATGGCGTTCGATGCCCGCGCTCATGGAATGATCTTCCTCAAAGTAGATCCCTTATATAACCCTCTCCGACCGGACCTGCGCTTCCAGGATCTCCTGCATCCCATGAACTTGCAAGATTGATGGAAGTGTAGTACGCGCTGCTCGAGAAGTACCCTTGGAGGCTTACTGTCCGCCCGAGCCGGAACTCTACTCGTCTGCTTCCGCGGGCTTCACCCGTTTCGAGTCCACTAACTCGCGGATCTCCCTGAGGTAGCGATCGTATTCCGCGGTGTCGTCGGGGCTGTAGTTGAGGTTCTTGTAGAGGCTGATCAGGCGCGTAAAGAAGTCACGTGCCTCGTCCCTGTCGTCGATGTCGTAGTCCGCCTCGACGATCTCCTTCACCAGCTCGAAGCTCCTCTTCTGCCGGTCGAGCGACATCGACGTGTCCACCGGGTCGTAGGCGTCTTGCTGCAGGAAGACCATGTCGAGGAAGACCGATTTCTGCCAGGTCTGGAAGTCGTCCATGGTGATCCCTTCCTCGCCCGTCACCTGCATCATCTGGTAGATCGCATCGCCACGATGTAGCAACTCGTGCGCCGCCTTCACGTCATCGACCCAGGTGGGGGAGAGGTTGTCGGCGTACCACTCGCTCATCTGGTCCAGGTAGCGCGACCACGATATGAGCGGATCGATCGCCGGATAGAAGCGCTTGTACGCCCGGTCGGCCGACAGGCCCAGGAACGTCTTCACCGTGGCGAGCGTGGCCTGCGTCACCGGCTCCTCGAAGTTGCCGCCGGCCGGTGACACGGTTCCGATCAGCGTGACGCTTCCGGTTTGGCCGTCCGGTCCCTGGATCAAGCCCGCCCGCTCGTATAGGCTCTTGATGGACGAGTCCAAATAGGCCGGGAACGCTTCCTCGCCCGGGATCTCCTCCATTCGACCCGACGTCTCGCGCATGGCCTGGGCCCAGCGCGAAGTGGAGTCGGCGATGCAGAGGACGTTGTAACCCATCTGCCGGTAGTACTCCCCCAGCGTGATCCCGGTATAAATGGAGGACTCCCTAGCAGCAACGGGCATCGAGGACGTGTTGCAGATTATGATAGTCCGGTCCATCAACGAGCCCCCCGTCCGGGGATCCGCTGTCTCCGGATATTCGGTGATGGTCTCCACAACCTCGCCTGCGCGCTCGCCGCAGGCGATGATGATGACGATGTCCACAGAGGAGTGGCGGGCGATCAGACTCTGGAGCACCGTCTTTCCGGAACCGAAGGGTCCGGGGATGCAGGCGGTGCCACCGCGGGCGACCGGGATCATCGTGTCGATGATCCGCTGCGTGGTGGTCAGGGGCTCCGTCGGGTAGACGCGCTCGGCCACGCGCCGACGCAGCATGACGTCGGGAAGCGGGCGCCGCACCGGCCACCGTTGAGCCATCGTAAGCGTCCGCTCTTCGCCGTCCGGACGTCGGATCCGCGCGACCGGATCGTTGATTGCGGTGTGGCCCCGGGCTATCCAGGTCACTTCGACCGGCGCCGTCTCGTCGAAGGGCACCATGATCTTGTGCTCGAAGATCCCCTCGGGCACCGCCCCCAGGACCTGCCCAGCCTCCACGGTCTCGCCCGGAGTGATCGAGGGTGTGAAGTCCCACGGCTTCTCGGTATCCACGGGATCCAGTTCCACGCCGCGGGGCAGCAGGAAGCCGAATTCCTGCGCCAGCAAGGCCAACGGGTTTTGCAGCCCATCGTAGACGGTACCCAAGAGGCCGGGAGCGAGCGTCACCGACAGCATCTCACCGGTCAACTCGACTTCGTCACCCACCTTGACCCCGGAGGTATCCTCGAAGACCTGCAGGTCCGCCACCCGATTCTGGACTCGGAGCACCTCCGACTTGAGACGCTGTTCTCCCAGCAGAACGAGACCGACCTCGTTCTTCATCACCGGGGTGTTGCTGACGTCTATCGTGACCAGGCTCTCCTTCACGGCCACAATGGGAGCGCGCCGAACTCCGTCGCCGCCCGCCGTGGGATCATGCGAAGAGGTTCTGGTGATCAATTGTCACCTCCGATATCAGTTCCTCAAAGCGCTCTCGCGCCTTCTCGCCGTCGTAGAAAAGCCATCGGTGCAGGATGTCCCACTTATACGTGAAGGCGAAGACCTGCTCGAACCCGAACGGGCGAGCGTCGGCGATCTGGCCCAGCTTCTTCCAGGACTGGCCCATCAACAGCTGTTCGAGCGCCATGGCATCGCCCTGGTCCAGGAACGCCTGCGCCTCGGGGATCCATGGGAAGATGGCGACCAGACCGAACTCCGGCTCCGCCCAGCGCGCCTCGATGATGCGCGTGTATGGGCCCGTACCCCAGCGCCCGGACGGGGCGCGCCTCCCCTGACGCCTCAGTCGCAGGGCGACCATCACCGTCCGCATGTTCATGCGGAAGTCGACCATTATCCTGAGGTCGCGGTTTCGGGTCGTAGCCATGACCTCGTCGTACATGGCGACGATCTGTTCCGTCGTCCGGGTTACGGGCTGGCGGCGCCAGCTGACCAGCCGCTCGGCCCGCATCAGTTCCTCCAGATCATCCGAATGGAGAAGGGCCAGGCGCTCTTCAAGTCGCCGACGGCCAAGCGGCAACAGCCTCGCTCGCCCGAAGTCGGGAAGCGCCGGAAGGCTGGCGACGAGTTGGTAGTAGCGTCGTTTCACTGACCTGCCTCGACCAGGATCCTTCGATAGCGAGGCAGCAGCATCTTCAGCATCATCTCGGACAGCGCTTCGTCGCTCAAGTCGATCTCCAGGTCCTCGCCGACTAGGCGAACGCGAGCCCCACCTTGGATCTCGTTCGACGGGATCAGCTCGACACCCTGCCGGAGTACGTCGGCCGAAAAGGCCACGGAAGATTGCTTGAGGAATTCCTCGAGCTCTGCCGAGACCTCATCGGACAGTCGGCTGGGGATGAGGATGACGGCATCTTTGTCCTTGATGAAGTCTCCAGCCGCTCTGCCCGCCAAGACCAGGATCATGTCGCGCAGCACCGAGCCATCGGTTGTCACATCGGTGACAAGACGGCGGACGTGCTCCTCGAACGCGGACATGATCGCCGAACGAAGCTCGAGCCCCGTGTCGCGCGCCGCGATTCGTAGGGCTTCGATGGTCGCAGTCTGCTCGCGCTCCATCGCCGCGTGCGCTTCCTTCTTCACGGACGCCGCTTCCGCTTTGGCTTCCGACACGATGCGGGCGGCCTGCGCCTTGGCTTCCGAGATGATTCTATCTGCCTCATCTCGGGCGGACTGGACTCCTTCGTCGCGGATCCGGTCGATCAGTACCTTGACGCCCGAAGTGTCTGCATCTGATTCGGTCATGCGTTACCTCACGTCGGAATCGAATCTGCAAGCACCAAAGCGAACACGAACACGAAGACGGCGAAGCCCTCGATGACGGCCGCGGGTGCGATTGAAATGCCGAAGACTTCGGGCTTCGACTTCGAGGCGTTGATCGAGGCGGCGCACGCGCTACCCTGAGCCATCGCGCTGATCAGCAGGGCCACACCGGTAAGCGCTCCCAGCACGAACAGGCCCGGTGAGTTGGCCGCCGTCACGACGCGGTTCAACGTCAGCATCACGACGATGCCGTAGATGGTCTGGGACGACGGCATCGCCGCCACCCCAACGAAGCGACCGTAGCCGCCTTCCACCTCGAGCATCGCACCCGCCGCGGCCTGGCCGCCCCGGCCGACACCGATCATGCTGCCGATGGCACCTAATGCCAGGGGGGAGAAGATACCCAGCCAGCCCGTAGTCAAGACGAGCGATTCCAAGGATCACACTCCTTTCTTCCTGAACGGCCGGAAGAGAGGGCCCTCCTCCGGCAGTCCCCAATTGAAGAACTCGATGACGTTTAATCGCAGGCCGTGGATGAATCCGCTGGCCACGGCCAGAAGCAGGTTCAGGCTGTGCCCGATTATGAGGATGGCTATCGCCACCAGGATGCCCACGCTCGGGATGCTTTCCCAGGCGCCGGCGGCCATGTTGTTGAATGCGATGGCCAGCGATGCCGAGGCGAGCCCCAAAGCGAAGAGCCTGAGGTAGCTCAGGACGTCTCCGAACGCTGCGGTGATCCGGGTCAGCGCCGCCAGACCTCTACCCAGGCGGCCCAAGGGGCGCGACCCGTACCCCGCGAACGCGAAGACCAGGAACAGGCCAGCGATGGCGGCGACGATTGACGGCGTCCGCGTCGCATCGGTTCCGGCTTGCGAGCCGATGAAGAGTGAATACCCGGCGAGCACGAACACGGCCCAGCCCAACGACGGCAGGGCTTTGGGGCTCCAACCATGCCGCCCGGCGTCCATGAGGTTTCCCAGAACCACGTGCAACACGCCGATGCTGATCGATAGCCCCATCATCGTCGGTGCGTCCGTGATGTCCAGAACGGCCAGCCGTGCCTGAATCGTGCCGGGAGCGGGCGAGACCCCGAAGTACGAGCCGACTAACGCGCCGTAACCGATGGTGGCGACAACCAGGGTGAGCAGGACCCAGCGCCAGCGGCTTCCGGCCGCTGTACCCGACAGCCGTTTCCAGTAGTGCGCCACCAGCAGGGCGAGCAGCAGTCCGTAGCCGCCGTCCGAGATGATCATCGCGAAGAAGATCGCGAACGAATAGAGCACCACGGCCGACGGGTCCCAGCTGCCGTAGCCGGGGGTCTTGTAGAAGTTGACCAGGTCTTCGCCGCCTTCGCTCTGCTCCGCATTGCTCAACAGCGTTGGCGCCTTGTCATCGGGTTCGGGGTCCGAGACCTCCATCGCCAGCCCATGCGCCTCGGCGTAGGAGCCAAGGGCCTCCAGGGCCTCGGTGGGTGCCCAGGCCCGGAGCGCGAAGACTGGCTCTGAGTCGTAGCACTGACCGGCCGCATATCTGCGGGCGGCCCGGTCCTCGAGCGCGTCGAGGCTTCGAGACAACAAGTCGCGCCAGCGCGTCAGTCGGATCCGTTCCAGCGACGCGTCCTCGAGCTCGAGCTCCACCTCCTCCAGCCTGCGCTCGAGTTTGCGCCGCGACACTTTCCCCGTTCGCACGCGCGGGGCCGGCACGCCCATCGGCTCTTCATCGGAGACCACGATCACGTAGGAGTTGCGGCCGTCTCGCTTGACCTCTTCCCAGATCAGGTCCGACTCTGCTAGCTCCCGCACCCGGTTCCGTGGCATCACGTAGAACCAGAACCGCTTTCCAGCCAGGTCCCCGCTGGGCGGGAAGTCGAAGTCGCCCCACGGGGCCAGTGCCTCGATGCGGTGTTTGAGGGCGTCGCGTTCCAGCTCCAGCCGGTGCGTGCGGTCCCTCAGCTCGACGATCTCCTCCTCGACCTGTACCGCATCGAAGTCGGCAGGGTTCGTCGCCGCGCGCTGCTTCTGGGGACATCGCTTCAGATAGGCCAACGCCTCGCGACTGCGCTTCGTGTGGTCCTCGAGCGGAGCGACATCGGGAGCGAGCGAGACGATCTCCAGGCACCCGAACTCCTGCAGGTTCTCGAGGACCTGTTCCTTTTCCGCCCGGTGCCCCACCAGCGTCACCTTGCTCAGCGGGACTATCGCC
>JBDHAS010000214.1:0-6978 GCA_039588015.1 Gemmatimonadota bacterium | reverse complement strand
AACCCGCGATCCCAGCCGGCGCCAATTCTGGCAGAGCATGTTCGCCGAGATGCCGGTCCCCGAGACCATGCCTGCCTATGGCAGCATGCTCGTGGACGTAGAGGGAAATCTGTGGGTCGGCGAATACCGGCGGCCGGGCGATGATCAGCCGCGTTGGACCGTCTTCGATCCTGACGGCGTGATGCTCGGCGTCGTCGAAACGCCCCAACGTTTCAGGATCTACGAGATCGGCAGCGATTACGTGCTGGGACGCGGGGCGGATGATCTCGATGTCGAGCACATCCAGATCTACGATCTGATCAAGAACTGAACCGCGTCCTCGCTTGGGATCGTCAAGGCGAAGCACACCGCGGGGCCGCTCAGACACGGCTGAGTCCACAGGGAGCTGCAGGAAGATGATCAATCGAGAGAATTGCCGAGCCGGCAGCGTTGCGTTGCCGGCCATGTTGGCTATGCGTGGCCCGATGGCCGAGGCTGGCGACTCTCCGAGCAGCCGCTGCTCGACATCGGCGTGCTCGAAGGCGATCCGGCTTACCAGCTCTTCCGCGTCGGCAGCGCCGTCAGGCTGAGCGACGGCCGTATCGTGGTCGCCAACAGCGGAACCCACGAGCTCCGCTTCTACGACCCAAACGGCGCTCACCTGCTCTCCATCGGGCGGGAAGGCGGCGGCCCCGGAGAATTCGGCGAGCTCATGTGGGCCCGAGCGCTGCCCGGCGACACGCTGCTCACCTACGACTGGCGAAACCGGCGTCTCTCCTTCTTTGATGCCGGTGGAGATTTCGTGCGCTCGTTTCAGCTCCAATTTCTCGGCGATATGGGCGGCTTTCCCACCATCATAGCGCCGTTCGGCGACGGTTCGTTACTCGTTGGCGTGCAGCCGTTCCTGATCGGCGACGAGATAACGGACGGACTCCGCCGCGACACCACCATCTACGTTCACTGCGACCGCGACGGCGCGGTCCTCGATACCCTCGGCCGCTTTCCCGGCGGCGAGGTCCACTTGCGGACGTCCGAAAGTGGTGGGGAGACCCAGGTGATGGCGTCGGCACGCGCGTTCGGACGTTTTCCGCAGCATGCCGTCCACCAAAACGGATTCTACTTTAGTACCACCGACACCTACGAAATCGGCTACCACTCATCCGCTGGCGAGCCTGTCCGCCTCGTGCGCCGGGATCAGCCGAACCTCGAGGTCACCGCCGAAGACATCGACCGCTACAAAGAAGAGAGGCTCGAGGACGCCGGAGCAGGCGGACCGCCGCGCGACTTCTTGGAGCAATCCCTGGCCCACATGCCTTTCCCACAGCACTTCCCGGCCCACGGGAATCTGGTCGTTGACGCGGTGGGGAATCTCTGGGTCGCCGAGTATCGTCGCCCCGGCGACGAGCAGTCGCGCTGGACCGTGTTCGACTCGAATGGGCGCATGCTCGGTGTAATCGAGACACCGGAGCGCTTCACGATCCAACAAATTGGCCGGGACTTCGTGTTGGGAAGCTGGACGGACGAGCTGGATATCGAGCACGTTCGACTCTACGAGCTAGTCAAAGGGTGACATCGGCCAGCACAGACCAACCATGCACGACCGGAGCACGTCTCAGTAGTTGAGCAGCTCCGTTCGCGCATGCTTCAGCGCCATAGTACGGATCAGAACAAGAAACCAGCACAGGAAGGAATCGAAAATGAAGAGCTACTGCTGGTTACGACGGTGGCTGCTCCTGCTTTCTCTGATCGCCACCCCCCTCGCCACGGCGGAGGTCGCGGCCCAAGAGCGGGAATCGGTTCTTGACAGGAAAGTCCATCTGGAGGCCGAACTGCTAACGAGCATTCCGGCGACGCCTCGCTGGGAGGGGCGCCTCGATCTGACCGTGCGGCGCATCAGCGTCGGGGACGCCGAACTCTACGTGGAAGAGGAGGGCTCGGGGACGCCGCTCGTGCTGATCAACGGCGGCCCCGGAGGTACGCACCACGACTTCCACCCCTGGTTCGGCCGCGCCCGCGACTTCGCTCGCGTCATATACTACGACCAGCGTGGCACGGGCCTATCCGACTACGAGTCTGGACCCGACGGCTACTCCGTCGAACAGGCGGTGAACGATCTCGATGCGTTGCGCGCGGCTCTCGGCATCGACAAATGGGTGTTACTCGGCTTCTCCTACGGCGGCTTTCTAGCCCAGTACTACACCACGACCTATCCCCAGAACGTCGCCGGCCTGGTCCTCGTCGGCGCCAGTACCGGCATGTGGGCCGACCTCGGTAGCTCGCGGCAGTACGACTACATCTCCGAGGCCGAGATCGACAAGATGCGGGAAATCCGAACGGGGCTGCGAGAGCTTCGCGAGCAAAAAGGATGGTCGCCCGAAGAGTTTTTGCAGTTGCTCGTCTACAACAATCACATCAACGGAGATTGGAAGCGCCAGAGCTTCTACAAGCCCACCCGTGAGGATTTCGCGCACGGCGCACTGTACGAGTGGGTGCACGATACGAACTTCAACCCGATAATGAGCCAGAGCCAGCGGAAGGTGGACCTGACCGGAGCTTTCGACCGGAACCCCATCCCAACACTGTTGCTCGAAGGGAAATGGGACCTGACTTGGGGTGATCCGAAGCCGATGATCCTATCGCGGAATCATCCCAACGCTCGCATGATCGTGATCGAGGGCGCCGGGCACTCTATCTACGATGAGAATCCCAACGTCTTCTTTTCCGCACTCGAGGACTTCGTCGTGAACCTACCCGCGGTAGCCGGCTCGGATATCGAAGCCTACCAATGGTCCCTGGCCACCTGGCGCGCCAACTGGCAGGGCTCGCCAATGTACGCCCTCAGGGCTGCCGGCTGGGGCAAGAGCGGCAGTCAGCAGATCGCCAGCGCCTACACCCCGGAATGGCTGCAAGAGATCTCGGCAGCGAGTGGATTGCTGCGGATCGGTTTCGCGCTCTACGACATCGAGGATTATGAAGAGGCGCTCGAGATATTCATCCGGCTGCAGCAAGTCGCCGAGGAAGAGGAAGCCCAAGGTCGTCTCGCCATGGCGCTCATCTGGCAGGGCCACATGCTCGACCTGCTGGGGCGACGCGAAGAGGCGATCGCCCGTTACCAGCGCGTGGTTGATATGGACTCGAACGATGGGGTACGCCACGACCAGTACGGATTGGCCTACGAATACAGCCCTTACGCGTCCGAGCGACTGAGGACGCCATTCAAACGCGTAGAGAACAGGGAGCCGTAAGACCGTAAATCCTCTGACCGACGCTGTGCACGGTTCCTGATTCTACTTGTGACGAGCAGCGACAAGCGTCGACGGAATAGCCCCAGCCGCATCCATGAGTGAATACCGATGAGCTTCACACGTACAGCGTCTGCAATCCGGGACTATTGCCGCTCTTCACCGCTCATTGCGCTCTCGCTAGTTGCCGTTGGCTGCCAGTCCGAGCGTGAGTACTCCGGTGCCGTCGTTCGCGACAGCGCCGGAGTCCAGATCGTCGAGAACAGAAGCTACGAATGGCCCGCCGGTCACGGCTGGCATCTCGCGAGCCAACCCGCTCTCGACATCGGCGCAGTTGATGGAGACCCGGACTACCAGCTCTTTCAGGTCGTCGGCGCCCTCCGGTTGAGCAACGGACGGATAGCGATCGCGAACTCCGGAACCGGCGAGCTCCGCTTCTACGACAGCTCGGGCGAGTTCATGTCTAAGACGGGTCGTAGAGGCGGCGGGCCAGGCGAGTTTCAGGGCCTCAGGTGGATGGGAAGCCTATCTGCCGACTCGCTGATGACCTTCGACTGGCGAAACCGACGCATCTCGATCTTCGATCCGGCCGGCAACTTCGTTCGCTCGATCACACTGGATGCCCTTGCACCCGCTCCCCCATCCCACACCCACGTCGACCAATTCGGGTACGGCTCGCTCATCATCGGCGCACAGCGACTCTTCGCATCAACGGTGGTCCAGAGCGGAGTGTACGACGACACCATCTTCCATCTGAGTTTCGACCTGAAGTCCGCCACGCACGATACGATAGGCCGGCACCCTGGTGCGCAATCGTATATCCTCGTTCACGATGAAGGGTTGGAACTCCTGCCGATCCCGTTTGGCCGCTCTCCCCAAACGGCTGCCTACGGAAGCGGTTTCTTTTTCGGGCGCGGCGATTCCTACGCGGTCGGCTTCTACTCCAGCGACGGCACGCTCACGCGGTCGATCCGCAAGTTGCAGCCGAATCAGAGCGTTACCGCGGAGGATCAAGAGCGGTACATCGAGCGCAGTCTCGAGCGCATCGATGATGAGGGCGAACGTCGCATCGTAGAGAATCTCCTGGCAGACGTCCCCTTCCCCGAGACGATGCCGGCGTACGGAGCTCTCCGCCTCGATTCCGAAGGTTACCTATGGGTAGAGGAGTTCCGGCGACCGGGCGACAACCAGCCGCGCTGGACCCTCTTCGATCCCGAAGGCCGAATGCTCGGCCAAGTCGAGACATCCCCGCGATTCACGATCCACCAGATCGGCCCCGACTTCGTGCTAGGAAGCTGGAGGGACGAGATCGACGTTGAGCACGTCCGGCTCTACGAGCTGATCAAACCCTGATAGGAAGGCCCGACGGGCCCCACGAACGGACACCTGTTCGCGGAACGGAGGGCGCGGCAGACCCACGAACGGACACCTCTTCGCGGAACGGAGGGCGCGACAGGGCCCACAAACGGACACCTCTTCGCGGAACGGAGGGCGCGACAGGGCCCACGAACGGACATTTGGAGCGCCCGTGCCTATCCGCGATCGCTGCCCGTCCGGCGCGACATGAAGTGAGGGGTCCTGTCGCGCCCGACCACTATTCCGCGACGAACACCGAGTAGACACCTCTCAAGTCGCCAACGTCGAAGCCGTACGCCCTGTCGCCCGGATAACCGTCCTTCACGAACTGAGGCCGACCGCTCTTCGAACCGTGACAGGCCAGACACGCCTGCTCGACGACGATCCGCCGGAAGTAGCGCATGCCCGGTTTCCCGTCCATCTCGGTCTTGATCCACATGCCCATTAGGTCTTCGTCATCCTCCATCATCTTGAAGACCCGTCGAGCTTCGTGATCCAGTTCGTTCTTGGGATTCCTGTGTTTCTCGGCCAGCTGTGCGATCTGCCACCCGTACTCCATTGCCAGTCGTTGCACTTGGGCGCCCGCCGGCTTGCAGACCTTGGCGAAAGCGCTCTGATCCGGCTCTCCCGTGAACGACGCCGCCAGGCCAGACCGCAGCGAGTTCAACCCCTCGACCTCCCGAACGACATCACCGATCCCATGCCCGTCTGCACCCTGGTGGCTTCTCTCAACCGAGAACGCCAAAGCGAACGCGACCGCCACGCCCGTGGCGGTGACGGCGAATACACCCTTCATGCTTCCAACCTCCTACAAAAGCCGGGATACAGACCGGACACTCGTCTACTGCTCCTGCTCGCCCTCTTCTTCCGAGCGCGGTACGACCAGCGTTGCACGATGCCCGTGGCGCAGCACGTGCGTCGAGATACTCCCCAGCAGTAGCCGGTTGAAGAAGCCGAATCCGTGCGCTCCCATCACGATGAGATCGGCGTCCCAGTCTTCCGCCGCGTGGAGTATCTCGTGACCTGCATGCCCCTCCCGAATCTCTCGGCTCACCATCAGTTCCGATGGGAGCGACAGTCCGGCGAGCGTCTTGTTCAGCTGGCTGCTGGCGTGATGCCGCGTCTCCTTCTCGTCGAACAGCGCCGCCTCCAGCAGCATCGGGGTCAATCGATCCTGCACATACAGCGCCCGTAGCTCCGATCCACAGGCGAGAGCGGTTGCCACAGCAGCCTCGAGAACACGTCGTGATTGGGCCGACAGATCAATCGCTACCAGCACTCGCCGGAAGGCGTCCTGCCGTTGTTCCGTGGATACGAGGACCGGCAGGTGGGCGAGCCGAATGACGCGCTCAGCCGTCGAGCCTACAAGGAAGCGAGCCACCGCCGGCCTGGGGTGCGCGCCCACCACGATGAGATCGGATTCCTTTTCTTTCGCCACCTGGGTGATCGTTGGCGCCGCCAGACCGCTCCGCAGATGTAGCGGCGCGTCGGCGGCTCCCGCCTCCTCCATCTGCGCCTCGACCTTTGCCCTCAACTCATCCGCGAACGTGTCCTCATACGACGCGACATCGATTCCCAGGGGCGATAGCACCGATTCGGCGACCGTCACCACATCGAGGCGAGCTCCCGAGCGACGCGCGCAGGATGCACCGGTCACGACAGCATTCAATCCGTGCTCGCTTCCATCCGTAGCCGCAAGTACGCGCTTCACGTCGTACATGGTTACCTCCCTCGCTCCGCGCGCTGGCCTTCCGTCTCAGCTCGTGGAACGACGAGCATCGCTCGATGTCCGTGCCTGAGCACGTACAGCGATGTACTTCCCAGCATCAGCCGATCGAAGAAACCGAACCCGTGCGTTCCCAGAACGAGCAGATCGGCGTTCCACTCTTGCGCTTCCCGCAGTATCTCGCGACCCGCGTGTCCCTTCCGGATCCGCTTGATGATGCGCTCTTCCGACAGCAGGTCCGCCGTATCCAGAAGGCGTTCGATCTCCGCTTCAGCCTTGTGAACCCGCTCTTCCTCCCGAAAGCGCGCCACCCGTGCCATCACCTTGGGTAACGGTTCCAACACGAACAGTGCCCGCACTTCGCCTCCATCTACCTTGGCCACCGTCCAAGCGCTCTCCACCACCGGTCCCGTCTCGTCGGAGAGATCGATGGCGGCGATGATGCGGCGGTAAGGTTCGCGCCTCGCATTGGCGGCCACGAGGACCGGGCGATCGGCCAGGTACAGGACCCGTCTTCCCGTAGTCCCCACCAAGCTGCGTGCCAGAGCGGGGTGCGGGTCCGCGCCGACCACGACGAGATCCGCGCCCGACTCGAGGGCGATCTTGTTGATCAGCTTCGGCGCCAGACCCGCCCTCACGTGAACGGGCGCTTCGGCCGAGCCGGCCACCTTCGCC
>JBDHAS010000213.1:0-6601 GCA_039588015.1 Gemmatimonadota bacterium | reverse complement strand
GGTGCCGGTCCACCGCCACACGATCTGGTACTACTTGGGTGGAATGACGCTGTTCTTGTTCCTGATCCAGGTGGCTACTGGGATTCTCCTCCTCTTCTACTACCGGCCGAGTGCAGAGGATGCGTACGAGTCGATCCAATTCTTGATGGCCGAGGTCCAGTTCGGCTGGCTGATTCGCTCGATTCACTCGTGGTCGGCGAATCTGATGATCTTCACGGCCTTTCTACATCTCTTTAGCGTGCTGTTGCTCAAGGCCTATCGAAAGCCGAGAGAGATCACCTGGGTCTCGGGCGTCGTGTTGCTGGGTTTGGCGATGGCCTTCGGCTTTACCGGCTACTTGCTGCCGTGGAACGAGCTTGCTTACTTCGCGACGCGGGTCGGCACCCAGATCGTTGACGTGGTTCCGTTTGTCGGGTCGTTCATCGGCGGTGTGCTACGAGGCGGGAGCGACGTGACCGGCGCGACGCTGACTCGCTTCTACGCGTTCCACGTCGCGGTGCTGCCGATGATAGTGACCTTCTTGCTGGGCCTGCACCTGTTCATGGTCCAGAAGCACGGCATGAGCGTGCCTCCCGATGTGGAACGGCAAGGTGGCCCGAAGGGCGTCATGCGGTTCGTCCCCAATTTCCTCCTCCGCGACCTGGTTGGCTGGCTGACTGCGCTGGCGGTTCTGGCGGCCTTGGCCGCCTACTTCCCGGCACACCTGGGCGAAAAGGCGGACCCGTTCGCCCCAGCACCCGCGGGTATCAAGCCCGAATGGTACTTCATGTTCATGTTCCAGACGTTGAAGTACCTGCCGGCTCATATTCTTTGGTTGGAGGGGGAGGTCGTTGGGATTCTGGGCTTTGGAATCGCTGGCTTGATAGTGCTGCTCGTGCCGTTCCTGGATCGGAAGACCGCACGCGGCGAAGCGAGCCGGGTGGTGACCTGGCTCGCCATCGCAGCCATCGTCTACATCCTCATTCTGACATACTTAGGCTACACAGCAGACCCTACCGTGTAAAGCGAATCCGGCGGCTTCAAGGCCGCCGGATCTGTATTGGGCTGCTGGACTGCCGAACCTTCAGGCGGAGCTGTCACCGGCCTGCGGCAGCTTGGCCTCGGCATCTGGCCACGGGGGCAGCACCTTGACCAGAACCCACAGGATTATGAATGGCAGGATCAGAAGGGCGCTAGCCATGAGCAGTCCTTCCAATCCGAACAGATCGAGCCTGTAAACCGTTAGGCCGCGGAGGCTTTTTGAGAATAACTGCCCACCGATGACTACGTTCCATCGGATGCTGAAGATGCCGATCTGGACCAGGACCCCTGCTACGAGGTAGATCAGGCGCCTCAACTCGTCGGGGACCTTGACGATACTCTGCTTGCTGAGCGCCGGCGAGGTAAGGCCGAGAAGGGATAGGGGCAGCAAACTTCCTAGCACGAGCTGCAAGACGATCAGGCTGATGAAGAGTCGACTTTCGATTAGCTGAGTTAAGATCCCTATCGACTCCTCCGACTCGTAGAGCCGGTGGATGAAGTCTAGCATCTCCAGCGATACATCAACTACCATTGCGTAGAAGAGAAAAGCTGCCAGCTTGTCCGCACAGCGCATGTCCACCGGCTTCCAACGAAGCATGCTCGACAGCATATAGATGATCATGACGAGCGCGATGCCCGATACGATCGCGGAGAAAAGAAAGACGACCGGCATCAGGACGCTGCTCCACCACGGGTTCGCTTTCACGGACCCGAAAATGAAGCCAACATACCCGTGCAAAAGGAAGGCCGACGGGATACCGATGATCGTAATCCAGCGTCCGGCCCTGTCGTCGAACTTGAGCGCTTTCGCGGACAGGTCCGTGGCTCCCAAAGTCAGCGCGTAGTGGATCCAGCGCTTGATCCCCTTCTCCTGGCGAGCCCAGAGGACGAGATCCTTCCGGTAGTCGAACCAGATTTCGATGAGCAGCACGACCATCAAATACCAGGCGTAGACGAACCCGAACATTGCCATCGCCGATTGGCGGTTCGGTGTCAGGAAGATCTCGTACGAACGGAGCGGGTGACCGAGGTGCGCTAACAACGGGAGGGGGGCCACGAGTAGAAAAGCTAGGGCCGTGAGTAGCGCCAAACGGTAGGTCGGCTGTACCTCCTTCACATTGAAGACCCGCTCTAGCGAAGCGAGGATAAAAGCGCCCGCGACGAGCCCTGTCACGTAAGGATAAAGCACGACAAGGATTCCCCACTGGAGCTCGAACTCGTTCGGGTAGATGTACCCTTGCATCGGACTATCTCACCTCGCCGTCGAGGTTGGCGTAATAAGCCTTCGGTCTCGTGTTCAGGTGGGGCTTGAGGACCTGGATGTCGTTGAACCGCATGAATCTGGCGAGCGGCGTGGCGCGGTGCTCGACCTCGCCGAACAGCCTGGCACCGGTTGGGCATACTTCGACGCATGCTGGAACAAGTCCATCGACCACGCGGTGATAGCAGAAGGTGCACTTGGCAGCGACGTGTGTCTCCGGGTGAATCCACCGCGCACCGTAAGGGCAAGCTTGTACACAATAACGGCAACCGATGCAGTACTCATCGTCCACCAGGATGACCCCATCCTCCGTTATGAATGTCGCGCCGACCGGGCACACCTGGACGCAGGGCGGGTTATCGCAGTGGTTGCACAGTTTCGGCACAAAAAACGTGCGTCGAATACCTCCTTCGCCGTTAGCTGGCGGAAAGCCGTCCATCCCCCCGTTTGGGCTGTCCACTTCAACTTCATCGTCGGTGCGGATTATGAAGCGCTCGACCCAGGTGTTGAAGAGATGAGGGTCTAGTGGCACATCGTTCTCCGCCTTGCAGGCTGCCACACACTGACCGCACCCTATGCACTTGGCCACATCGATGCCCATGCCGTACAGGTGCTCGGTGGGATCGTACTCGTCTGCGCCGGTCTCTTGCGCATCGAGCGTTGGGATTCTGATGACGCCGAGAAGAATTGGCGCCGCGAGGCCACACGCCTTCAGGCAATCGCCCAGGAACTCGCGTCGGTCGACTGACTTCTCCTCGGCGGTGTCGGGAGCCTCGGCCGAAAGGCTGGCATCTCTCGACATCACTCGGTCTCCGGATAGTGGGGGTAGTGACATTGCCAGCACACGTGCTGTGGATTGTGAGTTCGTAGGTTGATCCTCGGTATGTGTTGCGGGGCCTGGGCTTCTTCGCCGTGGCACCCACCACAGAAACCGCGCCCCGCGGGCTTGCTCGGTTGCAAAGTCCGAGGTGCGGTCTTGTGCTCTTCAGGCGCCTCGTGGCACGTAATGCACGGCAGGGTAGCGTGGTGTGATACAGCTTTCTGACGCGCGATCTGGCCGTGGCAAGCGCTGCAGGCTCCGGGCGCTACCGGGGGCTCGGGCTCGTGAGGCTCGTGGCAGGTTACGCACGGTGTCAACGGATTATGTGCAACCGGATCTATCTGCGGAAAGCCGGTGGGACGAGACGGGTTGTAGGCGTGACAACGGGGGCAGAAGTCTCGTTCCCGGGGAATCGAGGGCTTGATCTCAACTGGGTTGGCCACGTGGGCCGCGGCCGGGCCGTGGCATGACTCGCATGCCACTCCACGGTGATTAGAGGCCAGACGAACTTCTTGGATACGACTGTGACAGAGCGCACACGCCTGCTGCCCGGCGAACTTCTTCTCACGGGCCACTATCGTGTCGATAGCCGCTGCCCGATAATGCCCGATATCCCCGAATGTCTCCGGAACCAGATACTGCCGGGCGACGATTAGCCCTATGCCCGCCAGAGCAAATACGGCCCCAAGGCGGGGTACCTGCTGTGGTATCCTATTCCACCTGAACGATGGCAGGTTCCATTGGGCGCGTGACACATCCGCCTCCAAGTTGACAGGACGACGGCATCGGGTGGGCTCTGGGTGCGTCTTTGAGGCAAGAACGATGCCGATTCGGTCCGCCAGAGTCGCCTTCTTCTGCCTGCCCGGACGATAGCGGAAGCACCGGGCGGCTACGCTGCCCGGTCGCTAGGTACAGCGAGCAGCGGGTGCCAGGTCGGCATCACAGGCGAGTGTCTAGTGGACCGAGCATGGCTGGGTGCCCGCCCCGTGGACGTGAGGCGCTTTGCCCCACGACGGGCATTTGCGGGTCAGATGTCAAAAAACGGACAATAGAATATCAATTGTCTTTATTCTTGAATCGGATCAATCCTCGCCAAGCGCGGGCATGGTATGGCAAAGGTGGCAATCCGCCGGTGGATTGTGCTCGGTCTTGTCGGCGTGGCAGACGGTGCATACCTGGCGGGTCCACTCGCTGATCCAGGCCGCGTCCTCCCCGTGACAGATCGTGCAGCCATCATGCGCGACGGGGGGGTGGAGGTTCTGTACTCCGCCGCGGTGGCAGCTCAGGCACGAGCTCTTCGGCCGGTGGTGGATAAGGTGGCAGTTCATACAGTCGACTTGGGCGCCGCTCATCTGAGGCGGGCGGTGACATCCCGAGCAGGGAAGTCGCGCAGCGACGTGTGACTGATGGGGGAAGTCTCCGATCGCTGTAGGGATCGGTCGGACCGGAGCACCGCCCGGACCAGTGTGACACTGGGCGCAGTTCAGAGGATCGATGGCCCGGTGATGGCAGGCGTCGCAGCTCGAAGCAGAATCCAAGGTGATCCCGCCATGCTCTTCTAGAGGCGTATGGCACTGGTTACACTCGACGCCGGCTCGCAGTACGTGCGGCGCGTGATCGAACTGCGCGCCGCCGAACGGGCCTTTCTGTTCTTCTACGCCGATGTGACACTGCAGGCAGATATTACGGCCGATCGCGGGGCCAAGGTCCACGTCCCCTACTGAGTAGGGCAGGCCGCTGCCCGCGGCCTCCCGTACGAGGTCCAGAGAGGCGCGCAACAGCTCATCGGCGTATGCGATGTTGTGTGCGCCTTTGCCGCGCTCAACGAAGCCGATGTTCTCTTCAGCCAGACGGAGTATGCTGTCGACGGCCGCCCGGCTGCGTACCGGCACGCCGCCTAAGGTCTGGCGGGCGGCTGTGACGATGGAAGCTACCTCTGACCAGCGGCCTTCGATCTCTCGCTGCCAGGACGGGAGGATATTGGCGTAGCGGATCCCGTGGCAGGACATGCAGGTCGCCTCTCCCGCGACGTTGACCTGCGCATGGCCGGCAACCTCGGAAGCTAGGCCGTGGCAACTCTGGCAAGATACACGGGCGAGGAACATCGAGCTGGGCTTGTTTTCTGTGCCGTGTCCTCCCATCCCCGCGTACATTCGCCGCTGTTCGTCGTGCACACGCTGATGACAAGACTGGCAATCGAGCTCGAAGGTCTCTGCTAGGGAGACAAGCCGGTGAAGAATTGGCGTGTGGCACTGAGTGCATTCGACGTTGTGAATGGCGATGTGCACTCGGTGTACGAGCTCAGCATTCTCGAATTCCTGAATCCGCTCGGGCTCGTTGTGGCAGTTGAAACAGCGACGCTGACCAGCTTCACCCGTTCCAGTAGTCACGGTTTCATGGCAGCCGGAGCAGGACACCATGTCTTGCACGTACTTCGGATGATCCACCACGAAACCAGCGGCGGAGCGGAAGCGACGCGGTGACGGATGGCAGCCGATGCAACCGGCAATGGGCTGGCTTGGAGGACGGTCCTTGAAATGGCAGATGTAGCAAGTCACGGCAGTGACCCGCAGATGGGCGGCGCCGATCTGGATTCCCTCTACCTCCAGCGGGCTCCCCTGCACGATCTGTGAGTGGCAACTGGTGCAGCGGAGTCGCTTCCCGCGTTGGAGGTCTCCCAGGTGTTGAGTGTGATCGAATCGGACGCCCTCGTAATCGACTTCGCCCTCGAGCTCGCTTTCGGTATGACAACCTGAACGCAGGCAGGCCGCGTCCTCGATTTCGGCCCAAGGCTTCATCCCGTACGCGCCTGTGACGTACTTGACGACCTGATTTGCGGCTTGGACCTTGCCCATCGCTTCCGCTTTGATCCCCGGCGCATAATGACACTGGATACACTTCACCGTGTTGTGGGACGAAGTAGCCCAGGAGTCATAGTAGGGCTGCATGACGTGGCAGTTCGTGCAGAAGCTCGGATGGCCACTGTACTCGATGAAACCCACAGTGGCGATCGCCAGCAAGATCACTCCGAGGATACTGATCTGGATCGCGATCTTGAGTGGGCGCGAAAAGCGATCGAGGAAGCCACTAGAACGCGACATGCTATTCTCCAGCTCCCTTCGCCAGCGCTCGCAACTTGAACCAGGCCAAGACGCAACCGGAGAGTGTGAGGAACCAAACCGGAATGAGAATCAGCTTATGTTCCCATTGGTGTTCGGCGGCGACTTCTTCTGCCGCCCGAATATCTCTTGACACGGAAGCTACCTGACGACCCAGGTTCTCGAGGTGATCCAGGTTGAGGCTATGTTGAGCCTGGCCCATCTGGGAGTAGGCAGTCAGCGCGCTCTCGAAACGGAAGTTGATTTCGGTTACGTTGCGACCCGCACGCAGGAGGTTGTGGATTGCCTCTTCAGCGCTTCGAAGTTCCTCCGTTGCGCCGGAGACATCATCTTGTATTTCCATCCCCAATCGCGACGCGTTGTCGTCTGAGTCGTGACACT
>JBDHAS010000212.1:0-6614 GCA_039588015.1 Gemmatimonadota bacterium | reverse complement strand
GACATCCTCTACCGACTGGGCGAGGCGAGTGTGGCGGACGTGGTAGGTCGGATGGAGCCGGATCCCGGCTACGACTCGGTACGGGTTACGCTCGGGATTCTGGAGAAGAAGGGGCACGTGACGCACCGCCAGGAGGGCCGCCGCTACGTCTATGCGCCGACTGTGTCGCATGAGGCGGCATCGCAGTCTGCGGCTCGCAACATGACGCGCACGTTCTTCAAGGGCTCGCCATCTCGTGCGATCCTGGCGCTTCTCGGCATGTCGAAGCTTTCGCCGGAGGAGCTGGAGGCGATCGCTGAGTGGATAGAAGAAGAGAGAAAGTCGCATGAGTCAGAGTCTGGCTAATCCGTACACGGCATTCGTCATCGACCTGATGATCGACGTCCTGGTCAAGGGAACGATCGTGCTGTCCCTGGCTGGTCTGGCCACCTGGGTCTTGAGGCGGACCTCCGCCTCGATGCGGCACGCGGTATGGAGTCTGGCACTCGGCAGTTTGCTCGCTCTGCCGCTGTTGCAGGCGACGCTGCCGGAGTGGAGAGTCGAGCCATTCTACGTGTCGGTGGAAACGAGCACGGCGGGCCTCTTTGAAGGCGAGTCTTCTCCGTGTGACTGTGCGTGCGGGTGCGGTGAGAGCTCCGCGTTTGCGGGGGCTCCTTACGTCGGCGACTCGGGACGAGGAGCAGGGGGAGCAGGCGCATTAGCTACCGACGGAGGCACCGGCGAGCGTGGGGCCGCGTGGCCAAGCGCCGCTGGCATCGCGCTATTGCTTTGGGCCATGGGAGCGATTGCGCTTTTGGGCCGGCTCGGGCTCGATCTCTACCGGGTTCGCGACCTCACGCGTCGCGCTAGGTCGTGGGGTTCGAAAGAAGACCGGGCGTTGGGTAGGCTGCTGGCCGCTAAACTCGGAATCCGCAGGCGCGTACGCTTGTTGGAAAGCGAAGAGGTCTCGGTGCCGGTGACGTGGGGGCTGCGGGTCCCCGCGGTAATCTTCCCGGCCGGTGCGGCGACGTGGACCAGCGAGCGTAAGCGAGTCGTGCTCTTGCACGAGTTGGCGCACATCCGCCGATGGGACTACGCCGTGCACCTCATGGTCGAAGTCGCGTGCGCCATCTACTGGTTCAACCCACTCGTCTGGCTCGCCGCGCGACTCAATAGCCTGGAGCAGGAGCGGGCCTGCGACGATCAGGCGCTGAACGTTGGTGTACGCTCCGATATCTACGCCGAGCATCTCGTCGACATCGCTCGCACACATGTAGCGGAGATGGCGCCCCGCGGAGCGTTCGCCATGGCGCACGCTTCCGGGTTGGCGAATCGAGTCCGGAGCATCCTGGCTCGAGGCCTGAACCGGGCTCCTATCTCGCCGCGCCGGCTGTTGTCGACGTCGGTGACGGCGCTGGCCATAGCGTTCCCGCTTGCGAGCGTAGACATCTGGGGTGCTGCCGGCGTCGATGTCCTGCAGGCGTTCCCAAACGGCGACGTGGAAGAGCGCGTCCGTGAACTAGAGGACGGCGATCCTCGAGTCCGGCGGCAAGCAGCGTGGGCGCTGGGCGAGCTAGAGAGTTCAAGGGGCGTCGATCCGCTCGTCGATCGGCTGGGAGACGACGACGCGGACGTGCGACTCGTCGCGGCGTGGGCACTAGGGGAGATCAAGGAACACGATGCCATCGAGGCTCTGATCGATCTGCTCGACGACGACGACCCGTTGGTGCGAGAAATGGCGGTGTTGGCGCTAGGTGAGATCGGGCACCCTTACGCGGTGAGTCCGATCATGGCTGCTGTTGAGGACCACCCGAAGCTGCGCGAAGCTGCGTTCTGGGCTCTGGGAGAGATCGATGGGGACCGGGCAGACGATGCACGGCGGGGACTGTACGGGCGTCGAGATACACACGGTTGGGAAAACGACCAGGTATGGACAGGGCATCTAGGCAACCAGCTGCCCCGGTCGGTATCGAAGGATGTCACCTCCGTGATCGCCGTCCTGCAAGATGAGGATCCGAGGGTAAGGCGTTCAGCGGCCGAGTGGCTGGGCGGGCGAGGTGACCCGCGGGCCGTAGAACCCCTGTTGGAAGTACTTCGCGATTCCGAGCCTGCGGTGCGTGCCATGGCGGTCTGGGCGTTGGACGAGATCAACCCGACTAGATTCGGGACGTAACAAAGGCGGCCCGTTCAGGGTCGCGCCGGCTGTGCCGGTCGGGTTCTCTCCGCCTCACCGGCCGGCGCAGCAGGTACGGATCGTAGGATCCAAACCGGAAACCAGCTAGGAAGGAGATTTTGCACCCATGTATGAAAGATTTTTTTCATTAGTTAGTGCAACGCTGCTGGTAGCGGGCACGGCCGCCGGTCTGGTCATCGCGTTCCCGGCAGCTGCGACCGACGTGCTGCGGGCATTTCAGGCAGACGATGTCTCGCAGCGAATCGCGGAGCTTCAAGACAGCGATCCACTCGTTCGTCGTTACGCCGCCTGGGCCTTGGGCGAGCTGGAGAGCTCACGAGGTGTAGGTCCGCTCCATGAGCGGCTGCGAGATGATGACGCCGACGTGAGGCTGGTCGCCGCTTGGGCACTAGGGGAGATCAAGGAGCGCGACTCCGTCGAGCCTCTGATCGGACTGATCGAGGACTCCGATCCCCTGGTGAGGGAGATGGCGGTCCTGTCGCTGGGCGAGATCGAGCATTCCTCTGCTGTGTCGGCCGTGGTGGACGCGGCGGGGCGACATCCTGAGTTGCGAGAGCCCGCGATCTGGGCGTTGGGCGAAATCGGTGGACGCAGGGCGGAAGAGGCGCGAGACGCCTTGATCGATCAAGAGGGACTGCGTCACGGAGAGAACGAGGACGTGTGGAACGGCCGGCCGGGCAGCCGCGACGCTCGGGCGATGTCCAAAGACGTACCGGCGCTGGTCGCGGCGTTGAGCGACGACGATGCTGGGATGCGACGCTCGGCGGCCGAGTGGCTGGGAAAGAGCGGAGACCCGCAAGCGGTGAACCCTCTCCTGGACGCTTTGCGCGACCGCGAGCCTTCGGTGCGGGCAATGGCGGTCTGGGCCTTGGATGAGATCAATCCGTCGCGGCAGGATCATAAACATGATCACAATCACGACAACGATCATGACCACGATCATGAGCACGAGGGTGGGATCAGGGTCTAAGGGACGCCGGCGAGGGCGGTGGCCGCTGCTCGTGGCCGCCGCTGCGGTCGTTTTCGCGTTGAGCCCGGCGAGCGTTTCGGCGCAGCCTCCTCAAACGGGCGACTCGAGCGAGGACGGAGGCCTGCTGTCGTTGCCTCGGATCCGGGGTGTAGTTGAGTTGGATGGGTTGAGCGATGAGGCGGCCTGGGGAGGTATCACGCCGTTCCCGCTTACGATGTACACCCCGACGTTCAAGGCGCCGTTGACCGAGCGTACGGAGATCTGCGTCGCGTACGACGACCACTACCTGTACGTCGCGGGTCGCTTCTACGACTCCGACCCCACAGGCATCCAGGTCAATTCGCTGTACCGTGACCGGATGAGCGGGGACGACAACTTCGGAGTCTTGATCGATCCGTTCAACGACAACGACATCGGGCTTTGGTTCTGGACGACGCCCGCAGGGGTGAGGGGGGACGTTTCTATCAGCGGAGACGGACAGGGCGCTTGGAACGGAAGCTGGAATGCCCATTGGGATGTCGCGGCGACGCAGACGGCAGAGGGTTGGTTTGCCGAGATGCGAATCCCGTTCTCGAGTCTTGGATTCGAGACCGTCGGCGAGCGGGTGGAGATGGGCATCTCGGCCTACCGGTACATCCCGCGGAAGAACGAGCGGCAGGTGTACCCTGAGATCCCGCCGGACTACGACTACCTGCGTCCCTCGCTGGCCCAGGACGCGGTGCTCGAAGGAGTGATCACGCACAGGCCGGTGTACGTGACACCGTACGTCCTGAGCGGTGTTGGACAGACGGCGACGCTCAATTCCACGGAGGCTCGATACTATCTCGATAGCGAGACAGAGGCGGAAGCAGGGGGTGACCTCAGGTACAGTCTGACCAGCAACCTCACGCTCGACTTGACCGTCAATACCGACTTCGCGCAGGTGGAGGCGGACGACTATCAGGTGAACCTCACCCGCTTCTCACTCTTCTATCCGGAGAAACGACAGTTCTTTCAAGAGCGTTCAGGCGTCTTCGACTTCTTCACCGGCGGTGCAACCCGCCTGTTCTACAGTCGGCGAATTGGGCTGTATGAGGGCGAGGCGATACGCATTCTGGGCGGGGCGCGGTTGGTAGGCCGTGTGGGCGATTGGGACGTAGGCGCGCTCAACATGCAGACGCAACGGAGCACCTATCTGCCTTCGGAGAATTTTGGAGTCTTTCGCGCTCGCCGCCGCGTCTTCAACCAGTACTCGAATGCGGGGGCGATGCTAACGACACGCCTGGGTGATGATGGTTCATACAACGTCGCGTATGGGCTCGACGGGACTTTCAGGATCGCAGGCGACGACTATTTGGCGATACGTTGGGCCCAGAGCTTCGATGACGACATCATTGACCAGCGCGGCTTCCGCTTCGGTGAGGCGAACGCGATACGCATGTACCTCAACCGGGCGCGCGAGCGTGGGTTCTCCTACTTCTTCAGCGCGCGGCGGTTCGGCGCCGACTACGAACCGGATATGGGATTCATCACCCGTCGCAACTTCACCGACTTCTACTACTCGCTCGCCTATTTCCACTACCCGGAGGAGGGGCCGTTTCGACGCATCGACCCGTTCCAGCTCTTCGGCTCTGTCGCGCTCCGCAATCCGGATGGTAGCGTCGAGTCGGCCTTCATCGAGCACGACGTGGATCTATTATGGAGGCCGGGGTCGCGCCTGGGGCTAGATGTCGAACTGTACTACGAGGACTTGCGGGAGCAGCTCGATCTTCCGGAGGGTACCTACGTTCCAGCGGGAAGCTACTGGTTTCCGCGCTTTGAGTTCGACTTCGGCACCCCGCCAGGAAGACGCTTGCGCAGTTTCGTCGGCGGCGGCGCACAGGGTTTCTACGACGGGTGGCTTGCCAACGTATGGCTCGCGCCCGTGTGGTATGTCTCGCGTTTCTTGGAACTGAGTACGTTGTACGCGGTGGACTTCGTCCGTTTCCCCGAACGTGATCAAGGGTTCGACTCACACATCCTTCGTCTCAGGATTGGAGCGGCGCTCGACACGAAGTTCTCGGTGAACTCGTTCATCCAGTTTAGCAACGTGAGCAACTTCGCTGCCGCGAACGTTCGGCTACGCTACAATTTCCGTGAGGGCAACGACCTTTGGTTGGTGTACAACGAGGGATTCAACTTCGACCGTCAACGAACCGACCCAGCGCTACCGCTCACCGACAACCGCACGATACTGTTCAAGTACACGTACACGTTTGCGTGGTGAGGGTCTCGCGCGGGCTTGAAAGGACAGGACGATTCGTGGGACGAGCTAAGGGTCGCTCGGATTCGGCATCAGGAGGAGACAGGGTGTTCAGGCGGATGGTGTTACTGTCGGCAGTTTTCGCGCTAGTTCTCGGTGGCTGCGGCGAGCAGGGTGGGTCTTCAACTCGGCAGGTCGCCGTTGGGGTCGATCAGGACACGACCTCTCTCGAAGCGCTCATTCGACGCGTCGAGAACGGATTGATCCTGATGAGCGAAGAGGGTGAGATCCTGGCTGGCCGGACCGGCACCATCGCCGAGCGCATGGAGCACTACGGGGTGCCGGGTGTGAGCATCGCCGTGATCGACGATTTCCAGATCGCATGGGCACGAGGCTACGGCGTATTGGAAGCGGGAGGTGCCGAAACCGTCACCCCGCAGAGCCTGTTTCATGCAGGCTCCGTGGCGAAGCCTGTCGCTGCGGCCGCTACACTTGCGTTGGTGGAACGAGGTGTGCTCGACCTCGACGAAAGTGTGAACGACCGCCTGAGCTCGTGGCGCATACCAGGCACCGAGTACACGGTCAAGGAGAAGGTCACGCTGCGCCGACTGTTGAGTCACAGCGGGGGCCTGAGCGATGGCTGGACCGAGAGCGGGATTGAATGTTGCTACGCCGGAGCCGGGGCCAAGCCGACGGTCACGATCCAGCAGATGCTGGATGCGGACTCGTCGACCGGTCTGCAGACTCCCACCCGCGTCACAACGGTTCCGGGCGGCGAATACCGGTATTCGAACATGGCCTACGGTATCTTGCAGTTGCTGCTGGTTGACGTCACGGGCGAACCGTTCGCTGCCTTCATGCAGCAGACCATCCTCGACCCGCTCGGCATGACCTCGAGCACCTTCGCGCAGCCGCTACCCGCAGATCTCCGGGCCAGGGCCACCTCAGAGCACTACGACGTTGCGCGGCCGTTCGAGGGGAAACGACATCACTTTCCTGTGCGAGCGGCGGGTGGCTTGTGGACCACACCTTCGGACCTGGCTCGCTTCGCGATCGAGATCATGTCGTCTCACACCGGACGAGCAAGCCGTGTGCTGTCGCAGACCACGGGCTCCGAGATGCTGAAGCCTCAAGTAACGATACCGGACCATCCGATCACGAACGCGGAGGGTCTGGGTTTCGGTTTGAGCGGCGAAGGCCAGGGTTTCGCGTTCATGGCTACGGGCGGTACGTGGGGGTCGACCTGCGTC
>JBDHAS010000211.1:0-6657 GCA_039588015.1 Gemmatimonadota bacterium | reverse complement strand
GCAATGTCCAGAAGGATTAGCTCTAGGCGTGCCCCTGCGCTGAGACATGTGGTCGGCAGCCTGACGCTGCTGGGCGTGGGCGGGCTGATGTCTGCCTGTACGGCTGGGACGGACGCGGGAGACGAAAGACGGGCATTCATCGAACGGCTCGGCACCGACACGATGTCGGTCGAGGTGTATACGCGTACGGAGGCCGGATTCGAGGGCCATTTGCTGATACGCGCGCCGGCGACGCGTGTCGCGCAGTACCGGGCGACCCTCGCGCCGGACGGCACGATCGGCAGCATGCACGTGAGCTGGAGCACGCCGCCGGAGAACCCGGATGGGCCGCCGCCGGTGGAGCAGACCATCACCGTCCAAGGCGACAGCGCCACGATAGAGACCATGGGCGGACGTAACCCTGGCACCACGCGGGTGGCGGTTCCCGAGGGTGTCATCCCGACGGTTGGCAAGACGCCCATCGCCTTCGCCGTCCTGGAGCAGGCGGTGTCGCAGGCGGTGGCCGGTGGTGCCGACAGCTTCCCCGTCAGCTTCCTCTCGGCAGGCAGAGGTCGGGTGCAACCGAACGCCATCGTGCGGATGGCGGCGGACTCCATAGCCTTCAGCTTCTTCGGAAGTCCGTTCTTGGCGCGGGTGGACGAGGGCGGCCGCGTACTGGGACGGACCGGAGAAAGAACTACGCTGAAACTTGTCGGTGAGAAGGTGGCCGATCTGGACTTCGAGATGCTGGCAGCGGACTACGCGGCCCGGGACGCCCGCGGCGAAGGCGTCGGCGTCCCGTCGCCAGAGGCGACCGTCGAGACTGCTGTTGGCGGCGCCAAGCTCAGGGTCATCTACAGCCGGCCCGCAAAGCGCGGCCGCGTCACCTGGGGTAATCTGGCCCCACTCAACGAGGTCTGGCGTACGGGCGCCAACGCGGCGACCGAGTTCACCACTGATCGCGACCTCGAGATCGGCGACGCCCTTGTCCCCGCGGGGACGTACACGCTCTTCAGCATCTACACGCCGGAGTCGACCTATCTGATCATCAACCAGCAGACCGGGCAGTGGGGGACGCAATACGATCAGGCACAGGACCTGGCGCGTGTGGAGCTGGTTCGCGCAACTCTGTCGCAACCGGTGGAGCGATTCACCATCGCGATCGACCCCACGGATGACGGCGGCGAGCTGCAGCTGATCTGGGACACGACCCGGTTCTCGGTGCCTATCAAGGTCCGGTAGCCGGCCGATCGGCGGATGCAGCATGGACCACGGCGGGCGGGCGGCGGCGCGATGCCGCCGCCCGCCTCGCCGTCTCACCATCGAGCGGACGGACGCTTCCGCAATCCGTGGCCCATCGAGCCGTCGAATCGGTTCGGCGGGTTCTTGCGCTGGGTTCTAGTCGAGCGTCCGTTCAAGCGCCTGCCTCGCGATCCGGATCCGTCGACCTTCCCCAGGGCGGCGCCCGAGTTCCCGAGTCCGCGAGCCCAGCCGGGAACGCTCGTCGTAACCTGGGTGGGCCACGCGACGACTCTGCTGCAGCTTGGCGCCACGAACATACTGACCGATCCGATGTGGTCCGATAGAGCTTCGCCGCTGTCGTTCGCCGGCCCGAAGCGTTGGGTGCCGCCCGGCATCCCGTTCGAGCACCTGCCGCCGATCGATCTCGTCGTCCAATCGCACAATCACTACGACCACCTCGATGATCGCACCGTGCGGAAGCTGGCAGAGCGGTTCCCAGAAGCCCGCTGGCTGGTACCCCTCGGTCTCGGCGCGTTCTTCCGAACGCGGGGCGCTCGCCATGTGGAGGAGCTCGATTGGTGGGAGAAGACACGCGCCGCCGGCCTGCGCGTAGCCTGCGTGCCGGCTCAGCACTTCAGCAGCCGCGGCTTGCGCGACCGCAACGCGACACTGTGGTGCGGCTGGACGCTGAATGATGGGAAGCGGCGGATCTTCTTCGCCGGCGATACCGGATATCACCCTGAGTTCTCCACAATTGGCCAGCGCTTCGGCCCGTTCGATGTCTCCTTGATGCCGGTGGGCGCCTACGAGCCGCGCTGGTTCATGCGCCCCGCCCACATGAACCCCGAGGAGGCGGTGAGGGCGTTCCAGGAGTCGAACGGCACCTCCGAGGGTGCCTTGGCCCGCCACGTGATGGTGCCCATCCACTTCGGCACCTTCAAGCTGACCGACGAGGCGATGGACGAGCCGCCGGAACGAACCCGGCGGGCCTGGCAGGCTGCCGGACTGGCGGAGGAGAACCTCTGGTTGCTTGCGCACGGCGAGACGCGCAGCTTGTAGGTCCTCGAGACGGACAGCGAGGGCAGTGATTAGTCTGCGGTCACCCGCAACCCGTAGGAGGAGCGATCATGGGCATCATCTCATGGATCGTGCTGGGGCTCGTCGCTGGGGCCTTGGCCAAGTGGATAATGCCGGGTAAGGATCCCGGAGGCTTCATCATCACGATACTGATCGGCATCGCGGGCGCGGTGGTGGGGGGGTGGATCGGCTCGATCATAGGGTTTGGATCGGTGACGGGATTCAACATCGGAAGCGTTGCAACGGCCGTGGGAGGCGCCATCATCCTGCTGGCCGTCTACAGGTGGTTCAAGCAGTAGTCTCGATCAAAAGCCGAACTCGCGCCGGTCCGACAGAAGACGGGCACCGGCGCTAGGGGCTGGCCGCGTGTCATGCACGGCCAGCCTTCCTAGTTGTAGAGCCGGACCGCCGGCTCGGCGCGCGAGCGCCGCGTCAGCGCCTGCGATCTAGTTCTCCTTCGCCTTTGGCGGCTCCAGCGTCGGGTACTTGACCCCTAGCTGCTCCAGGTAGCTGTCGTACTTGGTCTCGTCGTAGTAGTACTTTTCGAGCAGCGGCTGATAGCGCGCCATGATCTCGCGATTCAGGTCGATCGCGGGATCGTCCTGGTCGGTGATTAACGGTGTGTAGGTGATCTCCTTGGTCTGCTCGTCGCGGAAGTAGTCCCATGCCTGCTCGACCAGTTCCGGCTTAACGAACAGCTCTAGAGTCGTCATGGCCATGACCTTGGCGCCGGCCGTGGCTCCCTTGTGAGCGATGGGCGTGGCCATGGCAACCGCGCTCGACCAGTGGTGGCCGGGCAGCCCGGGGGCATTCGACGGGAAACGGAGCGTGACCGTCGGGACGGTCCAGGAGACGTCGCCGATGTCGTCCGAGCCGCCGCTCCGGCGCCGCTCCGGCGGCGGCCCGAGCGAGTCGAGTTCCGTATTGAGCCCATTCTCCTCGCTGCCCATGACGTGCTGGACCGCCTTCGCGAGAGCCTGGTCCCCCTCGCTCCACTCCGGCAAGCCGACCGTCTTGATGTGCTCGTACATCGTCTCGGCGATGACCTTGTTGAAGTGCCGCGGCCACGCCGCTCCAAGGATGCGATAGCTCATCTCGGTGTCGGTCATCAGGGCGGCACCCTTCGCCATGTTGACCCCGATCTCGAAGTTCCGTTTGATGTCGGCGTAGTCCATCTCGCGGAAGTAGTACCAGACGGTTGCCTTCGACGGCACGACGTTCGGCTGATCGCCGCCTTCCGGAATGACGTAGTGAGAGCGCTGGTCCGGGCGCAGGTGTTCGCGTCGGAAGTTCCAGCCGATGTTCATCAACTCGACGGCGTCCAGCGCGCTGCGGCCTCGCCACGGGGCACCGGCACCGTGGGCCGCCTGCCCCTCGAACGTGAAGAGCACCGAGACGAGGCCGGTTCCGTTCGCGGGGCCCCAGGTGACGCTCAGGTTGTTGCTGACGTGCGTGAACAGCACGGCGTCGACGTCATCGAACATCCCGTCGCGGACGAAGTAAGCCTTGGTCGCCACCAACTCCTCGGCGACGCCCGGCCACAGCATCAGCGTCCCGCCGATGCCCTCCCGCTCCATGATTCTCTTCAGCGCTATGGCCGCCGTGACGTTCACCGCCTGCCCGGAGTTGTGGCCCTCCCCGTGACCGGGAGCACCCTCCACGAGCGGCTCGTGGTAGGCGACGCCGGGCCTCTGGTTCGACTTCGGTATCCCGTCGATGTCGCTGCCGAAGGCGATGACCGGTTCGCCGGACCCCCAGCGCGCCACCCAGGCGGTGGGGATGCCCGCGAACCCCTCTTCGACCTCGAAGCCGTGATCGCGCAGGACGGAGACCAGGTAACCGGAGGTCTCGTACTCCTGAAAACCGAGCTCGGAGAAGCTGAAGATCTTGTCCACCATGACCTGCGTGAGCTTCGCCATGGACTCGACTTCCGCTTCGACCTCGCTGAGGAGAGCCTGGAGGTCCGGGCTGTTCGATTGAGCGATGGCAGAACCTCGAGGGATCAGCAGCAAGGGTACCGCACACACGACTAGCATCGCGCCAATGCTCTTCATCGTCGCCTCACCGTTTGGGTTGTAAGGTGTCAGGTGACGTATAGCACGTGTGGAGCCTGCGTGACAAGAGCCGCTCCGCTGCCGAACGTGACCGGCGCCGGCGCCGAGCGCAGCCTGATCCTGGTTCTACTCTTCTCCGAGGACCGCCATCGGCTCGATCCGGAGCACGCGGCGGGCCGGCAGGTACCCGGACAAGAGGGCGACGGCCGCCATGGCCAGCGTCGAGAGGCCGAACACCTGGAGGTCCGTCGAGCCTACTTGGAACAGCATTCCCGTCAGAAGCCGGGCACCACCCAGCGCTGCCGATAGGCCCAGGATGAGCCCTACCGCCGAGAGCGCCATCGCCCGGCGCAGGACGAGGCGCTCGACCTGAACGCGTTGTGCCCCGAAAGCCATCCTCAAGGCGAATTCCTTGGAACGGCTGGCGACGGCAAAGGACATGACGCCGTAGACCCCCGCAGACGCCAGGAGTATCGCTATGAACGAAAAGGCCGCGAACAACCAGGTGTAGAAACGAAGCTGCCAATTCGCCTCAAGCATCGCCCGCTCCATGGTGCGGGAAGCGGAGATGGGAACATTGGGGTCGATGGCATGGATGGTTCCTCGCAGTTGTTCGAAGGCAGCTCGAGGCGCTAGGGTCGTTCGAGCGACGAGGAAAAAGTTGAAGGCCCGGTCCTTCTCGAGCGGTTCGTACACCGCAGGTCGAGCCGGTTGTCCGTATCCGTCGGTGAAGGTATTGCCGACGACTCCGACGACGGTGGCCCACCCTTCCTCTTCAGAGGGTGGCCCGTCGCCGCGGGCTATCCGTTTTCCAACGGGATCTTGATCGGGCCAATGCCGTCTGGCAAACAACTCGCTTATGATGATCACGCTGGGCGAGCCTTCCGTACCGTCCGCGTCCGTGAAATCTCGGCCTCGGAGTAGCGGTATTCCCATTGTGCCGAAGTAGCCGGCGGAGGCGTAAGAGAACGGGTAGATGGGCCCCTTGTCAGAGCCGAGTTCGACGCCCTCCGGATAGAAATTCCCGTCGCGCGGCGTCCTCCCGACGGGCAGATCCGTTACGATGCTGGCATCGCTGATTCCCGGAAGAGCCTTCGCGTCCTCCAGTACCCGCTGATAGAACCCCTGCAGCATCCCTGCTTCCAGATAGCGCACCTCGGGAAGGCTTAGCTGAAGGGATACCACGCCCGAAGGCTCGAATCCTGGATCGACATTCATCTGTTTCAGCAAGCTCTTGAACATCAGGCCGCCTCCGATGAGCACGGCCAGAGCCATCGCGAGCTGTAGGGCCACGAGCGCCGAGCGAAAGCGCTGCTTGCCCAATCCGCTCGAGATGCGTGAGCTTTCAGCTCTCAGGGTACTACCCACATCGGTTCGAGCCGCGCCGAACGCCGGTCCGAGGCTGAAGATCACGCCGCTCGCCACAATGATCCCGGCGATGATCAAGGCCGGAGCCGGCCTGACCGCGAAGGACAGGTACGAGGGCAGCGCCACGGGGGATAGGCCTATGAGCAAATCCCGGCCGTACAGACCGAGGATCACACCGAGGGCGCCGCCAAGGAATGACAACGTGATGCCCTCCGTGAGCAGCTGACGGACGATGCGCGACCGCGCCGCTCCCAGAGAGGTTCGCACCGCGATCTCCCGCTGGCGCGTGGTGTTCCGGGCCATGAGGAGGTTGGCGACGTTCGCACAAGCCAGCAATAGCACCAAGCAGGCTACGACGTAGAACGCAACGGCGGCCGCCCTCCAATCGCCCAGAAGCCAGCTCCTCAGAGGCACTACCCGCGCTCCGAGAGCGTCCGCGCTTCCCCAGTGCACCGCTCCCAGTTCCCTGGCTATCCGGACCATGTCGGCCTCTGCGGCCTCGACTCCGGTTCCAGGTCGCAGTCGGCCGATGACACCGATGCTGTTCCTGCCCCGATACTCCGTTCGACTCAACCTGAACGGCACCCAGACGTCTGACGCGTCGGGAAACCGGAAGGAAGAGGGTAGAACGCCGACGATCGTGGCGGGCTCCCCGTCCAAGGTGAGCGTCTGTCCGATCACGCCCCGATCGCCCGCGAACCGTCCACGCCACAGTCCGGCACCGATCAGCACTACCGGTTCCGCTCCCTCTCCCTCTTCCTCGGGCCGGAAGCCTCTGCCGAGCAGCGGCTGAACGCCGAGCGCGGACAAGAAATCCGTTGAGACCTCGCAACCCATGATCCTTTCAGGCTCGCTGCCGCCCGTGAGCGCATGGGGACCGTATTGGAAGCCGGCCAGGTGTGAAAAGGTGCGGTTCCTCTCCTGGAAGTCGACCAGG
>JBDHAS010000210.1:0-9428 GCA_039588015.1 Gemmatimonadota bacterium | reverse complement strand
TGACGAGCGCATGGCCCCGAACATCATGGAGCTGAACAATGAGCGCGAGCAGACTGGCGGGCGAGGCGGGGGGCAAAGCGGAGGGCGGTAGCGTCCGCAGTCAGCCAAGCTTGCGCTTGCACAAGCCAACGACACAGAAGGGGCGGCGTTGATGCGCCGCCCCCTTTTGTCCCACCTGGTCCTTGCCGACAAATCCCCGCTTGGCCCTACTTGGAATCCGCGCTGGCGAGGAGATCGCGCACGATGTCAGCAAATCGCTCGATAGGCGCAAGTTCATCTAGCGCCTCGACGACACGATCGAGATCCAGCGCCACATACTCATGGATGAGGATGTTGCGGAAGCCGGGCAGCTTCTCGAGCTGGCGTACAAGCTCAGCTGGAAACCGCTCGTCCCGGGAAAGGTTGCGGACCGCCTGAGTGTAGTCTTCAAAGCGATCGCCACTCCGTGCGGAGAGTTCCCCTGCGATATCAATGACGAGTTGACAGACGGTCAAGAGAGAGAACAGCACATCGTTGTGCAGCGTGAGGTCGCGCTCGAGGTCCTCGCGGCCGCCGACGGTGGGCCGCAGCTCTCGCAAGTGGCCCAGATGGCGCTTCAGTTCCGCCAGGCGCTCGATTATGTAGGGCGTCATCGTGAGAGAGCCTCGAGCTTTGTAAGGCGGGCACGGCGAAGAAACGGCTCGAGGTCCGCGGCCCGAAGCTGCACATCTCGAACGAACGCGTGATCGGCTTCCGGGTCGGCACAGAACACTCTTACACCGGTGCTTACGATGTGGCGGCCGAGATGAGGCGGCGCGTCGTTCAGCACGACGACATCCACGGGTCCTTCTGCCAGCTCCGCCGTGAGCCAAGAAGCTACGTCGACACGAACATTGAAGCGATCGCGTGCCGCCGGGCAGGAATCCCAACGCAAGAGGATGCCGACATCGACGTCGCTCTCCTGGTGGGATCTCTCTTCGGCGTGACTCCCATACAGGTACGCAGAGACCAACGTCGCACGAGCAGGTTCCGCTAGCAGGCGCGAGAGTCGATCAGCAAGGTTGTTTTCCGAATGGTGCATGTTGCTAATACTAGTGTCCCGCCGTACGACAGCCAACGCCGGAGGCTAGCAAGGCAAGATCTCACCGCTCGGGAGTCAGAGAGCGCATTGCCCGCCGTGCGGCCTCGACGCGCGGCTGTAGCTCGGGGTCGGCGTCCTTCCAGAGATCGACCAGCTTGCCGTAGTAGAGGATCGCGTTCGCCGTGTCGGCGCGCTGCTCGTACAGGGCGCCCAGTCGCTCGTACACGACGGGTAGCCAGTAAGGTTCATTTCCGTCGCTGGGCGACGTCCCCTCAATTACCCTTCGATGGAAGAGAGTCGAGAGATACTTCTCGTACATAGAGATGGCGGAATCCGGCTGTTCGGCCAGTTCGTAAGCTCGGCCTAGCAGTGGAAATCGAAGAAAGGAGAAGTTGCCGCTACCGTCCCGGGCAGCCTGCAATTCTGCGAGGGCCACCTGAGCCCGCCCCTCGACCAGTGCGAGAACACCCCACTGAAGCCGGCGGGAAGCTTCCGAAAATCCTTTCAGCTCGGGAGGGATCCTCGCTTCCCACCTAACCAAGATCTCTCGTGCCTGCTCGGTCGACCCGGCGAAGGAGAAAAACCCGGCAAGGTTATAGCGTCGTGCCTTTTCCTCGGCACCGAAGAACCCGTAGGGTGGATCGAGCGGGACAATCGAATCGAGCGGAAAGCTCTCGAGGGCACGCGTAACCAGCTCGAGCGCGGAGGTCGTGTCGCCGATGAACCAGACTCGAGATGACGCGATCTCGATTGCCACACCCAAGTAGCCTCGTGGGTTGCCAAGGATTTCGTACTCCGCCATCGCATGGCGGAAATGGCCCTCGGCTCCGGTGAGTCGCCCCTGCACCTGGACCAGACGGCCCAGATACCGGCTGGTCCTCGCCTGCCACAGGCCGCTACCCAGGTACAGCTCTCTCGCCTTTCGGACGTGCTCTTCGGCGGCAGCGTAATCGCCGAGCGCGGCGGCAAAGTGGGCCCTATACCTAGGTATTCCAGGATCGTTCGGCTGTCTCGTCTCCCACTGTCTGAGCGTCTCCTCCGCCTCGCCGAACTCCCCTTGGTTGAACTGACTTCGGGCCAACAAGAGCCAGCCGATTGCAGCACCCGAATCAATCTCCACTTCGCGGCGAAACCACTCTTCCGCGCGAACCTGGTCTCCCAGACTGTGGTAAGCAGTCCCAAGACAGTGCGCCCCGTACACCTCATCAGGATCCAGTTCCACAATGGCCCGGCAGGCATTGATCCGCCTCTCCAGGTCACGGTTGACCCGCAGGTAGTAGCTGGCCTCTACTGTGTATCGCTCTACCGGAGGCAGTTGGTGGCGCAGTTCATACGCTCGTGTCATATCCTCGATCTGCTCATCCCAGCCAAATCCGACTAGACCCAAGCATCTGGCGCGCGTTCGGTATGCCGACGCGAACGCCGAGTCGAGTTCGATAGCCTGGTCGAGTAGATCGCACGCACGACGGAATTCACCGCTCAGAATTGCGCGGTCGGCTTCCGTATAGAGACGCAGGGCCTCCAGCGAAGCGGTCCGCAACTGGCTCAACGGTAGACTAGCTCGAATCGTTTTGAGCGACTCGCCGATTCGCTCTCGCAGGCGCGCCGACAGTCGGTCGATAGCGAGTATGATCGCATCGAGGTCACTCGCCGTTTCTCTGAAGGAGACTTCCTCACCCGTCTCCGCCACGACCACTCGTGCCGAGACCACATAGCTCGACCCAAGCGTGTTGATCTCCCCTGAGACCACTGCCTTAAGGCCCTCACGGATCGCTACCTCGCGGGCCAAGTCGTACGTCAAGGGGCCGTCGGGATCCACCTCCATCCGATGCAGCACCTGGCCCACGTACTCCCGGCTCGCAACTCTCACGACAGGAGATTGTCCCAGGTCGACACGGAAGGCTTCGGTCACCGCCCGCGCCTGCATCGAGTCGCCCGTGGAATCCTCAAAGTCGGCGAGCACGATCAGGTCGCGTGCCTGCAGCACGCCCTGGCCGATCAGCGATCCCCACGGCCCGATCCCCATGGCACGAGTCGCCATGTAGCCCGAAACCGCGAGGCCCAGAAGAGCAAAACCTGTGGCTACGAACGCAATCGTGTTGCGCCAGCTTACCCAACCTCTCCCTGCCGGAGTGCCAGCCACGAAGGCGGTCACTACCACAACCGGAAGGCACGCGACGAGAAGGACCACGACAGACCGGAAGAGCCAACCGGGAAGCCCGAATTGAAGCGTGAAGATGTGCGCCGTCACGACCACTCCAACCGCAACCGCAGCGTAGATCGCCAAGGCTCGCAGGAGCCCTGCGCGCCCTGGTCGTGCCGGGACTTCCGGCGCCGGCTCGGCGCTGTGTCCGGCTGGAGCGACTGCCCGTCGTTCGGCTGATCCACGCGGTTCGACAGCCTCGCGCCTCAGACCCTCGGCCAGCGCTCGCACTGCCGGTGCTGGCTCCGCATCCAGCATCTCCCGCAGTAGCCTCTCGTGCTCCTGAGCGCGTTGAATCGCGTTGCCCGGATCACCGGCCGCTACCAGCGCCTCCATCAGACGCACCACGTAACGCGAGTTGTACACATCGAGTGCGGTGAGCCGCTTCCAACATGCCACGGCTCGGGGATACTCCTCTGCTGCTTCGGCTTGCTCAGCCAGCTTCTCAAGCGCGCCCGCGCAGCGATCGGCAAGACGCGCCCGTTCGGACTCGACCCAACGCTCGAACTCGGGAGCCTCCTTCAGGTAGAAACCCTCGAGGAAGGGTCCTCCATACGCGTCCGTCGCCCGCTCCAGATCGCCGGATTCGAGCGCCTTCGCGAATACCTCGACGTCGCTCCGCACGACCTCGGGATTGAGCCGCAGATACTCACCCTTCGCGAGCACGGCTTCTTCGCCTAGCTCACTCCGAAATACGTAGAGAGCAGTAGCCAGGACATGCCTGGCCCGCTCCTCCTCGCGCTCCGGCCAGACGTGGCCCACCAGCTTGTCGCGGCTGCACCCGTTCTCTCCAGACATGGCGAGCATGGCCAGCACAGCAAGACGGCGCCGCTGCACGGCCGGGCCGGTGACCGGGCCGGAAGGGCCTTCGAGGTCGACGCCACCTAGGAGTCGGAGTGAGTACATAACCCACGCGCGTGTCAGTGGTTGATCGAAAGTGGATCCTGTCGAGAACGGCAGTTGATACGTCGCGCCTAAACTAGCCCTGTACTTATCGACCGAGCCAGAGGTTTCGTTTCGCGGCACCATTGCGGCGACAGCACGAGGCGCCACACGTGCCGGTCGCTCGTGGCCGATTAGGAGTACCCGACCCAGCCGAGTCAGGCGTGAGAGAAAGGGCTCGGCCCAACGACCTAAAGCATGGAGGTAGACCATGAAGATTCGCGTGATCACAGGCGCCTTGGCTGTGGCGGTCCTGGCAACTGCTAGCTGCAACGAGCCGGCCCCGACCGAAGTCTCATCCCCAGCCTCAGAACTGAACCTTGCCGTCACACAGAACGCGAAAGACCTACACTGGGAAGGGTTGTTAGCCGGCGAGCCTTGTGGAGATCAGGTATGGGTCGAGGCGATGGAACATTGGGTCGTCAAGTACACGGAAGGGCCGAGCGGCCGAGTCCTCAGCGGGTGGCATTACAACGGCAGTGGCACAGGGGTGGGGACCCCGAGCGGCAACACCTGGAAGCTTCGCTGGCAGGGTAACGCGTACGTTGCTAAGGACGGCACCGATGGGTGGCCGTTCGTCCGTCACTATGTGCATGACGGCGTCCTGATTGGCCACGGTAACGCGCCAAACATAACGTTCAAAGTCAACAACAAGCTGACGATCAATGCTTCAGGTGACGTCACCGTCAACCGCAGACTCTCTGACATTAAGTGTCAGGGCTACTAAAGCCGTACGGGAAGTATCCGAGGGCGCGAGAGGAAAGGGCAGCCCAGTGCTGCCCTTCTCCGACATCGCACCGTTGCCGACCGTGACGCCGCGCGAGTTCTGGGAGATAACTCCACAGGGCGATGAGGAGTAGGCACGTGGCGGCTGCAAAACACGGCTGACGGGCGGTGACCTCCAAGTCTTCCGCTAGCTCAGGTTCCTCCGCGGTAACGAGTGAGAGTTTGAATCGCTCTACCTGCTGCTTCGACGCGGGGTTGTAGCTCGGGGTCGGCGTCCCTCCAGAGGTCGACCAGCTTGCCGTAGTTGAGGATCGCGTTCGCCGTGTCGCCCCGCTGCTCGTAGAGCGCACCCAGGCGCTCGTAGACCACAGGGAGCCAAAAAGCGCCACCACCGGCGAAAGGCGAGTCAAGGCCAATGACCCGCGAATGATACGGGGTCGTCAGGTACCGCTCATACATCGCGAGCGCGGAATCGGGCTGAGCAAGCACCTCATACGCACGTCCAAGCAGGGGAAGCTGGCAGATCGTACACTCAGCGCGATCGCGCACGAACTCGAACTCCGCCAAAGCATACTCACCCCTCTTCTCGGTCAACCAGACCGTACCCCACCCGAGTCGGCGGTCCGGCTCCTGCGTGCGCCTGAGCCCTAGCGGAACTATGGCCTCCCAATCCATCAGTAGCATGCGCGCTTGCCCGGGTTGGCCGGCGAGAGCATAGAATCCCGCAAGCTGCGCGTAGGGTCGCTCCAACGGTTCGATCGAGCTGAACGGATGCGTCTCGAGGGCGGCGCCGACAAACTCCAGCGCACCGACAGTATCGCCCAGCACCCATAGCCGCAGGTACGCAGACTCCAAGGCCGCCAGAAGATAACGCGGAGCCAAGCCCTGTTTGTCGAAAGCTGCCATAACATCGCGAAACCAATTCTCTGCTGCCGAAGGCTCCCCCTGCACCAGGGCCAGACGACCTAGAAACTGGCTGGTCGTTCTTTGCCAAGAGGAGCTTGCCCGCTGCCGATTCCTCAGGTCTCTGACGTGTTCCTCGGCGACCGGATAGTCGCCCAGAGCGCTGGCGAAGCGGGCCCGATACGCTGTGATACTAGCGTCGTCTGGTAGCGTCTGCTCCCACTGTCTCAAGGTCTCTTCCGTTTCCTCGAACTTGCCCTGCTCGAACAGAGTGCGGGACAGAGCTCGCCAACTCACCGCCGCCCATGGCTGCAACTCGATTCGGCGTCGAAACATCTCCTCGGCCCGGTCGAGGTAGCCCATTCGACGGTAGGCACCTCCGATCTGGTTGTAGGCGGTGGCCCGACTCGGGTCTATCTCCAGCACCATGCGCCACGCGTTGATCATTGCCTCCCAATCACCTGTGACGGCTTGGTGATACAAGGCCTCGGAGTTGTACGGCTCCCTGAGAGTCAATCGGTGACGTAGCTCATAGGCTCGTATGGCGTCAGCGATCCTTTGCGCCCGCCCGATGCCTTGATTGGCCAAGCAGTAATAGCGAAGTCGGTACGCCGCGACGAAGAGGGTATCGATCTCGATGGCACGGTTCACCAGATGAAGCGGTCCGCACATCTCTCAGCGGTCGGCTGTCCCGGATCGTTCGTAGCGACTCACCGATTCGCTCGCGTAAGCTTCTCGTCAGCCTGTCGATAGCTGATGTGATCGCATCCTGGTCCACCGCCGTCTCTCGGCAGCACTCCAGCTCCTCACCCGTTTCTGCGGTCACCAGCCGTGCCACCAGCAAGTAGCTCGAGCCGACCTTGGCGATCTCACCGCCGACCACCAACTTCAGCCCCTCGCGGATGGCCACCTCGCGGGCCAACTCGGTGTCGAGCGGCTCTTGCGGGTCTCTCGCACGAGGTCGGTCACCATGCGCGCCAGCATCGGGTCGCCGGTATGGTTCTCGAAGTCGGCAAGCACGATCAGGTCGCGTTCCTGCAGCACGCCCTTTCCGATCAAAGTGCCCCACGGCCCGATCCCCATCACCCGCATCGCCATGTAGCCCGAAACGGAGAGGCCCAGCAGAGCGAAGGCGAGGACAAAGAAGCCAGCCGTCTTGCGCCAGCTCACCCTGCCCCTGGCCGCAGGTTTGCCCACCAAGAACGCGGTGGCGACCACCACCGGGAGCGAGATGAGGAGCAGGATAACCGCCGAACGGAAGAACCAGTCCGGCAGCCCCAACTGCAGCGTGAAGATGTGCACCGCCACCAGACCACCGAATGACACCAGCGCGTAGGTCCCCAGCACTCGGCCGAGCGGGACTCGGGACGGCACGACCGGCTCTTCCTGCGGCGGTCTCGTTTCCGTGACTGCTTCTCGGGCTTCGCGAATCGGCTGCGCCTCGGTTGTCTGGCCGGCGCGTGCACGTTCGTGCTTCAAACGTTTGACGAGAGCCCGGATCTCCTCGTCCGGCTCGATGTCCAGTTCTTCGCGCAGCCGACGCTCATGCTCCTGCGCGTACTGCAGCGCATTCGCTCGATCGCCTGCCGCCGCCAGCGCCTCCGCCAGCCGCAACGCAGCCGGCGTGTTGTACGGATCGTGCACCGCCAATCTCCTCCACCACTCCACCGCGGCCTTGTGGTCAGCCGCCGACTCCGCCCGTTCGGCAAGCGACTCGAGCCCCGCCGCGTACCGATCGGCCAGACGTTGACGCTCGCTCTCGAGCCAGCGCTCGAACTGATCCGCCTCTGCGAGATGAAACCCGTCCAAGAGTGGACCGTCGTAAAGATCGACCGCCTCCTCCAGCTCACCGGCGTTCAGCGCCTGCTGGAACACCGTCGCGTCGCACCACATCGCGCCTTCGGCAAGGCCAACTTCCTCGTCGCCGCGGTTCACCACGACTTCGTCGCCCAACGACTGCCGCAGGAAGTAGAGCGCCTTCCTCAGCGCCGCCCGTCCATGTTCCTGATCGCTCTCCGGCCAGAACAACGCCAGCAATTTGTCTCTGCGCTGAAATCCGCTCGGGGACGCGACAGCGAGGTAGGCGAGCAGCGCCACGCGCTTGGGCTGGGCGAGGACCGACAGGAGCGTCTGTCCTTCTGGTCCCTTGAGATCAAGCGAGCCGAGAACGCGGAACTCGAACATGCAAAGATCCGGACGTGATCCCAGCAGTCGGAGTTGGAGTTGGCTAATCGATGAGTCCGAAGATGCTTGGGCCGGCTTGTCAGACTAGTGACAAAGATGGCGCTTCAGTGTAATCAACGCAACAAGATTTCCGACGTACATATGTCAAGTGGTCAAGGTCGTTCGGGGGCTTGCTCGTAGGCTCGAAGAGAGTCTAATGCGAGGCGCGCAGCGGCAACCCGTGGCGAAAGCTGACGGTCGGCGTGCTTCCAGAGATCCACCAGTCTGCCGTAGTTGTCGATCGCCTTTGCCGTATCGCCGCGCTGCTCGTACTGCGCGCTCAGCCGTTCGTAGACCACAGGCATCCAATATGGGTCGAAACCCGCGGCGGGAGAAGTTCCCCCAAGCGCCCGCATGGTGTACGGGGTCGGAATGCATCGCTCAGCGTAGGGAGTCGACAGGTAGCGTTCATACACGGCCAAGGCGGAGTCCGCTTGGCCGAGCGACTCATATAGGCCGCCCAACAACGGGAGCTGGCAGATAGGACATCGGTCTCCCTTCTGCGCAAAACGAAGCTCCGCCAGAGCGTCCTCGGGACGACCTTCCGCAATCGCCACCACGCTCCAACCCAGACGGCGTGACACCTCTTCTCGACGCCTCAGGTCCGGAGGGACGATCACTTCCCATTCCATCAGGGTCTCTCGTGCTTGCTCGGGTTCGCCAACGATTGCGTAGAACCCGGCCAGCGCGGGATAGGGTCGATCGATGGGTTCGATCGACGCTAGCGGACGCGTCTCGAGCTCTGCTCTGACCGTCTCGAGCGCGCGAGCCGTATCGCCAAGGAACCAGGCCTGCATGCCGGCCAGTTCGATCGCGCACGCCAGCCGTTCAACGGGTCGCTCAGCTTCCTTATACGCGGCCATCGCATCTCGGAAGTGGGACTCGGCTTCGGCGAGTTTGCCTTGCACCTGTGACAGGTAGGCCAGCTGTCGACTCGTCCGTGCTCGGTAGAGGCGGTTCTCTCTGATGCGTTCTCGCATGACCCTGAGGTGTGCCTCGGCCGCGTCGACGTCCCCTTGCGCACTGGCAAGGCTCGCGCGGATGAGCAGTATATCCGGGTGCCCGGGTGTCTTCTCCTCCCACTCTCGCAGGGTCGCTTCCGCCTCGTCGAACTTACCCTGGTTGAACTGGCTGCGAGCCAAACCGCCCCGAGTTATCGCCGCCAGGGTATCCAACTCGAGTCGGCGGCGAAACATCTCCTCCGCGCGCGCGTAGTCATGCAGTTGGTAGTAGGCCCCACCCATCTGGTTGTACGCCGTGTCCCAGCCAGGGTCGATCTCCAGCACCATGCGCCAAGCGCGAATCAACGCCTCTAGATCACCCGTGACCATCTGGTGGTACACAGCCTCGGTATTGTACCGCTCCTTGGGA
>JBDHAS010000209.1:0-6690 GCA_039588015.1 Gemmatimonadota bacterium | reverse complement strand
CCTCTAGCGGATGAGGAAGCGTCTGCGGGCGCGCGGCCCGCCGTTCCCGGTCCTGGCGGATGCGATCTCGTATTTGCCCTGCGGTCTCTCGGGCTTCGGCGATAGTCGCTCGGTACTTCTCGTCGAGGCCCGGCTTCTCGAGCAGCCGGTCGTATATGTAGCGCGCGACCAGCATTGCCAAGAACGTGCCCGACCCGTTGGCGTTGACCAGAACCGCCACGCCGATGTCGCGAGCGGGCATGAACGACAGGTGGGAGTGGAAGCCGGCGAAGCCGCCGAACCGGTGGATCAGCGTGTCGCCCTCCCAGGTGCCGAGATCCCAACCCAGTCCCCAACCGTAGCGATGGATCGACTGAAAGTTTCGATCCTGTTCGGCGTTCAACCGGTGCGTCTCGGCGACGGCGCTTGCCGGAAACAGTTGGCGTCCGTCGACGCGTCCCTCATTGAGGTGGGCCTCGAGGTAGCGGGCGAGGTCGAGGACCGTGGTCACGTGGCCGCCGGCAGAGTGCATGTTCGCGTCGTCTTTCGCGTAGTAGCGCTCGCTGAATCCCTCCGGGTCCGCCCTGTAGGGCAACGCCAGCTGACCCGGATCGACCTTCGACATGTAGGCGCTGGTGTTCTCCATCTCGAGCGGCTCGAAGACCTCTCGCTGCAGCAACTCCTTCCAACCGACCTCCAGCGCTGCATCCATCGCCAGACCGGCGACGTTATAGCCGATGTTGCCGTATCGGAACGCCTTCCCACTCTCGGCCGGCTCATGATCAGCCAGCAGCCCTAGCAGCAGGTCCGGCGTGTGCTCGCCGGTGTACGCCAGCCGAAAGCTCACGGGTCCGCCGCTGGCAATACCATGGGTGTGGGTGAGTAGCTCGCGGAGCGTGATCCCATCGGAAGAGAGCGGCGGCCGTAGCTCCAGTCCCGGCACGTAGCGGCTGAGAGGCGCGTCCAGATCCAGTTCGCCGCGATCGGCCAGCAGCGCGGCGGCAAACGCCGTGAACGACTTCGTCGTGGAGGCGATGTAGAACATCGTCTCCGGCGTTACGGGCCTCTGGCCCTCGACGTCCGCGAAGCCGAAGCCCTGGGCGTAAACGATCTCGTCTCCCTGTACGGCGACGACCGCCATGCCCGGCGCGAGCTCGAGGCTAAACAGCTCGGCAACGATCGGATCGAGCGCCGCTGCCATGCGGCCGCCCTCTTCGGTCCGACAGGCCAACGCGCTCACCATGAGAGCCGCCAGCAGGAGGGCCTTGTTGATCGCACGAGGACGTGTTGCCATCGGATTCCTCCTTGCGGCTGCAGGACAACGATTCAAGAGATGAGCGAGGAAGATGCGGCGGGCCGGGCGGGCGAGCAATATCGTGGGAGTACAGTCAGCCATTGGAGGGAGCTTCGGCGTCGCGGCCAAGTTCTGTGGTGTCGCCTTAGGCGTCGGCGCCTTGATGTCTGATGCGTGACCGCAAGAGAATAGCGGGCTATAATGGTCTCAAAGATCGCTTCGTTCATTCCTGTGACGGCTTGTTCGAATCTGCTCGTGGCCCTTCTAGGCTGTAGCTCATGACTCGGACCGCGTGGTTTCTGATTGGTCTGATGACCCTCGCTCAACCCTCACCAGGTCAAGGGCAGGCTCTGGACCTCAATGCAGCCGTGGATTCGATCACCGTACAGCTGGCGGAGCAAGTTGGCGGGGCGGGCTCACTGCGGGTGGCGACGTCGGAACTGCTTGACTCCGCCGGCAACCCGAACGCGTTGGGACGGTTCATCGCCGACCGCCTCGCTGCTAGCCTCACAACACGAGCGGAGTTTCAGGTCGTAGGCAGACGGCAGCTCGAGCGGGCCCTGGACGAGCGGGGCCTCGAGATTGCCGACCTGGTTGAGCCGGACAAGGCCGCCGAGGTATGCGCGCTGCTGAACTGTGATGCGGTGCTCGTGGGTCGAATCAGCGAAGTCGGCGACGACGTCGAAGTCACTATTCGGATGGTCGAGGACGCGCGCGCACTCGAAGAAATCACTGCGCTCTTGCGAAAGAACGCGGTCGTAGAGGATCTGCTACGGAGGGGGCAGCTTACCGGCGCTGAACCGCCCGGTCCCGAAGCCGATCCGGATGCACCCGGTGCAGCCGAATGGCCGTCGATCACGAGGTCGAGAATCGAGTTCACTCTCACTGCATGCCCTTATTCGGAGCCCGAGCCGAAGCAATATCGCGGGACTCTACTCCACTGCAACCTAGTGGTGACGAACAATAGCAACAGGCAGGATTGGATTAGCGTTTTCGAGGTAGGGAGCTACGCGTCGGATGCCGAGGGCGTCCAAGTTCCACTTGATAAAATCTACGATATCGGACCTCTCATGCAGGACCGTTTCTACAGTTACTCCGTCATGCTGCCCAGGAGCGGACGCCCAATAATACTGGTACTTAAGTTTAGTGGTTCAGCAGAGTTGGGCGATCTCACCTCCGTAGTCATCCGTGCGCAGGTTGGATCTTCGGTGCCCGCCGAACTCGAGTTCAAACGAGTTAGACAATAAGATCGTAAGCCGTCGGAGGGTGACCGACCACAGAAGAGTACTCCTAGCTATCGATTGGTGGCGAAGCCTTCTCCGCTAGGAGGCTAACGCAGAACTCCGTCAGGCCCGGGCGAGATTCGACGAAAATGTCGCCATGATACCGGCGCACTAGCCGACGAGCCATATCGAGCCCGAGGCCTGTACCCTGTCCGGGCGGCTTGGTCGTGAAAAACGGGTCGAAGATCCTTTGCAACGTGTCTGCCGGTATACCCGGCCCATTGTCGGCCACGCGGACCAGGACCCGGTCCAATTCGGCGTGTGCGCTGATGTCGATGCGGCCAGACTCGGGAATCGCGTCGAGTGCGTTATCGATGAGGTTCATCCAGACCTGGTTGAGTTCGCCGCCGGTCGCGCGCACGCGCGGGAGGTTCGCCTCGACGTCGAGCGTGATGGAGGCGCTTTTCGACACCACCTTCGAATCCAGGACCCTCACGGTATCGCGGAGTCCGGCTTCCACCTCTACGGACTCGGGTCCGGCCAGGTTGTCCATGTAAGTGAATTTCTTGACGGAGGCCACAAGCTCATAGATTCGGCTTGCCGCCCGCTCGATATCTGTGGCGAGCGCGTTCGTCGCACCGCGGGCCGCGAGCCAGCGGAGGGCAGCATCGAGCGCATCGCCAGAAGCAGCGCTCGCTAACGCATCGAGCGCGCCAACCGTGATAGCCGTGTCGGCGAGTGACGCTGAATGGGCTGGATCGGCCCCGTGACGCACGAGCCAATCTGAGATCTCGTCCTCACGGTCCGTTTGGTCGAGGGGAGACCGCTGGCCTTCGTCGGGCCTCGTCAGGCACGATGGGTGTACCTGCTCAATCGCATCCGACAGTTCCCCGGTCAAGCCGGCGGCGCTGAGCGCCCGCAGCGCCGCATCCAACTGCGATAGGTCTTGCAACAGCAGATTAGCGCCGCGCTTCGTAGCCGAGGCCGGGTTGTTGAGTTCGTGCGCGAGACCCGCCGCCAGCTTCCCGAGTGACACCATCTTCTCATCCTGCAAAGCACTCGTGTTGAAGTTGCGTGCCCGGTCCAGCATGGTGTGGACCGTGTAGGCCGTGAACGCCGGGCAACGGTTGACCATCTCGGGGAAGCGTTCCTCGTGAATGGCGAGGAACTCCGCCTTTTCTGCACAGTAGTTATCGCCCGGCGGCGCCTCCATCCGGGAGTAGGGCAGCATCCCGGTGACTTCGCCCGCGTGCCACTCGGTCACCAATCTCGGTCCGGCCCCCCGGTCCACCCGGATCGCCACGTGTCCCGAGACAACCAGCCAGAGCTTCTCGATGCGCTCGCCCTTAGGGCCAATCACGTGGCCTGCTTCGTGGGCCTCGAACGTGCCGTGCGCCACGAGCCACTCCAACTCTTCGCGCGGAACCCCGTCCAAGCGAGGCAGGGCTGCCAGGCGATCAACGAGATCAGTAGCGGACATAGCCCGCAAAATAGTATGGGACACACCGACCGGCGAGGAGGGAACCCGAATCGGGCACGCTTCCGGCGCAATAGCACAGGAAACCGGCCTTTCCGACACGCTGGTTTCCAACTGATTGAAATTCATTGAAGGTTGTGAGGTGACGGCGCGATGGAGGCCAGACGACCCGACTTTGCCCCTTCCCTCTCCTCGCCCTAGAATCTCGGGCACGGGAGCTTTCAGACTCCGAGTGGATTGGAGCCACCCCATGGCCAAGCCGCGGCAGACCGACTTCGAGCTCACCGGGCGCACCCCTCGCGTGCCCCAGATGCCGTTGCCCGAAGTGCAAACGCCTGTCCTCGTCCTCGTCGTCACGCTCATCCTGGCCGCGGGGCTGCCCTCCGCGGCGGCGGCGCAGCGGCCCGCCATGCCGATGCCGATCGAGATCGAGAACTCGGCAGAGTTCCGCTGGCTGAACAAGCCCGTGCTACAGAGCCGCGCCCTGGACGACATGTCTGACCCGGACGCCTGGAGGTTCTCGGGCTCGGGCAGACTGACATATTTGAGTGATGCCGGCCCCGCCGGCGACCAGCGCGCCCTCCGTGTCGACATGGACATGTTCCACGACGCGCCCGCCCCCACGCGCAGAGGCCTTTCATCCGTGAACCTCCGGCGCGCCTTCCCGGGCGAGGACTGGGGCGCCTACAACCGGATCTCGCTGTGGGTCCGCCCGGACGTCTCCGGCTTCCCGATGCTCCCTCTTCAGATCGTGCTGCACAACGAGGGGCGTGAGGCGGTGCCGGACTCGTACTACCGCGACGGAATCCACTACGTCACGCTGCAGAACGGCCGCTGGCAGCGCGTGGTGTGGGAGATCGAGCCACTGGCGCGCGACCGGGTGACGGCCATCGAGATCGGCTACTGGGTCAACAAGATGCTGGCGGACCCGGACGATCGCGTCGCGTTCGAGATCGCGGGCCTCGCGCTCGAGCGCGTGGTGCCCGATCACTACGAAGGCTGGGACGTCGCGCCGGGCGGCATCGCGTACAGCCACACGGGCTACGCGATCGGCTCCGCTAAGACGGCGCTGGCCAGCGGGCTGGCCGCGCGCGAGTTCGAGTTGATCCGCGTCGGCAACGAAGACGAACCGGACACCGAGGGCCCGGAAACGGCCCCGTCGCGCGCGAGCCCGGCAGAGGTCAACGCCGCGAACGTGGCCGTGCTGTGGAAACCGGTGCGAACGGTGCGGACCCGGCTCGGCGAGTTCCAGGTGCTGGACTTCTCGGAGGTGCGCACACCGGGTCGCTACGTTCTCCGCGCTGGCGAAGCTCGCACACGCACGTTCCGCATCGACGCCGACGTCTGGCGCGGCACGATCTGGAAGGCGATCAACTTCTTCTTCGGCGAGCGCTGCGGATACCCGGTGCCTGGCTCGCACGACGTCGATCACCTCGACTGGATGGCGACGCTCGGTGACCGCAGGATCGTGATGAACGGCGGGTGGCACGATGCCGGCGACCTCTCGCAGGGCTTGGTGAACACCGGGGAGGCGACGTACGCGATGTTCGCGCTCGCCGAGCGGCTCCAAACCCGCGGTGAGAATCCGGAGCTGTTGGCCCGTCTGCTCGAGGAGGCGAAGTGGGGCCTCGATTGGGTGCTCAGGGTACGATTCCCCGGCGGCTACCGCATCGGTTTCGCCAGCCACAATCTTTGGACCAACGGCATCATCGGCGACGCGGATGACCGCTCGCGCGAGGCGCTCAACAACCCGAACGTCAACTACATCGCCGCGGCGGCCGGCGCCATCGCGTACCGCGTGCTCAAGGACGGCGAGCCCGAGCTGGCCGCGCGCAGCCTGCGCATCGCCGAGGACGACTGGCGGCACGCCATCGCCGGCACGGAAGGGCCCGACACCTGGGCAACCCCCGCGTACAGGGCCATGCCCGTCGAGCTGGCCGGCATCGGCATCATCGCCTCGCTCGAACTGTACCGGGCGACAGGTGGCCAGCCGTACGCGGACAAAGCCATCGAGTTGGCGCGAATCATCGTGGAATCGCAGCAGCAGAGCTATGTGGGCACGGAGCTGCCGATGGCCGGTTTCTTCTACACGGGTCCCGAACGCGACACGCTGTTCCACCAGTTCCACCGCGGCAACGACCAGGCTCCGGTCGTGGCGCTCGCACGGCTTGTCGAGACGTTCCCGGACCACCCGGACTGGATGCGCTGGTACGCGACGGTCGCACGCTACGCCGAGTTCCTGAAGGCGGGCGCGCGGACGACCGCGCCCTACGAGGTCCTTCCTGCGTACGTCTACCGTGACACGGACCACCTGAGGATGACCGCGGACTTGGGTCGCTACCAGGCGACGCCGGAGGCGTTCCGCGCGCAAGTGCTCGAGGGCCTGCCGCTGGGCGACGGCTACTACCTGCGCGCGTTCCCCGTCTGGTTCGCGCGCCGGGGCAACTACGGCGTGCTGCTCTCGCAGGCCAAGGCGCTCTCCGCCGCCGCGCATCTGCGCCGCGACCTCGCCGCCGCGGAGCTGGCGCAGCGGCAGGCGCAGTGGATCGTCGGCCGCAACCCGTTCGTCCAGAGCACGATGTACGGCGAGGGCTACAACTGGACGCAGCAGTACAGCGTGTCGTCCGGCGACATCGTCGGCGCGCTACCTGTAGGCATGAAGACCCGCGGCGCGCACGACGTACCCTACTGGCCCGCGCAGAACATGTACGTCTATA
>JBDHAS010000208.1:0-6692 GCA_039588015.1 Gemmatimonadota bacterium | reverse complement strand
CGACTCCGCGGCTTCGAGTGGAGCGGAGGAAGAGGTTGCAGAGACCGGCTAGCGACGTCGCCGATCCCCTCCCGGATGCCCCACGCAGGTAATTTGCCGTTCGCTGACATTTCCATGACATTGACGGGAGGAGAAGGCGCTAGTATAGGCGGGACCCCACTCGCGGTGCGCCCGAGCCATGGCAACACACAGGCATCGGCGACACGTCCTGCTCTTTCTCGCGGCCATCATACTGCCGTGCGTGGTGCTCGTAGTACTCGGCGTCCGCATCATCGGGCAGGAGCGCGAGCTGCGGGAGAAGCGCCTGGCTGACGAGCGGCGCCGCGTCACCAACCAGATTCGCCAAACCCTCTCCTCACAACTCGAACGCATTGCTCTCCAGGAGGCCACCGCCCTGGTTGCGGAACCAGAGCGTGCCTCGTCGCGCCAATACGGGCATCCGGTCGTCGCCCTCGTGGCCCGCATGACGGACGGGCGCCTCGTGCTCCCCTGGGAGAGTGATACCCGACCGGAGCGGTTCCGCCGCCTGCTGAGGCAAGAGGAGTTCGCAAACCTCCTGATGGAAGCCGAGCGCGCGGAACTCGTGTTGAACGACCCCGAGCGGGCCGTGGGTCTCTATCGCGAGGCCGTCACGGCGGCTCGTTACTCCGATCAAGCGACATATGCCCGCCTCCTCATGGCCCGCGCCCTGGCGAGCGCAGGACGACGGCGCGAGTCGGTGGCGAGCTACCGCCGCGTTCTAACAGCGGATCCCGACATCGTCGACGAGCACGGCGTTCCTCTGTCGTGCTACGCCGCGACCCGTCTCCTCGAGGCCAGCAGCGATCACCCTACAGTGTTGGAGCACGTTGGCACCGCGGTCGAGGCTCCGCGCTGGCTCTCACCGACGGCGCTGTACCTGCTGCGTGACCTGGCGAACGCTCTTCAGGAGACCGCACCCGACTCCCTCGTGCGTCGGGCCGCCCAGGATCTCGGGCCGACGATAGCCCTCAATGTCGCCCGAACCGAGCAGGCAGCCGCCTTGCAGCGTGACTTCCGAGGCCTAGGACTGGGGTCTCGAGTCGGCGCTCAACTACACGGCGCCGGGTCCCGCTGGGTGCCGTACGGCGCACCCGCCTGGCTCGTGGGCACGGCACCGTCGGTGGGAGATGCGCCCGAGGTCGCCGTAGCCGTCCTAGCCGACAGCGCGTTCACCCTTGTGGCAAGCGCGATCGCCGAGTCGAATGACCTCGGGGCAGCCCTCACGATTGCCAGCGGCGGCGCACCGGACGGTGAGTTGCTCGGAGCGAGCTTCCCCGGCCTCGTTGTGCAATTCCCCACGGCACCCCGCTACGTGGACGGTACACCGTGGGACGTGAGGCGCTGGTTCTATCTCGTCACCTTGCTGCTGGTTCTGAGTGTGACGGCGTTCGGCGCGTACCTGGTGTGGCGCGACGTGCGGCGCGAGCTGCGCATGGCCGAGACGCGGTCCCGGTTCGTCTCCGCCGTCTCACACGAGCTCAAGACCCCACTCACCGCCATCCGCATGTTCGCCGAGACGCTGCAGATGGGCCGGTCCTCCGATCCCGAGCAGCACGCCGAATACCTGGAGACGATCGTCAACGAGAGTGAGCGACTCACGCGACTGCTCAACAACGTGCTCGACTTCTCGAAGATCGAGCGGGGGAAGAAGGTCTACCGGCGGGAGGACACCTGCCTGGCCGATATAGTACAGTCCTCGGCCCGGGCCATGCGCTACCCCATCGAGCAGCAGCAGCTCGAGCTCGAGGTCAACATTGAGGACGGCATGCCGCCGGCCCGCGTAGATAGAGACGCCATCGAACAGGCAATCCTCAACCTCCTCGCCAACGCCATGAAGTACTCGGGGGAGAGCCACGACATCGCGCTGCGACTCCGGAGTTCCAACGGCCTCGCAGCGATCGAGGTCGCAGATCGCGGCATCGGCATCGAGCCCGACGAGCAGGTGCGCATCTTCGAGCAGTTCTATCGGGTGCCCACGAAGCAGAACGAAGGCATCCCCGGAACCGGACTCGGGCTCACACTGGTGCGCCACATCGCCGAGGCGCACGGCGGGCGCGTCACCGTAAAGAGCGTGCCGGGACAGGGGAGCACGTTCACCATTCACCTGCCGCTGGAGCAGGCCGAGGCATGACCCGAATCCTCATCGTCGAAGACGACCCCGCGATCCTGCGCGGTCTCAAGGACAACCTCCTGGTGGAGTCCTACGAGGTCCTGACAGCAGGCGACGGCGAGGCGGGATACCGGATGATCCGGGAGCACAAGCCCGACCTGATCATTCTGGATCTCATGCTGCCCAGGATGAGCGGCTACGAGGTGTGCCGCAAGGTGCGGGAGGAGGGGATCAATACTCCGATCCTCATGCTCACCGCCCGGGGCGAGGAGGCTGACCGGGTGCTGGGCCTGGACCTGGGCGCGGATGACTACGTCACCAAGCCGTTCTCGATCCGCGAGCTGTTGGCCCGGGTCCGCGCCATCGTGCGGCGGGCCCACCCGCCCACACCACTGCCCGACGAGCTGCAGTTCAACGACGTCGTGGTGGATTTCCGCCGCTACGAGGCGCGGAAGGGCGAGCAGTCCGTGGAGATGACCCGCAAGGAGTTCGGCGTCTTGCGCTTCCTCGCCGCCCGACCGGGCGAGGTGGTGCGCCGGGACGAGCTGCTCAACGAGGTGTGGGGCTACAAGAACTACCCCACGACGCGCACGGTGGACAACCACGTGGCGTCGCTCCGGGCGAAGCTGGAGGACACGGCCTCCGAGCCTTGCCATCTCCTGACCGTGCATGGGGTTGGGTACAAGTTCGTGCCGTGAGGCCTGGTTGGATGAGGGGGGATGACGGTTCCATGACATCCTGCCGACAGAACCACACCGAAATGTTGCGGGAACTTTGCAGAGCTCTCCGCAAGCCGTGACACTAGACGTGAGCACGTCCCCCATATTCGGCGCGACTCGGGCACTGCCCATCCGTGGGCGCAGGAGGTCCCCATGCTCGACCTCGCTCCCTTCGATAGCCTGGCGCTCCTCGCGCTACAGATCGTCGCGTGGTCGAACGTATGCGTCGCTGCGGCGTTCCTTCTCGTGCTGCTGACGGCGATAGCATGCGCTGCATCCGACTGCTTGAGAGATCGGCGAGCGGCCCGGCGACGTTTCATCTCACGTGAGGCCGCGGCGCAGGACCGCGGGATTGGCCATGAGGCCGTGCAAACACCCGACAATACGGTTCCAAGCGAGCGGCCGCCGAGACCCCGCAAGGTGACTCTTGCAGCGAGAACCTTCACGCTGGCGGTCGCCGCCGTCTCAATCGTCACGCTCGCCGCAGCGCCTGCCCTCGCCCAGAGCGGCCATGACCTGTTCCAGCAAGCACTGGTCAAGGAGCGCGCAGACGGGGACCTCAGGGGAGCCATTGGGCTCTATGAGCGCATCGTCCGGGAGTTCTCCACCGATCGCTCACTGTCCGCCAGGGCCCTGGTGCAGATGGGCCAGTGCTACGAGAAGCTGGGGAGTACCGAGGCCGAGAGTGCCTACCGGCGGGTGGTGCGGGAGTTCGGCGACCAGCAGGCGCCAGTGGCGGAGGCCCGCACCCGCCTGGCAGCGCTCGAGCGTGCCGCCCGAGCCGCCGAGGCCGTGAGCATCACGACGCGGCTGGTGTGGCTCGAAACGAGTGGCGAATGGAACTCGATCACGCCTGACGGTAAGTACGCCGTCTACGACGACTACACTGGCAATCTCGCGCTGCGCGACGTCGCCACCGGAGAAAGCCGACCCCTCACCGACGATGCAACGTGGAGCGAGGCATGGAGCGCGAAGGTGTCGCCTGACGGCATGCGGGTGGCGTATGCCTGGGACATTCAGGATCAGCCGGGGCAAGTGCGCGTCGTGAGCACGGAAGGCTTTGATCCCAGGGTGCTCTACGCAGAGGAGGCGTGCGCCGTTTGGCCTCTCGCGTGGTCGTCGGACGGAAGGAATCTGCTGGCAAACCGTGCCTGCGAGCCGGCCGCCGACGGGGTCAGGCCGTTTCAACTCCTGCTCTTGTCGGTCCAGGACAGTGCCGCCCACTTGCTCAAGGACTTCGGGCGTGGGCCATTTCCGGGCACGCGGGTCTTGTCCCCGGACGACCGTTACGTCGCGTACGACATTCCCGTCGAGGCAGATGGCGGGATGCGGGACATATGGGTCCTGGCGCTGGACGGAAGCGCCGACGCGCCCCTCATCGAACACCCCGCGAACGACCAGCTGCTCGGCTGGGTCCCGGGAACCGAAGACGTGCTCTTCTTGAGCGATCGCAACGGCACCTGGGATGCCTGGGCCGTGCGGGTCGCCAACGGCAGAGCCAACGGTGCACCCAGGCTGCTACGACGCAACATGGGACAGGTTGACCCGATCGGCTTCAGCGCAGACGGCAGGCTCTTCTACAGCGCTTACACGCGGTGGTGGTCGACCAGTGTTGCCCCATTTGACGCCGCGACCGGTCGGGTGGACGAGGAGTCCGCCGCTGCAATCCTGGGCTCGAACTTCAGCGCCAGGTGGTCCCCCGACGGTCAATACCTCGCCTTCGTCCAGGAGCAGCACGGCCCCGGTGGCCCGGGCAGCGGCTACAAGAGGCCCCTCCGCATTCGACATGTCGCGACCGGGGAAGAGCGCGAGCTCGGCAGCCTCCAGCAGATGCAACGCCCTCAGTGGTCTCCCGATGGCCGGTCCATTCTCATCAACGCTTGGAACGAAGCCGACGAAGGCGATGCGTACAACGGGGGCCTCTACCTGATCGATGCTGCGAGCGGCGAGGCCACTCGGGTGCTGGATATCCCCGAAGGAACGGTGTGGTGGTACGGACTCGGGGCCGTGTGGTCCGCGGACGGCAGGGCCATCATCTACTCTGTGTACAACGAGGACGCGAACGAGGGCCGTATGGTGTGGCGGGACCTTGCGTCGGGCACGGAGCGCGAGCTCTACCGCGATTCCTGTCTCACGACCAGAGACCTCGACCTCGCACCGGACGGCCACCACCTGCTATTCGGCATCAAGGATTCGCTGTGGGGCAGCTCGGCCGGCATCGATGCTGGCGGGCGACTCATGGTAATGGACCTCGAGAGCGGAGACACGCGAGAGCTGATCGCCTTCCGCAATTCCGAGGGTGTCGGCAGCGTGCAGTGGACTCCGGATGGCCGCGGTGTTCTGTATGCGACAATGAAGGTCAATCAGGGGAGCAATGTGTGGCGCGTTGCTGCCGGTGGCGGAGAGCCCGAGAAGCTCTGGAGCTTTGCAGAGGGTCATTTTGGAGGATGGTTCACGGTCGGCCCCGACGGCAGGCAGATCGCCTACACCGTGTACTCTCAGGAAGAGGAAGTCTGGGTGATGGAGAACCTCCGGGAGGTGCTGGAGGGGAAGGACTAGGCGACGCAGCCACCTCATTGAGCAGGACAGGTGTAGAGCCTCGCAGGAGGCAACCATGAAGAGAAGCAGGAACATGATCGGAATAGCGCTTGTCGCCCTTGCGCTCATTGCGCTCGGCACCGCGCCGGCACTCGCCCAGAGCGGCCACGACCTGTTTCAGCAGGCGCTGGTCAAGGAGCGGGCGGACGGGGACCTGCGTGGAGCCATTGGGCTCTACGAGCGCATCGTGCAGGAGTTCTCCGCCGATCGCGCGCTGTCGGCCAAGGCCCTTGTGCAAATGGGCCAGTGCTACGAGAAGCTGGGGAGCACCGAAGCCGAGGGAGCATACCGGCGGGTGGTGCGGGAGTTCGGAGATCAGGAGGAGCCTGTAGCCGAGGCGCGCACTCGGCTGGCGGCGCTGCAGCGGGCAGCACAAGCCGCCGAGGCCGTGAGCATCACGACGCGGCGGGTGTGGTCCGGAATGGGTGCCGGCATTAGCTCCATCACTCCTGACGGTAAGTACGGCGCCTACGTGGACTATCAGAGCACGGGCAATGTTGCGCTGCGCGACGTCGCCACCGGAGAACGCCGACTCCTCACCGACGGCGCCTCGTGGCAGGAGCCGCGTGAGTACGCCTACATCCCGAAGGTGTCGCCCGACGGGAAGCTGGTGGCGTACGGCTGGGAGATTCAGGGCCAGGGGGGGCACCTGCGTTTGGTGAGCCTGGAGGGATTCGATTCCAGGGTGCTCCACGCCGGAGAGATGTGCTACGTCGGCCCCCAAGATTGGTCTTCGGACGGCCGATATGTGCTCGCCTACCATGCATGCAAGCCCGCGACCGAGGGACCCTGGCCCTTCCAACTAGCGCTGGTGTCGGTCGAGGATGGAACCGCTCGGGTGATCAGAGACCTCGGCGATAAGCCGTTTCCTGGCACGCGGGTCTTCTCCCCGGACGATCGTCATGTCGTGTATGACGTTCCCGTCGAAGCCGATGACGGAATGTGGGACATATGGATCCTGGCGCTGGACGGGAGCGCCGACGTGCCCCTCATCCAGCACCCTGCGAACGACAACCTGCTGGGCTGGGTTCCGGGCACCGACGACGTGCTCTTCTTGAGCGATCGCGACGGCACCTGGGATGCCTGGACGGTGCAGGTCGCGAACGGAAGGCCCGCGGGCGCCCCCAGGCTCCTGCGCCGCAACATGGGCCAGGTCGACCCGATCGACTTCACCGCGGACGGCAGCTTCTTCTACAGCGGCTTCACGCGGTGGTGGTCGACCCGCGTCGCGCCATTCGACGTTG
>JBDHAS010000207.1:0-7855 GCA_039588015.1 Gemmatimonadota bacterium | reverse complement strand
ACGACGGGCTCGCTCTTCATCGACATGGTCGATCTCGAAGGCTCGGGGAACAACGATATCGTGATCCCGTGGTCGGCGGGCATCAATGGCCTGCTGGGCGGCAGTTCGACCAGTGCCCAGAGCAGGCTGACCAGAAACATCAACCAGGCCTTTACGCAGTCGCAGTACCTTCAGGTTCAGTAGGTTCGAGCCATCACGGAAATGCGAAACGCAGGGATATGACAATGAAGACTAAAGCACTCGCTCTGTTAGTACTCATCCTTTTCGCGTCGGCTCCGGCCCACGCGCAGGATGATTGGTGGTTCGGGCTATCCTATGAAACGTCGCTCGCCTCGGGCAGCGCCGCCGATTTCGCCGGCGGCCTCAGTTGGCGCGGCGCCGCCTTCAGCGGACGCAGGATGACCAGCGAAAACACTTCTGTCGGCTTCATGACTGGCTGGCACATCATGGACGACGTCAGCAGGGAGACCCTCGACTTCGAGTCTGAGGGGTTTGACCGGTCGCTCGACCTGACGGGAGAATACTTCCGCTACGTCAACGCGTTCCCGATCATGCTGAACGGCCACTACTACCTCGGCCTGCCGGGCGAGACGCGCGGCTACGTCGGCGCCAACGTCGGCGTCTACTACATCGAGCGGCGTGTGGAGGCCGGGATATGCCGATGGGCTGGCACGCTAGGGGCTTCCTCGGCGCCCGCTACAACTGGGCGGCTTCGGCAGGCGGTTCCGGCAGCATCACCTACTGGAACTTCTTCGTCGGCGTAGCCTGGATGTAGACATGACGGAGGTAACATGATGCGCGCTTCACTTACCCGCCTGACACCGGCCGGCTTCATCACGGCGGTCGTGGGCGGCATTCTGCTGTCGTTCGCTCCTGCGTACGGACAGGTGGACTCGTACGTCGAGCTGCTCCGCTCGGACATCAGGACCGAGAAGCAGGCGATTCTCACGCAGGTCATGCAGTTCAGTGATGAGCAAGCGTCGGTCTTCTGGCCGATCTATCGAGAGTATGACCTCGAGTTGAGCAAGTACGCCGACAGGCGGCTCGCTCTGATTAAGGATTACGCCGCCAACTTCGAGACCATGACCGACGAAAAGGCCAGGGAGGCCGATCGGTCGTTCAAGCTCGAAGAGGAGAGAGTCAAGATCCGTAGAGAGTACTTCGAGAAGGTGCGGAAAGCGCTCGATCCGATCATTGCGGCGAAGTTCGTTCAGGTCGAGCGTACCATCGGGCTGTTGATTGATCTGCAGATCAGCGCTGAGCTTCCGCTCATGGAACGCGGTAGCGGCGGAAGCTAGCCTCGCCCGTTGGACCACGTGGAAAGGCCCGGCCCACCGAACCGGTGGAGCCGGGCTTTCTCATCTGCATGTATGGCTCTAGACCTAGATGGCGATGACGAGACCCCCGGACAGGTCGCCCTGCAGCACGCCAGTGCCAAAAAGCCCCAGCGAGCAGCCGCCGAATCCACAGAACATGCCGCCGCCCGTGTCCAGAAATGTTCCCGACAGGTGGCCCTGCAGCCGCAGCCCGACACGTTCGCTGGCGAAGTACTTGACGCCGGCGCCCAGGATGATCGAGAAGCGCCACTCGTCGCTAACGGCCAGCGGTGTGCCCCCGACCTCGATCGTGCTCTCCTTGGGATTGTAGCGGGTGGCGCCCAGGGTGAACGACCCGAAGGGCTGCGCCGCTCCCTGTTGCATGTAGCCGAGCCCGCCGATGTGGAAGTACTCGATGCTCATGTCGGTGAGCTTCTGTTTGAGCCCGCCGACAGTCTCGATCTGCAACTCCGATTCCTGCCGGCTGTAGACCAGCTCGAGCTGGCCACCCGGCCGGATGTTCACGTTCAGATACGCGCCGTAGTTCATGTCGCCCTTGGTGCTGAGATCTCCCCGAACCGTAGAGATTTTGGAGGTGCCAAACTGATAGCCCACGAACGGAGTGATCTCGGCCTTGTGCTGAGCCGAGAGCGGCCCGGCGACGACGAGCAATGCCATCACTGCTGCGAACAATCCCTTGCGAATCACGGTATGTCTCCTTCCCGGGGTCCGGCACGAACTCCGGCACGGTTCCCCCAGCCACGGATCACTAGCTTGCCTACGAGCCGCATATGTGTAGCGCCGGCGTTGAGTCATGTCAACGTCCGGCCCGAAACCGGGCGCCTTAGCCAGCTACCTTCCCGTGATGCGGCGCCAGTAGCGCAACATCGGCTCGCCGGGGCAGTCGTCCTCGTCGCGACACGAAGCCGTCCCGTCCGTGATCACGCTCAACAGAGCACTCCTGTCCCGTAGGAACTCCAGTTTCATGTAACCCTGCTCGCGCTGCTGTCTTCCCGCCGCGAACAGCGCGTCGTCCTTTCCGACGTCGTCCAATAGGCTGCCGGCACCGCTGACCAGGATGTACCCGACCCCGTACTCGTCGCCGTGGAACACCTGCAGTGTGTGATCGTGCCCGGCCGCCCAGACGAGCGGTTGGTCGGCGAACGCGGTGAGTACCTCGGCGAACTGATCCTGCATCCGTCCATACCGAGGGTGGGATAAGTCCCCTTTGTGGACCCCGGAGTTTCGCACGATCGGATAGAGGAAGGGAAGCGGGATGTAGAGATAGTCCCAGAGATTCGTGCCCGGAAAGAACTGATCCTTCAGTCCGAAGTATCCGCCGTGCGGGCCGTACGTCTTCAGGGGATGATGCGCGACGGCCACCACGTGCCGCCTATCACCGGCCTCGTTTCGGCTCAGTACAGCGCCCAGTGAGTCCAACGCCTCGTCTAGCGTCGCGGGTCGGCAGTCGTCGGCCGGCACGTGACCTCCCAACCACAGATCGGTATCGATCGGGACCAACAGCACCGACTCGGCTAAGGGAACCGCGTCGGGGCCCGGACAACCAGCCGCGGGTAGCATCGTGACCTTAGTGTTTTCGCTGGCAACGGCGGCCAGGTACTCCCCCTGGCGCCGAATCTGCAGGAGTCCTCGCTCGCCCTTGTAGCCCCAATCGTGGTTTCCCGGCACGAAGATTCCACGCGCCGCCGTGCCGCGCACGAGATCGATCTGTGCTTCCAGGTGCCCGACTTCCTTGTCGTGGTTGGGGTGCGAAGGCTCGTGCAGCCCGTTCCAGTAGATATTGTCGCCCAGGTATACGACGACGGCCTCGGATCCGGACGGCAGCTCCAGAATCTCGTCTCTGATATGCCGCAGCACGGGATCTCCAGGCTCGGCGTAGCCGGCGTCCCCGATCAGGTAGACGACGGCTTCGATTTCGGCGGTCCTGGACGGGACCGGCGGCGGATCCGCGAAACCGGCCGGCCCGCAGCCCGCCGCCACGACTGCGCAGATCGTCACGGCAGGAGCACGAATGCCCGTCGGTCGACTCGGGTTCTTGAAACCAGAGTTCGCTTTCGAGTTCTCCATTGGCTTGCTGGTCAGATTGGGGCTGCAGCTGGCCACGAGCAAGGGTCGAGCGCTCTCACGCTCCTGGCGCTGCCTTATCGTATGGGGCTGGCGGCGCACGCGTCCAAAATCGAACTGCGCAACGAGCGGTGACCGGCGCCACAGAAATACAGGCGGCTCTCACGCTGCAAAAGCGCGAGAGCCGCCGCATCGATGTGCTTTTGCTCGTAGACGGCTGCTATGTTCTAGAGATCCGTACGCCACCGTTGGTGGTGAATACTCGGATCAGGCGACCGCCGTCGCCCAGACTGGCCTCGATCTTCCGATTGATCTTACCCTGGACGGTAATGGGGAAGTCGATGTGCAGCCCTCCGTTGACCGTGCCGGTCTCGAGCCGGGCGGAGTAGCCGTCGGGTATCTGGACCTTGACCCCGCCGTTCGTCGTTTTCACGTCGAGCCCCTCACCCTCCCACTGGTCACCGGTGAGGTCGATCGTCACGCCACCATTGCTGGTCGTGCCGCGAACATCACCGCTCAGGTCGGAGAGGTGAATGCCCCCGTTCGTCGTCCGGAACTCGATCTCGCCCATCACGCTCTCGATCGAGATGCCGCCGTTCGTGCTCCTCAGGTCCAGGTTGGAACTACGCGGCACATATATCCTGAAGCTGACTGACCAACCTTCGTTGCGGCCGGTACGCGGGCCCGAAGCGCTGATCTTGCGCCCGGACGTCTCGACATCGATCTCCTCGGCGATCGCGCGAGCATCACTCTCGCTGTCAGCGTGGCTCTGGACCTTCGCGCGGACCAGGATCTCATTCATGTCCCAGCTTTCCACGTGGACGCCGCCGTTTGGTGACGCGTCCACCGCGATGACGTCGCGGTCGGCGGTCAGCGTCGCCTCGCGCACCTCGCAGTACCGCTCCTGGTCGCCGCGGTGGCTGCTGTCGCACCACTCGTCGTCCTGCACGGTCCGGGTCTGCGCCGCGGCCGCCGGGGCGAGCATCGACGCGCAGAACAGGGTCGCCAGTAGGACCGGCAGGGTGTTCAGCCTTGAGCTCATGGCAAAATCCTCCCTTGGGGTATCACCAGATTAGACAACACTACGAGCCAAAGGGTTGGCATGATTCGGCCTTCGGGAGATATCCCGGCGAGCAAGGGCTACCCGGCGAATGCCTTTCCGCCTATGTTTTTGCGGTCGGGGCGTGACTCTTTGAACATCGGCGGAGGAACCGGTGGATATCGAGGCCATCCTGGCCATCATCTTCGTCCTCGGAGTACCCAGCATGGCGCTGGCTACGCACGTCGTTCTGCGTCCTCTGATCCGTGAGTACGCCAGGATCAAGGGTCTGAAATCGGACAAGGAGGAAATCGAGGCGCGGATGACTCAACTCGAGGACGTGGTCAACGACCTCGATCGGCAGGTGAACCGGCTGATCGAGGCCGAGCAGTTCCGGCGCGAGCTCGAATCCGGCATGCGGCGACGCACGCTACCTGAACCCTAATGCCGCATCAGCGGCGGGTGAGGGGTTGCACGAGGTGACCGCTCGGCCCCGCCGTACCGGCCCTAGCCCCGACCTCCATGCGCGTCACGACGCTCTTTCCCTCAGCGACCGAAATAGTATTCGCCGTCGGTGCCGGCGACGAAGTGGTCGGCGTCTCGCACGCCTGCGACTACCCGCTCGCGGCCAAGGAACGGAAAGCGGTGACCAAGGAGCGCTTCAATCCCGCCGAGTTGTCGAGCGCCGAGATCTACCGCCGCAAAGTGGAGACGACCCGCCAGTTCGGTAGCCTGTACCGGCTCGACGAAACCGCCATGTGGGGATGTCAGGCGGATGTGGTCGTCACGCAGGGGCCCGCCGAGTACCAGCTCGTATCGATTCACGCCGTGCGCGCGATTGCCGAGGGGCTGAATCCCAGGCCCGAAGTGGTGACGCTGTACCCGCGGCACCTGGACGACGTGATCGATGACCACGTCCGCGCCGGCTTCGCCGTCAGGCACATGGGAGAAGCCCGTCAGCTGGCAGATAGCATGCGGGAACGGATCGCGGCGGTCGAGACCGCGTTGCACGGGATGAAGCGGCGCCGCGTGGCGTTCATCCAGTGGCTGGATCCGATCATCTGCGGCGGGTTCTGGGTTCCTCAACTCATCGAGATCGCCCGTGGCATCGACACACTCAACACCGCCGGTCTCACGCCGGCCAGCTTCAACTGGCCCGAGCTGCGCAAGCAGGACCCCGATACCTTGATCATCGCCTGCGACGGCCTGAGCATCGAGCGGGTGCGCTCCGAGATACAGCTGCTCACCGATCGGCCCGGTTGGTGGGAGCTTCCTGCTCGCCGGCTCGGCCGTGTCTTCATCGGTGACGGCGGCTGCTTCACCCGCGCCGGCCCGAGGCTGATCGACGGTCTCGAGGCGATCGCCTGGGCCCTGCACCCCGACCTGATGCCGGCGCCGCCGTCGCATGTGCTGCAGAAGTACGGGGATTGACCCGCGCGCCCAGGCCGCTAGTTTTGCCTTCCTCAACGCAGGCCGGTAGCTCAACTGGCAGAGCAACGGACTCTTAATCCGTAGGTTGAGGGTTCGATCCCCTCCCGGCCTATCAAAAACCTTCGCGGCCCGATTCTTCGGGCCGTGTTGCCTTACGGTATCAGTCGACGCACCGTTTCGTATGGAGTGAGAGCAGCATCGAGTTCATCAGCTGGCGCGGCCACGATGACGAACCGCAACTGGATAACATTATTCATCAGTGGACATACACAGGAGCCGACACTCCGCCCGCGTAGGCTACGTCTCGTAGTTCCAGCCCCTTCCGTTCGGTCGCCCACTTGCCTCTGTCAGACCCCGGTTACATAGTGGAGTGAAGCCCGACCATCGAAATCTCACCTGGACGTGGTTGTCAGGCGGCCATTGGTTGTGCAAGGGTGCCTGGCCGCATGCCCTTCAATAGACATGCAGCGCGTTGACTGGCCGCGAGCCCGGTCGCGAGGCCTATTGGTAGCTCGACGGCGGAAGTGGTGACTCGGCTGCGGATGCAACCTGCAACGGTCACATCCAGCTTGGACATAGCTTTGGGGCGGACGCGGCTGATCCGGCGTGGGTGTCGCCACGGAGGCTGTAACGCATTCGTTGGAGGCAGGGGAAACGAATACTGTCACGCGAGCCAAAACCGGGGGACACATGAAGCGTGCACTTTCACGCAGCCGTCGGCAGCGCACTCGCAATCGGCATCCTCGCATGCGAGCGATCGCAGATCGCGACCGACCGCCGATGATGCGGTTAACGCTTGCATCGGCCTTGACCGTGTTGGTGTGCTCAGACGGCGCTGCCCAGCAGCTCCACGTTGGACCCCGGGTGGCGGTCGGCGATGGATCTTCGGTGACAGTCCAAGCGGCCGCCCGCGCCGATCTACTGTGGCCGCGGTGGGGTCTATACACTGCTATCGGCGTACGTGCGGCTGAAACGTCCTGTGCTCTTCGCACTAACTCATCGTGCACTTTGCCGTCGCCTCCATCCTGGGAGATCGTGGCAGGCATCGTGGGTGCCCTGCTAGGATCGTCTCTGTACATCTCAGTTGGTACTGGCGCTATTCTTTGGGGAGGTGGTACTAACGCTCTACTCGAGGGAGAGATCGGGCTACGTTTGCCGCTCTCGAGCGCCTTGCACCTTCGCCTTGGCCTGCATGCACTCGTTGCACCGGGACTCGAACGTCCGAACGTCCCTTCAGTCGACGTATATTTTGTGGAGGGCGTCGTTGGAGTCTCATTTCCGGTAGGTTCTCCTTAAGCCGAAGTTCGACCGAGCGGTCGTCCCTCAGCTGCTGAAACCAGTCTTGATCGGTGGGTGCAACACCAATCATCGCTCATTATCCCGCTCAAGCCTGGAACCGTACGGCGCGTACGCCACCGAGGCACTCGCGGCGCTTACGCGAGCCGGATCGACCATGGAACTCGAACTAGACGCTGAGCCTCGCGATCGGTACGGACGGCTGCTTCGCGTACGTCTGGGCGAATGGCCTTCAGGTTAACTGGGTGCTGGTGCGGCAGGGCCGGGCCGTAGTGCTGACCTATCCGCCCAACGTGCAGTACGTGGACTGGTTTACGCAGGCGCCGGCTCAGGCCCGCGAGGACGGGCTGGGCCTCTGGTCGGTGGGCGGCTTTGACTGCCTGCCTATCGACGGGCGTCGTGGCAGGTGCGACTGACCGTATTCGGTTTCAGTAGCGTGGCGTTTCTTGGTTTGCCCCAAACCGACTGACGGACTCGCACCGTCCTCCTTGCGGTAACAAAATTCAGTAACAGTACTCACTCAGAACAAATGCCATGACAAAAACAAGGGCGAGGGTTCCCCAGACGGCTATCCTGGCCCGGCTACCTAGCTTTGGCGGGGCTTTGCCCGGCACGCTCGCAGGACTTGGCCTTCTTTCCTGCCTTTCCTCAAGTCTACCGCAAACGGCGCATTGGGGCGCATGCCGCT
>JBDHAS010000206.1:0-9482 GCA_039588015.1 Gemmatimonadota bacterium | reverse complement strand
ATAGCCAGAGGGACCACGTGCGTGCCGTCTCTCAGGAATCCCACCAACCCGTAGAGGGCCAATGCGTTAGCCCCAAGGTTCACGATCAACCCCCACGCCCGTCCCGAGAACGGTCCGTAGCGCCGGTCGAGGTCGATCATCGAACCCACCATCCCAAGCGATTGAATATGTAGATGATGGCCACGCTGTTGAGCAGGGTGATCTGCAGTAGGATGCCCACATTCCACCAGTATGACTTGCAGCGATCCTCGCCTAGCACCTTGCGGTCGTTCAACAGCAGGTAGAACGACCAGCCGACGACGGTGATGGACAGCGACAGAAACGCGGCTATCGCGATCACCAACCATACCGGCCGCGGATACCAAACGGCGAGGAAGCCTATCTGTGGAAGCAGCGCGCATATGCGCCAGCGCCAGGATCGCGTGTCGGGTTCCCAGCCGAATGCTTCGTGGATCGCTATCGCTCCGGCGAGGCTCATCCCCACGGTGGTAGTCACCGGAACCGCTAGGAAGGCGACGTAGAACACCAACTGCGACCATGTCTTGCCGAGCAGCGGAGTGAGGGCGCCGGCAAGCTCAACTGCTGTCTCGGGGTGAGTTCCGCCCAGCTGATGCAGCGTGCCTGCGAAGACCGCCACGACCATGTAGTTGATCAGCACGAATGGAAGGAATAGGCCAAAGATGATGTCGAACCTGGCCAGCGTCTCGTGTTTTCGTCCCCAGCCGCGAGCGAGGCCCGCGTACTGAAACAGGATCCAGTCCATGACGCCGACGGCCGCGGCCGAAGTGGCGACGAACAGATCCACTCCCTCGACGCCGGAGGGAAGCCACGGCACGAACGACCCGCGCAGCAGCGCTCCCCAATCCACACCGACCAGCAGCAGGCACAACCCGAAGCAGATCAACATCACGGCGATGCAGATCTTCATGAAGTTCTCGACCAGCGCGATGCCGCGCTTTCCGCGCTGGCCGTAGCTGAGCACCAAGAAGCTCGTCACGGCCATGAACACCACCCAGTTGACCTGTCGGGGGAACTCGAACCCCAGCATCGGAGTGAGCGACTCGATCAGGTGGGTGCCAAGGCTGTACTGGCCGTAGTTGAAGATGATCGCGACCGCCGCCGTCCCGACCAGGCCGGTGAGCAGCGAGCCGACAATCCAGCCGTGACGGCGGTTCTGCTCGGCGATGACGCGGAAGCCGCCGCGGCAGGTGAACCTCGCCGCCGCTGCCATCATGAAGATCCCCAGCCCCATGGAGACCCAAAGCAGCCAGAGCGTCTTGTATCCGAAACGCGCTCCGGACAGCATCGCTGCCGTGAGAGTGCCCGCGCCCAACGTGGTTGCGGCGTCTATGAACCCGGGACCGCCCAGTCGCAGGTAGCCCCAGCCGCGGATCCAGGCCGGCCGCTGCCGCAGCCGTTCGAGTTCAGCGACCTCGGCCTCGATCTCTTGTGGAGGGATAGCCTCAGCGATCGGGTAGCGCGGCCGTTCTCGTGCGGGCTCGTCTTCTGTCATGTGCTTGGTAAGGGCAGAGCTGTGTGGTTGCGAACGCGGAACTCATTGTACGACGCAGAACAACGTGTTGCCAGGGGCTGACGTGCGGATCCGTAGCAAGGAGACGTCGAGTGTCGGCTCAGCTTTGCTCGGCGGGTGGAATTTCCTGAGGCCGCTCCTTTGCCACCAGCGCGAGCCGCTCGGCCACGGCCTCCATCTGCCGCCGGCGTTGCCGCGCCCAGCCGGGTAGACGGAGCGCGCCGATACCGAACAATCCAAGTCCGATAGCCGCCAGGGAGACAAGAGCTGTCAGCGACCCGGCGAGCCCGCCGGTCACGGCTGACGCGATCAGGGTTGCCGCGGCGATTCCCATGAGCCCGATCCCCGCGGTCATCTGGCCGCGGGCGTCGCCCTTGACGGTTTGGAGGCGAAGCCGGTGTCCGGTGGCAGTTGGCTCGAGGAGAGCCTTCAGGTTGCCGTTCGTCCACTGGCGGAAGGGCCCGTCGTATCTGACCGAGCCCCGCGCGTCGAAAGTCTCGCGCAGATCTCCCACCAGGTGCTCCCACTCCTCCTCGGAGAGCCGCCGGCCGAGATCTATCGTCCGGCCGACGCCGATCGGCAGACCGAGGAACTTCTTTGAGGTCGGACGCCCGCCTTGATCGATCGATCTTGCCGCGTCAGCTACCAGCTCGGCCGGTATACCCACGTCGCTGCCGATCTCCTGCAATTCGGCCAGAGTCATGCCCTCACCTGGGGGCAGTTGACGCCGGGCCGTTTGTTGGGCCTGGGCCGCCCGCTCGAAGATCGCTGCGACCTCCTCCTCGCTGTATCGTCGCTCGGTCATAGCACCTGCAAGATCGCTGGACCCGCCTTCCGAAGCAAACCAAACTGGACCGCGTCGCAGTGCCCCTGCCGTCTAATTACTGGGGCGCGATGAAGTAGCCGCTCAGTTTCCAAATCCCATCGGCCGTCCGCATGGGGACCACGGTCTCGATTGCCGCCTCTAGGTTCTCGAACGAGGTTTGGAAGCGAATCACTACGTACTCACCCTTCGGGGCGTTTGGCGGGTCCGTCATGAACTCGGCCGATGCAAGCTCGCGCGACTCGAGGGCACCGAGCGGCTTTCGGACCTGATTCAGTGAGTCTTCCCAGCCCTCCTTGGTGACGGCCGCTTGGAACACGGGCGCGGCGGCGTCCCAGCTCTCCGCGTAGCTCCCGGAGTCTACCAGCGCAAGCCAGGCTTTGGCGGCGGCTACAGCTTGCTGTTCTTGGTCATTCTGGCCGGCGGCGAGCGCGGGTAGGCTCATCAGCACCCCGGCCGTGACCCAACCCACCAGCGTGATCCGCGCGAGACCCTTCATGTCATCGTTCCTTTCGTTGGCGAGAGGAGTACCTAATGATAACCACTATGACGAAATTCGGCGGCGGGCCTGTTTCGACACGGCTTCCCGGTCTGCAAACACAGGAATGGTGCCGGCGTGTATCAGCGGCTCTTGGCGCCAGTCTTCGGCTTTGGAAGCAGGCGAGCCCGGGTGGTGACGCACTTCTCGTTGCTCTGCCAGCGTGCAGTCAGCATCTTGTGTGCAGCCCAACCGTCAGCGCTCCAGTCGCAGTGTGCGATGTAGGTCGTACGATCTAGCGTCGGCGTACATAGGCCTGCGTGAGCAGGGGGGCCAATGGCCAACGAGAGCCTTCTTTCGGATCACGATCATCCGCTGGTCATCGAGACGGCCGCCGCGCTGTCACAAGCGTCCGAGACAGATCTTCAGTTGCTCGAGGCCCTTTTCTATTTCGTGCGCGACCGCATCTCATTTCGTTTTCCCTCGACGTTTGGCCAGTGGGATAAGGTCAAGGCTTCCAACGTCATTCAGTGCGGCTTTGGCTACTGCAATACGAAGGCAACCCTCCTTGTGGCGCTCTGTCGTGCCTGTGGATTAACCGCGCGAGTACATTATGGATTGATCCGCGCCGAGATCATGCGAGGTATCTTCCCGTCCTTCGCGTTCCCGTTCATGGGAGATAGCGGCCCACATTCGTGGACCGAAGTGGAGATCGAGGGAGAGTGGAAGCCCATCGATAGCTACATCAACGATGAAGAGCTGTATCGAGCGGCGCGAGCCCGGCTTGAAGAGACGGGTAGATCGCTCGGATACTCTCTCGCATGTGTTGATGGGAAATGCAGCTGTGAGTTCAACTTCGGCGACAAGGGATTCGTACACATGGGCGCGGTCGTCGAGGACCATGGCGTGTGGGAAGATGCATCGCAGTACTTTGCGACAGATAGGTACGCTACGTTCAAAGGCGTACAACGGCTCTTGTATCCTGTGGTTGCTTCGATCAGCAATCGCAACATCGAGAAACTCAGAGCCTCAAATCGAAGTACTGCCTGACCCGGCCTGTCATGCGAAGCGCTCGAGAGCTTCGGTATGCCGCTGTGGACCGAAGGGCCGGGCTGGGAGTTCACGGAGGTAGTACGGATCGGTGCGCTGGATGGGCCGCCCGAGTATCAGTTCGGCAATATCGCGGGCATTCAAGTGCTATCGGATGGCCGTATCGTCATCGTCGACGCGATGAATTACAACGTGCGCTTCTTCGCGCCGGACGGGGCGCACTTACGTACGGTCTTGAGAAAAGGGGAGGGCCCCGGCGAGCTCGGCGGCGGGGGCCATGCGCTGTTTAGGGGGCCAGGGGATACCCTGCTCGTAGGCGACGGGGGTGCAGGGCGGGTGCACGTCCTGGCTCCGGATGGGACCTACCTCGAGACCTTCTCCAGATTGCCGAAGGACGGGTACACCGGCGGCTACTGGCGTGCCGGAAGGCTGACGGGTCGCATAACGTCGCTACACCGCCCGCTCCGGGGTTCTGAAGGGATGCTTACCGACACGCTCGATATCCTGCTCGAGCGCGACGTGCACGGCGGGATCGTCGATACCCTCGCTCGACTTCCCTCACGCCATGTCCTAAACCGTGCTCACGAAGGAGTATTCCGCCGCTATTACAACGCCAACTGGTGGCACCAGGCATGGGGTGACGACCACCTGATCGCCCGCACCGACCGGTATCGCTTCAATTTCCACGGCCCAGACGGAGTGCTAAAACGCGTCGTAAGCATGGCGCGGGAGCCGCTGGCGATGACCGACGCGGATCGTTCGCTGTTCCTCTGGCGCTGGGATGAGCTATTTCGGGAGAACAGTGTCCCGGCGGACCGGTGGGCTGAGATCAAGTCCAGGATCACTTTCGCGGATGCCTACCCGCCCTACGCCTGGTTCAATATGGGTCCCGGGGGCACCCTCCTCGTGCAGCGGGTCTGGCCGGTGCGCGACCTCGGTGAGGAGGGTAGAAAGGACTTCTCCCTCGATCAGCAGTATGTGCCTCCCGGCAGTACGGAATGGGACGTGTTCGACAAGCAGGGCCGATACCTGGGCGCCGTCACGATACCCGGGTCCGATTTCATCTCGACGGTCCCCCGCATGCGCTTCCATCAAGATGCCGCGACCGGCACGTGGATGTATACACGGTCGTATCCGATGAGCTGGATGTGCAGTATATCGTGGGCTGGCGCATAGACGGACGAATGCCGGACGACGTCCCCGCTTTGCCGACCGACACCTGAGCGGCGCCGCATCTCGATCAGCCGACCGCGGCGGTGACGGCCGTGGATCGATAGGAGCGCTGAGAGATGAGTGGGAAGCGTGTCATCCTGGTAGGCGCCACGGGCATGGTGGGAGGACTCGCCCTGCGAGCGAGCCTGCTTTGCCCCGACGTTGCGATGGTCACTGCGGTCGGGCGCCGAGCGACCGGGGTGAAGGACGCCAGGCTGCGCGAAGTCCTGCACGACGACTTCACCGACTACGGCCAGATAGGCGATGCGTTCGAGGGACAGGACGTCGCTCTCTTTTGCATCGGCGTCTACACCGGCGCGGTCCCGGACGACGAGTTCCGCAAGATCACGGTCGACTACACCCTAGCCTTCGCTGAGGCGCTCCACGCGCGCAGCCCCGAGGCCGCGTTCTGCCTTCTGAGCGGGCAGGGCGCCGACCAGACCGAGGCGAGCCGCATCGCGTTCGCCCGCTACAAAGGCGCGGCCGAGAAGGCGCTGCTCGAACTGGGCTTTCCCCGTGCCCACATCTTTCGGCCGGGCTACATCTATCCGGTGACGCCCCGTCGCGAGCCGAACGTCACGTACCGCATCACGCGCGCGCTGTATCCGCTACTGCGTCGCGTCTATCCGAACATCGGGATCGCTTCCGACGACCTCGCCCGCGCGATGGTGCACGCTGGCCTTCATGGAACCGGGGCGCACGAGAACCCGGTGCTGGAGAACCGAGACATTCGCGCCCTTGCCGAGGCAGCGCAGGAATCCAGCCGCTGAATCCCTGGGGGCCGGCTTTCCGTACTACTGCGAATGCAGGCATCAATTCCAAGCATGATATGGGAGCGGCGCGTATATGACTCGCACACTTACCCTCGCAGTCGGTGCTCTGGTCTTCGCATCGCCTCAAGCGCAGGCACAGGACCTGTTCATCACGAACGCCCGGATCGTGGATCCCGTAGGGGAAGAGGTTCGGGAGGCCAACCTACTGATCGTCGATGGAGCGATTGAAGGCGAGGTCGCCGCGGCGCCCGCGGATTTCGCGGGGACGACGCTGGATCTTGCCGGCAAGTGGGTCATACCGGGCTTGAACGATCTACACACGCATTCATATGGAAACATGGCACCGGGCAATGCGTTCGACGCGCCGGGAACGGCGATCGTCGCCAAGCGGATGCTATACGCTGGCGTCACGGCGTTCCTCGACCTTTTCGGAGCCGAAGACGGGCTGTACTCGCTACGCGAACGGCAGCGAGCCGGCGCGGTGGGTGGTGCGGAGCTGTTTGCCAGTCTCTCTTGCCTCACCGCCACCGACGGTCATTGTACGGAGTACGGCACCAAGACTCGGGTCATGGATACGCCCGAGGACGCGCGCCGCGAGGTGGCCGACCTATCGGCGAAGCGGCCCGATGTGGTCAAGATAGTCTACGCGCCGACCGGGCGGATGCCGTCCATCGACAAGGCGACGCTGGCTGCCGCTGTATCCGAGGCGACCGTGCACGGCATCAAGACGGTCATCCATATCAACACATGGCAGGACGTGAGGGACGCGGTGGAGGTCGGCGCCTCGGCGGTCACACACGTGCCTGGCAGCGAGCCGATCCCGGAGGATCTCGCACCCCTCATGGCGGCGCGCGGTGTCGTCAGTATTCCCACTCTAGCAACTTCGTGGGAGATCGGTCTGTGCTCGAGAGCCCGTTGGCCAGATCGCTGACGACCGATGCGATCATCGATGCCTATCGCTCGGAGGAAATGTTGCAGTGGCGGAGGGAGGCGATCGCACGCGGCAGCAATCGAACGTCCACGATACTCGCATCGACCAAGGCGATGGCCGATGCGGGTGTTACGATCCTGACCGGCACCGACTCGGGTAACTTTGGCACGATTCAGGGTTACTCGCTCCACCGCGAGCTGATCAAGCTGGTCGCGGCGGGTTTGACACCGTGGCAGGCGCTGGCGGCATCAACCACCAAAGCGGGCGAGTTCTTAGGGCGCTCCTGGGGTGTGAGGCCGGGCGATGAAGCGAACCTCGTGGTGCTGGAGGCGTCGCCGATCGACGATATCCGCAACACCCAGCGGATCGCGATGGTCATCCAACGCGGCCAGGTCGTAGACCGCGAGCAGCTTCTGGCAGGGGAGTCACGCTAGATCCGGGCCTGGTGACTAGCGCCGCTGGGGCGAAGGGCGCTGTGACAACCGGGCGTGTTCTTGGCGTATCTGAGATAATAGTAGTAACGACCAGCCACCAGGAGAGATTCATGGTTGCCAGCGCTATTCGAAAAGACCGGTGCTGCAGCAGTATCGGAGCGGTTCTTATCTTGACGTTCCTCGTTTGCGGTCCAGCCACCGCACACGCCCAACTCGTCCGACCCTCCGCCGAGGCGCTCGATGAGCTGGCCCGACGGATTGAAGCCCACCTCGAGCAATACAACATCCCGGGAGGCCTCGTGGCGGTGGCCTCGCGAGGGCGGATCATCCATCTGAAAACCTACGGGCTGGCCAATGTCGAGCTCTCGGTGCCCGTCACAGACAGTACGGTGTTCGAGATCGGCTCGATCAGCAAGCAGTTCGTTTCCGCGGCCGCTATGCTGCTCGTCGAGGAAGGCAGGCTGGGGCTGGACGATCCCATTCATCGCTACCTGCCGGATCTCCCAAGCGAGTGGCTCGGCGTGACCGTTCGGCAGTTGTTGACGCACACGTCAGGCATTCCCGACTACGAAGAAATACGGAGCTATGACGTATACCGCTTTCGCCTCACGCCGGAGGAAGTCATCCAGATAGCACATTCCCGACCCATGGACTTTGCACCAGGTACGGGAACGTACTACAGCAACACGGGCTACTTCTTGTTGAGCATGATCGTCGAGCGGATAGAAGGCCGCCCGCTCGGCCGGGTACTGCAGTCTCGCATCTTTGGCCCCTTGGGAATGACGCAGACCCGCATGACGGATCCGGAGGCCATAATCCGTCACCGTGCCGCAGGGTATTGGGTCGATAAGACAGGTGAGCTGATCAACCGCAACCCCACCGAGACCTCATCGACCCTTGGTGCCGGAGGGATCCTGTCCTCCGCTTACGACCTGGCGAAATGGGACGAAGCTCTGTATGGGAATCAGCTCTTGAGTGCCGAATCCAAGGCGGCCATGTGGACGCCGACTGTACTCCCAAACGGAGAAGACACTGGATACGGGTTCGGCTGGGGCCTGCGGCCGTACGAGGGGCTCCGACAACAAAGCCACGGCGGCCAGGTAGCGGGCTTCATAGCGAGCTTCTCTCGCTTCCCGGATCAGGAAGCCGCGTTCATCGTCTTCCTGAATCGCTATCGTGTGAGCGGCAACCGTGTGAAGGTGGCGGTGCTCCACACCTTCATGCCGAGCCTCGGGCCGATCCCTTAGTGAGCCGCCGCGCTCGCAGTTCCTCGAGGTCGAATCTGTGTTCGGGCCCAGCTTGTTCGTTTACCGTGCGGGGGAACATGAAATGACGCAAGTCGTTCGTCGCACTAGCATAGCCATCCTGGTTCTCGCCGTCACCTGTGGCGACCTCTTGGCACAGTCGAACTCTGACTTCGACGTTCTCGTTCCCGCTTTGATGCGCGAGTACTCCGTTCCGGGAGCGGCCGTCGTCATCGTCACGGGTGGTCGCGTCGCTTACCTGGGCGGATTCGGTCTGGTGAGCGTCGCGGACGACACACCCGTGGACCCCGAGCGCACGACGTTCCGTATAGCCTCAGTCGCCAAGCTGCTCGTCGCCACGACCGCCGCCGTCATGGCCGAGCGTGGATTGGTGTCGCTCGAGGCGGACGTGCGTGATTACGTGCCCAATGTTCTGTTGCACGGCGATCGATCGATCACCCTGCACCATCTGCTGACCCACACGGCAGGCTTCGACGAGCGACTGATCGGGTATGCGGCGTCCTCGCGAGACGAGATCCTGCCGCTCGGTGAGTATCTCGCGAGCAACATGCCGACAGCGGGGTGGGCGCCGGGCGAATTGGTGGGCTACTCGAACCACGGCATGGCGCTCGCCGCGTACGTATTGGAGCGAGCGGCGGGCGTGCCGTTCGCTCGCCTGGCGCATGACGTGCTTTTCGGGCCGCTGGCCATGCATCGCACCAGCTATCGCGATCGCCTCGATTCGATCGCCCAGTCCGCTGCCGTAGGACATTCGTGCCGCGATGGTACGTGTGAGCCGGTCGCCGAAGTGTTCTCGCATCCTTATCCCGCCGGCATGGCGTACGCGACCGCCGCCGACATGGGACGGTTTCTTCTGGCCCACCTGAACGACGGAATGGTCGATGGCGAGCAGGTTCTGCCGGCATCCGCGATACGGCACATGCAGCGCGAGCAGTTCACTCACGACCCGCGCCTTCCCGGTATGAGCTACGCTTTCTTCAACCAG
>JBDHAS010000205.1:0-11420 GCA_039588015.1 Gemmatimonadota bacterium | reverse complement strand
CACCGATCCGGCTAACGACGAGACGATCTTCGGAGAGGGCTATGGCCCCGACAAGCTCGTGGCGGGCGGGCTGTCTGACGACGGACGCTATCTCGGCCTCATCGTCCTGCACGGATCCGCGGCGACGAAGACCGAGATCTACTTCAAGGATCTCGAAAACGACGGGCCGATCGAGACGCTGGTCAACGACGTCGACGCCCGCTTCATGCCGACCATCGCCGGCGACCACCTGTTGCTGCAGACCAACTGGGACGCGCCCAACGGGCGAGTGCTGCGCGTGGCCGCCGACGCGCCCGCGCGCGAGAACTGGGAAGAGATCATACCCGAGCGCGATGCCGTGATCCAGGGCGTGTCGACCGCCGGTGGCAAGATCTTCGTCCAGTACCTCGACAACGTCATACCGCGCGTCGAGCTCTTCGACATCGACGGCAACCGCGAGGGCGAAATCGCGTTCCCGACCATCGGCTCGGTGGGCGGCGTCGGAGGACGCTGGGGCAGCGACGAGGCTTTCTTCTCCTATTCGTCGTTCGCGGTTCCACCGACGATCTACCGTTACAATGTCGCGACGGGCGAGCGCGACGTCTGGTCGAAGATCGACGTACCGATCGACAGCGACGACATCGAGGTCAAGCAGGTCTGGTATGAGTCGAAGGACGGAACGAAGGTCCCAATGTTCATCGTGCACGGAAAGGACCTCCAACTGACCGGAGCAAACCCGACGTACCTGACCGGCTACGGCGGCTTCAACGCGAGCCGGACACCCGGGTTCAACGGCACCGCCGTGTTCGCGGTGGAGCAGGGAATGGTCTACGCGGTCCCCAACCTCCGTGGTGGCGGCGAATTCGGCGAGGAGTGGCATCGCGCGGGGATGTTCGAGAACAAGCAGAACGTGTTCGACGACTTCATCGCCGCCGGCGAGTGGCTGATCGATAACGGCTACACGAACAGCGAGAAGTTGGCCATCAGAGGAGGCTCCAACGGTGGGTTGCTCGTGGGAGCTGCGGTAACTCAACGCCCCGATCTGTTTGGGGCGGTCATCTGCACCTATCCGCTGCTCGACATGGTGCGCTACCACAAGTTCCTGGTCGCGCGCTTCTGGGTCTCGGAGTACGGCTCGGCCGACGACCCGGAACAGTTCGAGTACATCTACAAGTACTCGCCTTATCACAACGTGAAGCCGGGGACCGAGTATCCGTCGATCCTGTTCGTCACCGGCGACAGTGATACCCGCGTCGCGCCGCTGCACGCACGCAAGATGACGGCGCTGATGCAGGCGGCGACGGGCTCGGATCGACCGATCATGCTCAAGTATGACACGAAGTCGGGTCACTCGGGCGGCACGCCGGTCTCGCGGCAGATCGAAGATCAGACCGACATCTTCGCCTTCCTCATGTGGCAGTTGGGGATGGTGAAGCCAAAGAAGGGCGTGATGGACGAGTAGCACTCGAACAGTTTTCGACCACCGGGAGGTCGCAACATGCTAGGGAAGAGAGCACACATTGGCTGGGCATTGATCGTAGCGCTCGGGTGCTCGGGCGGAGCGGAACAAGCCGTCCAGGAGCGCGAGATCGTATCCAAGCCCATTATCCGACGTTCGAGGCGACGTTCGCCGCGTTTGACCCCGAATCACTGCCGGCTGCCCGCGCGGGCATCAGCCGCGGCGGCAGGGTCAACGTATCATCCCAGTTCTCGGTGGATCGAGATGGTACGATCTATCAGCTAATGCCCGAGAACTGGATGGCCCGCCACACGATCGGGCTCAATCGCATCGCGATCGGGATCGAGAACGTCGGCAGCTCCGACATGCCGTTGACCGACGAGCAGTTGGCGGCGAACGAATGGCTCGTCCGTCACCTGAAGGCGAAGTACCCTGGCATCAAGTACCTGATCGGGCACCACGAGTACCTCGAGTTTCGTGATACGCCGCTTTGGGCGGAGAAGGACTCCACCTACTTCACCATCAAGATAGACCCGGGCGACGGGTACATGGCCCGGTTGCACGAGAGGGTGAGCGATCTCGGACTACTGGCCCGATACGGACAGTAGTCTAGTCGTCGTCTAGAGCGATTTGGCAGAACAACGCGCGGCACGCTGGAAACGGCGTGCCGCGTTTGTTAGAACCGCTCTTTCCTTCGGGTTGCGCTAAGGTATGACCGCGCGAGAGCGGATGAACTGCATCAGGTCGGGCACCGGCTTGAACCAGTGCCCGCGTACATGCGATGTAGAATAGGTCGCGCGCAGCTCTCGCACTAACGCTCTCGCGTTCCGCGTCGGGATGATGCCGAGCAGCTTCAGCTCTGCCGGGTTACCCAACTGCACGGTCTGCAGATGCTTCTCGAGCCGCGCCTTCCTGGCGACGCCCATCAAGACCTCGCCGCCGCCGCGAGTGTCCTGAACGAAGTAGACGACCTTCATGGAGCACCCTTATCCAGATCTGCAAATCGATCAAGGTAGCCGCTCGAGCGATCTTGAGACATGGACGCTTAATAACTCCGACTAGGCTGAGGAGCAACTAAGTCTCGGAGCTCTCCCCTGGGAGCGGCAAGTCCGAGTTTGAGATCGACAGGGCCAACAGCCACGAACCGTCGGGCTGCTTCCTGAGAATCCACAGGAACTTCCCGATGTCCTCGGTCGGCTCCGTGGAGTCTCCCAGCGTGAAGGTTTGCGAGTAGGCGCCCCGTAGGTAGGCGAGGTCATCCCGGCCGTCGATTTCCACCTGCGTTACTGACAGGTCTATGAATGAGACGTTGTAGGACTCGACATGTGTCTGCCACCCGGCTTTCCCTTCGATAATGGGCTGGTTGGCGCCCATGTACACGAAATCCTCCGTGGCGAACGCGGCTGCCGCGGCCCAATCGCCGGCCAGGTCCGCTTCGATGATCGAGTCGAGGACGTTCCTGATGGCCACGACGTCCTTCTCGGACAGTCCGCCAGTTTCCTGTGCCGGCGGTTGACAGGCGGAACCGGCCAAACCAAGCGCCAGCGCCGCGAGCACCATGGTGCGCGCTTTCATGACGACCTCCCGGGCTTGTTCGTTGATTGATCGCTACAAAGCTAATGACTTCGAAAAGACCAGGCTACGCGCTCCGATTACCAGTAACCGCTCCGATTACAACTAAGTATCGCTAGCGCCCGAACGTCGATCCAGCACTCGGTCGCCGCCGTAACGGTCCGTTACTCCCGTCGTAACGTTGCGTTACCAGCAAACACGTTGTGCTTAAGGCGGATTTGCCGGAAGTCAGGCTAGTTCGCCGGCGTTTCTTCCTAACGGTGCACGGCATCTCGCTTGCACAGGAAGAGCCGACAGATCGGTCGTCTTAACCGGATCTTCACCCGAACTTCACGCGCGCTTCAATCACTGCGTCTGCGGTTCGGGTATACTGCATAGCGAGCCCTTTTGATGAAAGCGAATGGAGAGGTTGCCGGCATGCGACGTCTCGCGATTTGCGATCGAGCCCCCGTAAGTAAGCGCGGTGCCGCAGTACTCGCGGCGTGCGGTGCCTTCTGGATTCTGGCCGTTCTCGCCTGTGGCGGCGAGTCGAGCTCCGCCACTACATGGGATGGCGCCGTGCGGGACAGCGCCGGCATCGAAATCGTCGAGAACTTCGGCGCGCCTTTGTGGCCCGAAGGGCCGGGTTGGGAGTTTACGGAGGTAGTGCGGATCGGTGCGCTCGATGGACCGCCCGAATATCAGTTCGGCAATATCGTGGGCATTCAGGTGCTATCGGATGGCCGGATCGTCATTGTAGACGCCATGGCTCACAACGTGCGATTCTACACGCCGGACGGGGAGCACATACGGACGGTACTGAGAGAGGGGCAGGGCCCCGGCGAGCTAGGCGGCGGCGGCCACATGCTGCTGAGGGGGGCAGGCGATACCCTACTCGTTGGGGACGGCAATGCGGGACGGGTGCACGTCCTCGCTCCGGACGGGACCTACCTTGAGACCTTCTCCAGGTTGCCGAAGGACGGTTACACCGGAGGCTACTGGGCATTCGGCAGGGGGACGGGTCGCATAACGTCGATGCATCGTCCGATACGGCTATCGGACGGGACGCTGCCGGACACGCTGGAAATCCTGCTCGAGCGCGACGTGCACGGCGGGATTGTCGATACGTTAGCGCGCCTTCCCTCGCGCCATGTCCTGAACCGTGCTCACGATGGATTGTTCCGCTGGCACGGTGCATGGGGCGAAGACCACTTGATAGCCCGCACCGACCAGTATCGCTTCAATTTCTACAGCCCAGGCGGAAACATCAAACGCATAGTAAGCCTTGCGCGGGAGCCGATGGCGATGACCGAACAGGATCGCTCGCTGTTCCTCTGGCGCTGGGATGAGCTTCTTCGAGAGAATAGCGTCCCGGCGGACCGGTGGGCCGAGATCAAGTCAAGAATCGATTTCGCGGATACCTACCAGCCCTACGCATGGTACGATATGGGTCCCGCGGGCACGCTGCTCGTGCAGCGGGTGTGGCCCGTGCGCGACCTCGATGAGCCGTCACGATCCCCGGGTCAGAGTTCATCTCCACCGTCCCTCGCATGCGCTTCCACCAGGACGCCGCGACCGGTACGTGGTACGTGTACTCGGTCGTGTCCGACGAGCTGGGTGTGCAGTATGTCGTGGGCTGGCGAATAGACGGGCGCATGCCGTCTTGAGGCATCGGCAAAGCTGACCCCAGGCAAAGGGCCACAAGAAACTTCGATGCTCACAGTCGTACTAGGAGGGACACATGGACGTACTACGCGTGACTAGGCTGGCGGCTCTGACAGCCGCCTTGGTGACGCTTCCGTTAGCCATCGGGTGCGGGGATGACGACGGAACCGGCACGAGCGCCAGTGGGCTCTTCGGTACTTGGAGGGTCACCAGCCTCATGATCGATGACGTCGAGCTCCTCGCCGGAACAGACCTCTCATTCACTCTGACGTTGAGGAGCAACGGGACGTTCACTGCCTCCGTTTCAGGCGACAACGATCACTTGCTTTGCGACGCCACGACGAGCTGTACCGAGAGCGGCACTTACCAACACACGAGCACTACCTTCACGTTCTGTGACCCTGGTTGCGACGAAGCCGGGACGTACACGATCTCCGGCGACACGCTGACCTACGTCTTGGTGGATCCGGATGAGGGGGTCACATGGAGATTTACAGCCGTAAGGGTCTGATCTCTTAGCCGCGACTGCGATTCCCCCGGAGACCTCTCTGGGCGGTCGTGCGTTATCCTGTTGGGACGACGCTGGATTTCGATACACCGTACGAGCGACCTTTGGCCATATTCCAAAGAACGCTTGCCCTGGAGCCCTTGGTCTGGGTAAGGCTTTCTTGCTCCCCGCCCGCGAGCGGCTCATCTTGTCCTGGTCCAAACATCAAAGCCTCCGGCGGCTGGTAGTAGCCCTGTCTCGTCACGAGTGGCTGAACACGGAGGCCCACAACCGCTCCTACGAGCCGGCACTGCTGATCCCAACGCAAGTGGAAGCCACCATGCGTCCTTTGGCATCCGTTCTCATGGCGCTCATCTGCGGATCGCTGCTGCTTGGCGCTTGCGCGAGCGAGCGCGTCCCCGCGGAGTCAACGGCGAGCAGATACTCGATCGAGGTGCTTCAGCACAGCATCGATCCCGCGATCATCCCCGACAGATTTGCAGCCGACTTCGACGAGGACGGACAGATCGACCGGCTCATAGTCACAGACACCTCGTTACATGTCTTCCTGACCGGCGGCGGCGAGTTCAACTATGTGGTTGGGCAGGCGCAGTGGGATACGGGGAAATGGATCGAGGACATAGAGATCATCTCGCTCAGTCCGGACCGAAGGTACCGGTCCATCCTTCTCGCCACTCACGATTACGAGCCGGACGGTGATTGGGGAATTCCCTCGATACAGTTGGTCATAGTCAATGACCAGGGCTCCCTCAGCGTTCGGCGTTTGCACGAACTCTCTCTACCTGCGGTGAGCGTAGACTGTGCCTGGATCGAATCCAACGATCTGCCGGTGTGCTTCTATGGCGCCTACGTAGTGAGTGGCGTGTCGTGGGGCGTGAGCGTGTTGATCGAAGTCGATGTCGAAGACTGGCGGCGCTTGCAGTCCGATTCGCTGGCCCGAGCCCGCGCGTCCCGCGATGTGGCGGGGCGAGAGGAGGCCGTTCGCCGGTGGGCGACGGATTCGAGTACTCGAGCCCTCAGGCGGAAACAACAGGGCCTCTGGGCCGAGCTCGGTTGGATTCCGGCTGCGACCGGTACCCCGAGTGCCTGGGAATTGACCCGGCCCTTCATGGACAGGCAGACGTTCGATGACATTGCAGCTTCGCAAGTCCCTCCAGAGGCTGTTTCAGCGGACGACACATCTGCTGCCGTGACGCGTGCGTTCTTGGAGCAGTACGGCCCACGTGATTTCGTCAGGAGCAGCTGGCTCGGGGCGATGGACAGCCAGGAGTACGACAGCATCTTGACCGCGTGGCAGGTGCCTGAGTCGGCCTCGGCTGTGGACGTGCAGGTGGCCCTATTGGGTGCGTGGCAGGAGAAATATCACTGGGTCTACTCCAAGGACATCACGCGCGAATATCGGCTGCCTTGGCCTGTACCATGGCCGCAGTACTGGCTCGGCACGGGAGATGGGCTCCTCATGTATGGGGTGCAATTCTTCGATTTCAGTGGCGACGGGCGTCTGGATCTGGTCGCGGCCGGGCTGCACAACCGCGCATTCTCCGCGATACAACACCGGGACGGGCACTTCGTCGACGCGGGATTCCATTCGTCGAAGGACGAGCACCTCGGTGTATGGGCGCCGAGCGCCACGCCGGGTGCCGAGCTGACAACGCCTCCCTGCGTCTTCTTCGCGATGAAGAGGCTCACAACGGGCGAACCCTCCGACATCATCCGATGCTACGACCGCGCTTCGATGGAGTGGTACGACGTGCCGTTCCCGGACGGAAATTACTTCGCCCTGGAGATGGGTCCCGCACAAGGCGGCTCGGAGTATCAGGGCACCCGGGGTATGCAGCTCATGCTCCACGTTCCGTTCCTTGAATGAATGAGGATGGGATGATCGACTTCGTGGCCAGAAAAGAGGATGGCAGCTGGACGGCTTTCACGTTCGTTGAGGAATCCCGCTAACCGTCATTCAGGCCGCGAAAGGTTTATAAAGGGTACCGGCATGATTACGCGACTCATTCCGAATTCGCCTTTGTCATCCGTACTAATCGCTGCGTTTCTATCGCTTCCGTGTGGCGCCCCAGTCACCGCACAACAGACCGAGCCGCCCGTCTCGAAGGTCGCCGACGTTCCTTGGCCCGCGTCGGTGTCTCCTGATGGTCGGCTCGTCGCAGGGTGGTTCACTGCGGGCCTCGCTGTCCGCGACCTTGTTACCGGAGAAACGCGTCAGCTGAACGCGGGCGGAGCGCGGTCCTTCGGCCGCTCATGCCTCTCTACGGGTACGTGTGTCTTCTCTCCTGACGGGGCCCAGATCGCCTGTACGTCGTGGCTGGTCGAGCGTGGCTCCGCTGTCTTGCGCCTGATCCGGACCGACGGATCTGACCGGAGGCTACTGTTTCACGGTGCAGACGTGCGTTCGATGGGTGTAGCGGACTGGACCGAAGACGGATCGCGGATTCTGGTTGGGATGGAGAAGTCCGACGCCACCGTGAACCTTGCCTACGTCGCGGTCGACGATGGTGCCCCTGAAGTCATCGTCTCGCTGAATCCCGCTGAGCCATTACCGCAGGCAATGGCCATATCTCCGGATGGCCGGTTCATCGCCTACGACGTGCCGTCCGAACTCGACGGATTCGAGCACGACATCTACGTCATGTCCGGTGATGGGGGGGCTCCAGTCCCGCTCGTCAAAGATGATGCCGATGACCGGCTCCTCGCCTGGTCTCTGGATGGCACCGAAATCTTGTTTGCCAGTGACCGCACTGGAACCGTGGACATCTGGTCGCTCCCCGTGTCAAACGGCATTGCTCGGGAGGCGCCAAGGGTCGTGAGACACAATGTCGGTCAGTTCACGCCTCTCGGCCTTGCTCGCGACGGCTCGTACTACTTCGGAGTGAGAGACTCGGATTGCCATTTGTATGTCGCGAGCCTGGACTCGGGGACAGGTGAACTTGCCGGAGCGCCTCGAGAGGTAGCCCCGGCCGTGCGCCACACCGGAGTGGATTGGTCGCCCGACGGACAACGCCTTGCTTTCGTGACGCCGACTCGAGGAGTAATACCAGGCAATTGGGCTGTGACCGTGCGCGCACTCGCGACTGGCGATGAGCGCAGGTTCACTCTTCCTGTGGAGTGGGTACTCCACCAGTTGCGTCCCTTCTGGTCACCAGACGGTCAGCGGTTGATTGCGAAGGGTTGGGAGCGCAATGCTTGGCCCCAAGTGGGTGTCTATGCCGTCGCAGTCGAGACAGGCGAAGTCACGAAGCTCTTCTCCACCCCAGATTGGTGGCAGCGAGGCATCGACTGGGTCAATTGGTCGGCTGACGGAGGAGCCGTTCTCTTCGCCGGGGATTCGGGCATCGTGATGCACCATCTGTCGTCCGGTAGAGAGACATACGTGCTCAGGTCTTTTCGCGGTGGACGTCTCGCACCATCGCCGGACGGTCGTTGGTTGGCGTTTGGCGCATACGACCGCAACACGAACAGGGACGCTCTGGTCGTCGTGTCTTTACCCGACGGTGAGCATCGTGTTTTGGTGGAAGCCGCGCCCTCCGCCACTATCTGGCCTCCGGCATGGACCCGGGACTCTCGCCATCTGATCTACCAGTCGAGCGATCAGCTATGGAAGGTCTCCGTTCAAGGTGGGGAACCGCAGAGCCTCGGGACCTTGGCTCCGTTACGGTACGGTCGGGGAGGTCTCAGTGTTCACCCAGATGGTGACCGCATTGCCTTCGTGGCGTGCGGCCCTCGACGTTCGGAGGTGTGGAGGATAACGGGGGTGGTCGCAGCGAGGTGAAGTGGACGCCCCAGGTCACGAAGCGCTTGACCGGTCAGCCGATCGGGTGCAACAAGCAGGCTAGAACAAGGGTTCTTCGGAATATACTCCCAAGGAAGCTAGCTGCCCCCGCCGGAGGCCTAGGCCGGATCCATGAGAACCGAGAGCTTGGCCAAATGGTCTGGCGCGTGGTGAAGGGAGCGCTCGAGGTCGAAATGGGGCTGGCAAGAAGCGCTGTGGAGGTCTACAGCGGGGAAGAGAACCAGTTACGGGTGGAGCTTGTCGCCAGCGGTCAGGTCATCGGTTTCACCATCAGCGGCGAGCGCGCCAATTCACTAGATTACCTCGGTCGGGTATCGTCAGAAGCGGGTGCCAAGGCCGCTAACGGATTCTCTCCAATGGAGCGGCGGGGGGTCGAACCGCCTGAACTCGTGAATAGCGTTCAAGGCCAGCTGAAGACGTTTTGGCAAGCGTGAACGAGAGTGAGTTTAGACTATGGCTTGAGCGGTACGGGCAAGCGTGGAAGAACCGCGACCCAGAAGCGGCTGCCGCTTTGTTTAGTGAAGATGCTAGGTACTACGAGATTCCTTTTCAGGCGCCGGCGCAAGGACGGGACGGCGTTCGTCAGTACTGGACAGGCGCTACTCGAAGCCAGGCCGACATTACCTTTTCTTATGACATAGTATCTGTATCTGGAAGCCGGGGCATCGCGAGATGGCGGGCTACGTTCAGGCGCGTCCCGTCTGAGGTCAGGGTAAGGCTGGACGGAATCTTCCTCCTCGAGTTCAACAACGAGGGACTCTGCTGCGAGCTCCGAGAATGGTGGCATAGGGCCGAGAGCGAGCCTCGCCGCGTCTAACCAGCATTCACAACACGTAGGCGCACAGCCGATTCAGCGACACAACCAACACTTGAAGGGTGAATCGTATGGTTTCCTTGCCGTCACTCTTGTCTCTGGCGCATCTGATTGGGCTGGCGCTAGGGGTCGGTTGCTCAACTGCAAAACTGACGCTGCTACTCAGGTGCAGGGCCGATCATACTCTCGTGCCGAGCTATATCGCGACTGCCAAGCCTATCACGCGGTTGATCGTACTGGGTCTAGCTTTGCTGACGTTGTCGGGTGTCGGCTGGCTCCTTCTTGGGTACCCGTTTGCACCGCTGCTCGTCGTGAAACTTGCGCTCGTCGTAGCGATTTGGGTTCTGGGTCCGGTCATCGATAATGTCGTCGAGCCGAAGTTCCAGAAGTTGGCCCCCGAGCCCGGCGAGTCGGCCTCTCCTGCGTTCATACGGATTCAGCAACATTATCTGCTGCTGGAGGTAACCGCGACGGGGCTGTTCTATGTCATCGTCGCGATGTGGGTGCTGGCCTAGTCGGCGACTCCGCTGCAGCACGCACGCCTGCCGGGTGAGAACCTGCAACCCCCGTACTCAATTCCCGGCACAGCCGTTAGCAGGCCACCCCAGTGACTCGTAGGAAAAGAGACGCGGCGAGCTAAGACGCGGTGCCGCGCACCATTTGCGATGATGACGGCGTGATCGATATTATCGGCGTCAGTGGCGCTATGCTGCACGTGTGTGGCCGGGAGTATGGAGCCCCCGAAGGCGAACTCATCCCAGGCCAGGGGCTTTCCCAGCGGGTCTCCCTTTACGTCTCGCGCTTCCGTCAGCGTTCAACAAAGACTTCTGGGAGTCCTCGAAGACGCTGTTGCCAACAATTAGGCCAGATCAAAGCGATCCAGGTTCATCACCTTGTTCCAGGCCGCCACGAAGTCATGGACAAACTTCTCCTGCGAGTCGTCACATGCATAGACCTCTGCGATGGCCCGAAGCTCGGAGTTTGAACCGAAGATCAGGTCGACACGGGTGCCGGTCCACTTGGGTACACCCGTTTCGCGATCGCTCCCTTCAAAGACGTCTTCGGCTTCAGAGGCCGCCTTCCATGTCGTATCCATGTCGAGCAGGTTCACGAAGAAGTCATTGGTCAGCGCCTCTGGCTGATCTGTGAAGACGCCGTGTTGTGACTTGTCGAAGTTGGCATTCAGGACGCGCATGCCGCCAACCAGAACCGTCATCTCAGGCGGGGTCAGCGTCAGCAATTGTGCCCGGTCGACCAGCAGTTCCTCGGCCGGTACGGCATATTTGGCCTTGAGGTAGTTGCGGAAACCATCTGCGGCCGGCTCCAGAACGGAGAAGGACTCAACATCGGTTTGCTCCTGCGAGGCGTCCATGCGGCCCGGCGTGAACGGAACCGTTACATCGTGACCGCCATTTTTCGCCGCTTTCTCGACGCCAGCGCAACCCGCCAACACGATCAGATCAGCCATTGAGACCGTCTTGTCGAACTCGCTCTGGATTCCTTCGAGAGTCTGCAGCACTTTTGCCAGCTGATCCGGCTGGTTGACTTCCCAATCCTTCTGAGGCGCCAGCCGAATGCGGGCACCGTTTGCACCGCCCCGCATGTCGGAGCCGCGGAAGGTAGAAGCCGACGCCCAGGCGGT
>JBDHAS010000204.1:0-6972 GCA_039588015.1 Gemmatimonadota bacterium | reverse complement strand
CATTATCGCCTACCAGCGGGCCATCGAGATGCAGCCGACGGCCGAGAATCTCCGCATCGACATCGGCCGCTGTCAGAGGAAACTGGGAGACCACGCGGCGGCTGAGGCGAGCCTGCAGCGTACGCTGACCGTGTCACCCTATAGCGCCCGCACGCGTCTCGAGTTCGGCAAAGTGTACGATGATATGGCCGAGGCCGACAAAGCGATCGAACAGCTACAGATCGCGCTTCGGATTTGGGAGAGCGCCGACCCGGGATACGGACCCGCGGCCGAAGCGGGCGCGCTCATGGAGAGGCTAGGCGGGTGAGGGGAGAGTTGATCAGAGCTAGTATCCGGATGTGAACCGGGCCGGCCTCCAGGGGTCGGCCCGGCCTAAAGAGAACGGAAGTTCGCCTACATCCTCTCGATGATCGCCTCACCGAAACCGGAGCACGACAACTCGTTCACGTCCTCACGACCCTCACGAACCATCAGCCGCGCCAGGTCGTAGGTCACCTGCCCTTCCTTGATCGACCTCTCCATGCCGCTGATGATCATGTCGGCGGCTTCGTTCCAACCCATGTGATTCAGCATCATCACAGCCGACAGGATCAGCGACCCGGGGTTCACCTTGTCCATGCCGGTGTATTTGGGCGCGGTGCCGTGGGTCGCCTCGAACAGCGCCACCTCGTCCGACATATTGGCACCGGGCCCCAGACCCAGTCCGCCGACCAGAGCGATCGCCGCATCGGACAGATAGTCGCCGTTCAGGTTCGGCAGCGCGAACACGGCGTACTCGTCGGGCCGCGTCTGGATCTGTTGGAAGATCGAGTCGGCGATCCGGTCCTTCATCAGGATCTTGCCCTCCGGCATCTTGCCGTCCAACTCATCCCACAGCCTCTTCTCGCTGATCGTCATCTCGCCGAACTCGCGCGCCGCCAGCTCGTAGCCCCACTTGGCGAACGAGCCCTCGGTGAACTTCATGATGTTGCCCTTGTGGACCAGCGTCACCGACGGGAGGTTCTGGGCCTCCGCCCACTGCAGTGCCTTGCGCACGATGCGCTCGGTGCCGAAGACCGAGATCGGCTTCACCCCGATCCCCGAGTCGGAGCGGATTTGCCGGCCGGTCTTTTGCTTGATCAACTCGATGATGGCCGCGGCCATGTCGCTGCCGTTCTCGTAATCGTAGCCGGCGTAGACGTCCTCGGTGTTCTCACGGAAGATCACGAAGTTCACCTTGTCGGCGTACTTGTTGGGCGCCGGCACGCCCTCGAAGTAGCGGACCGGCCGCACGCAGGCGAACAGGTCCAGGTGCTGCCGAAAGCGTACGTTGATCGAGCGGAACCGGTCGCAGACGCCGTCCTCCTTGCCGCACTTGTCGCAGGTCCCGGGATGGTACTGCTGATGAGCGCAGTGCAGGCAGACGTGGGTCTCCTCGCCGATCGGCGTCGTGAACGGACCCTTGATCGCGATCCTCAGATAACGGATCGCCTCGACCGTCTCGTCGGGGAACTCGCTGCCGTAGTGATGCAGCCCTTCCAGCCCGGCATAGAGCGGGCACCAGGCGATGGCCCGAGCCCCGCCGTACGCCTTCGCCACCGCGTTGTCCACTACCTTCCGCATCACCGGCGCTATGTCCAGGCCGATGCCGTCTCCGCGCAGCACGCCGATGACCGGATGATCGCCGATGATCAGTCTTCCGTCCCGATATTCGATAAGGTCGCCTTCGGGGATCTTGACTTCCTTGAAGTCCATCGTGGCCTTCCTTTAGTGTGATGTGTCCGACGATGTGAGTGTGCAGGTTGGGGAACCACGGCGCCATGATAAGGCAACCAAAGGGCCCAGACAAGATTGCCGCCGGCCCCGGATACCGGCGCATTCCCCTTGTGCTCCACGACCCAGTATTGGAGATTAGTGACGGAAGATAATCGGGTCTCCGCTCGGAATAGCCACTTCGACCACTTCACTCCCCCGCACTCCCAAATACGCTCGACTTACATGCGTCAGACCGCGTCCATCTTGCTCACTCTCGTCCCGGCCACCTACGTCTGGTGGTCCGGGCGCCGCTTGCTGCGCCGAATCGACGATCCGGCCTTCGCCGAACTGCGATTCGCCGATACCCAGAGGCTGGCACTGGTCATCGCGGCCAGCGTGGTGGCGATCCTGGTGGTGAACAGTCGTCTCCTGGTGCTCAAGCTGGCTGTCCTGCTGCTGGCCCTGGTCGTCGCCGGGTTCCCCGCACGCCGCGCGATCTTCGAGGAGAGCTGGAGCCTTTCGGCCTACATGGCGCACAACCTCAGGCTCTGGCTTTCCACCCTGGGCCTCTGGGTCCTGCTAGCCCTACAGCCCACGCTGGTCCGTTGGACGGGAGAGGCCGCGCTTGCCGCGGCGATCGGCTTGCTGGTCGTGACGCTCCTCTACTCGCACTACAACGACCGGATCATGTCGGTCCTGCTGCGTGCGGCGAAGCTCGACAGCCCGGATCTAGCCGCGTGCTTCCAAGAGATGCTGAGCAAGGCGCGCTGCCGGGCACCGCGGCTGCTCCGAATCGACGCGCCGGGCGGGCGCTGGGTGAACGCGTACGCCCTTCCCTCTCGCAACCAGCCTGCCGTGCTGTTCACCGGCGACCTGCTCGAGGCGCTGACGCCTGCCGAGACCCAAGCGATCTTCGCGCACGAGGTGGCCCACTTGGAGTACTTCAGCCCGGGCCGCATGCTGCAACGCGAAGTGGCCGTCGCGCTGCTGGCGGCCGCTCCGCTCCTGGTCGTGCTGCTCTACGGGGCCGATTCCGCCGCGCTCGCAAGTATGACGTGGATCTGGCCGCTGGTGGTCGTCCTCTTCCTCGCCGCGCTGTTGGCGCACAACCAGGTCCGCGAGCACGACAGCGACCTCAGAGCACTGCAACTGGTGGGCAAGCCCGAGCCGCTGATCAGCGGGCTGACGAAGATTCACGACCTGATGAAGATGCCCCGCCGCTGGCGCGCGGGCAGCGAAGCGCGGATGTCGCACCCGAGCCTGGCCAAGCGGCTGCGCGCGATCCGCGATGCCGCGGCCGTCGATGGCCTGGCGTTGGAGGAGAGCGAACCGCTGGGCGACGTGGTCGTCCGCGCCGTCGGCGACCCCAGCGAGGTCGTTATCCTGACCTCGGATCGCCTCCACTGGCTGCGCGGAGTCGAACCCGCAGAAGATCTGGTCCCACCTGCCCTGTTGCAGAACGCCGGCGACTATCGCTCGATCCGCTACGCCGATCTCCGCGACCTGCGGCTCGTGGCTCGCGGCACGAAGCAGCGCCAGTTGCTCGTCGTCGACGGTCGCGGCGAGGCTCTCAAGCTCTCGATCGCGCCGGAAGACGTGGAGCGCGTCAAGCGGGCCGTCCAGCACGTCGACCTCAAGGTCGAAGGAACGGCGCTCGAGGCGTCTACGCGGTTCGCGCGACAGACGACGCAACAGCGAAATGCGCGCTTCCTGGGCATCATCGCATGCCTGCTGGCGCTGCTGCCGCCCTTCTCGCTGCCGCTGTTGGCCGCCGCGGTCCTTTTGCTGGCGCGACCGTCCACCGTCACGCTGGCCGCGGCCGGCGCCATTGGGCTCGGCGCCGGGTTCCTGGGCGGTCGAGGCGCCGGCGCGTTCTACTTTCGCAGCGCGCCGCCGACCGCGCTTCTCGTCGCCACGATCCTATTGGGCCTGCTGCTGCTCTTCGCCGCCTTCCGCAGCGCCCGCCAGACGCGGGACGAGCCCGCCGCTGCGGCGCGGCTGACGCTGCTGGCGTTGGGCGCGCTTACACTGCTCTACGCTATCTCCGGTCTCGGCCGCCTCTCTTCGCCCCTACCGATGATGCAGCTGCACCTCTGGGCACGGTATCAGCCCGGGTTCGCGCTCCTACTGTTCGGGCTAGCCGCCTCGCTGTGGTGCGTCCGCCCCCGGCTGGCGCGCTTTCCGGCGCTATTCGCGATAGCTCTAGCGGCGCTGCTGGTCGCGGCAGGCACTATGTCGTTCCGCGACCGGTTCGGCGACGACGGGCTCGTCGGCTCCGAGCGCGCGCTGCACGCTCCGACATCGACCCCGCTCAGACTGCGCGAGCGGACTATGGTCGGCAGCGTCGCCGATCTCCGCCTGGCGCCGACCGGCGACAGGTTCGCGGCCCGAGCCTACGATTGGAGCTCGGACGACTATCGCTATCAGGAACCCGCCTTCCAAGTCGAGCTCGCCGACGGAGGCCTGCGCAAAGTCCCGGCGATTGACCTCGCGTTTCTCGATCGCGATCGGATCGCCGTCCTCCGCGCGTCCCAAAGCGGAACGCTTATGCTGCAAGTGCTGGGTCTTGATCCTTCGCCTGCCGTCACGTTCGAGATCGCCCTTCCGGACCTGGATCAACCGAAGCTGCGCGTGGATCCGGAGGGCCAACGCTGGGAGGTTGCCGAAGCCTATCCGTACGAGGGATACGGCGTGTTGCTGTCCGGCGACTTCCGCTCCGGCGAGTACCGAGAGACGCGCTGGGAGGAACTGCGCGGGTCTCCGGATTCGTACATCAGCGCCGTGACGCTGAACGCCAGCCGGCACCCGCTGGTCGTAAGCCAGCGCTATGAAGAGCAGCGATTCGCGGCCATCGCGATGATGCTGGCGCCGCTCTCAACGCTGACCTCCGTTTACGACCTCGAGGTGGTTGCGGACTCGCTGCACTTCCGCCTGGCCCAAACAGCTCTCCCCCTCTGGTGCGTGGAACCGGCTGCCTGGCAATTCGAGTACGTGTGCGCTTCCAACGACCCCGGTTCACGCACTCACCTCTGGTCGATCGACGCGCTCGGCCAGCGCATCTCTCCGATCGGCTCTCTCCCTGCTCCCTACTACCAGGGCCAATTCCCCGGGCGCGGGCGGCTGCTCGTCGGCGGGTACGGCGCGGCACCCGTCTTGATCGACCTCGCGAGCGGGACCGCTCGCACGCTCGACCTGGAACCTCCGGCGCCGTTACAGACCGAAGGCGAAGCGACGGCTGAGCCCGGCGCGTACGGCTGGTTCGTGCAGGCTCTGCTTGGCCCGGTGGATTTCGGCCCCACCTACGAGGCGATGGCGTTGCGCGATGGCGTTCTGGCAGTGGCGTTCGCTTCGGCCGAGGGATCCACGGTTGCCCTGTACCGGTTGGAGGACTGGGAGCCCGAGCCGTAGGCAATTGTGTTCCTCGCCCCGCGCGAATAGCTTCCGGCCGATCGATTACATCGCCAACGAACAACGTGCCCTGATACATGTCATTGCTATCCACAATCCGGGCCCTGCTCATCCTGGGTAAGGGCGTCAAACGCGGCCTGTCCGAAGAGGACGCGGGGACGGATCCGCTCGCGCTTTTCGGCGATTGGTACAGAGCAGCTAGGCGCGCCGGCCTGTTCCTGCCCGAGTCGATGGTACTGGCCACCGCTACCGCGGACGGCGCGCCTTCGGCCCGCACCATGCTGCTCAAGGGCTTCGACGAACGCGGCTTCCGCTTCTTCACCAACTACGAGAGCCGCAAGAGCGAGGAACTGGAGGACAACGACCGCGCCGCCCTCGTCTTCACCTGGGGCGTGCTTCAACGACAGGTCCGCCTGCAGGGGCGCGTGGAGCGGTTGTCGGAGGAAGAGTCACGCGAGTACTTCGCCACGCGGCCACGCGGCAGCCAGTTGGGCGCCTGGGCGTCGCAGCAGAGTTCGGCAGTCCCTGACCGCGAGACGCTCGATGCCCAGTTCAAGGAGTGCGAGGAGCGCTTTCGCGGCTCTGAGGTCCCGCTACCACCCTTCTGGGGCGGTTACCGCCTGATCCCCCACACGATCGAATTCTGGCAGGGTCGAGCCAACCGGCTCCACGACCGGTTCCGTTTCGTTCGCGAAGCCAGCGGCTGGAAGGTGTCGCGACTGTCGCCTTGAGCGTCCCGGCGCAGCCCCCGCTCAGTTCGCGTTCAGAACTTTCACCTTCTCGGCCAGAATCTCGAGGAATCGATCGATCGCTTCCAGGTGTGTGCGGAAGGTAAGCACCGCCAATCGCAGAACGAACGTGCCATCCAGCATCGTCGACGAGACGAAGGCCCGTCCGTCACGGTGGATCTCCTGTATGAGCGCCTCGTTGAAGGCGTTAGCGTCGCCGGACTTGGGGACGTACCTGTACGTCGCCACGCTCAGTTCCGGCTCCGGCCCCACCTCGAAGCCCAGCTTCTGCACCTCGTCGTAGAAGTACCGAGTCAGCAGCAGCTTCTCCTCCAGGCAGGCCCGAAACGGTTCCACGCCGTGCAGCATCAGAGGCAGCCACATCCGCAGTCCCCGGAAGTGCTTCGTCAGCTCCGGCGAAAGTTCGGCCGGCGAGTCGACCGTCACCGACTCTTCCGCCACGACGTCCTGCATGTAGGCGGCCTCCTGATAGTAGTGTGCGCGATGGAGCGCCCGCTTGTCCTGCACGATCAGGGCGCCGGTACCGTATGGCAGGAACAGCCCCTTGTGCGGGTCCAATACGATCGAATCGGACAGCTCCATGCCGGCCAGCTTCGGGCGACACGCGTCCACCAGCGCGAAGAACCCGCCGTAGGCCGCGTCGATGTGATACCAGAGCCCGTTCGCGCGAGCCAGCCGCCCGATATCTTCCAGCGGATCGATCGCCCCCACGTCCGTCGTCCCGGCCGACGCGATCACCATCCACGGGATCAGGCCCGCGCGCCGGTCCTCGGCGACCGCCCGATCCAGCGCCGCCGGGATCATGCGGTAGCGCTCGTCCATCTCCACGTAACGCCGCACGCACTCTCCCATCCCCGCGACCCGAAGCGCTTTGTCGACACAATGATGCACCTGGCCGGTCAGGTATACGACGGCCCGGTCGTAGTCCCGCGCCTTGAGGCCGTGGGCCTCGCGAGCGGTGACGATGCCGGTCAGGTTCGCCACGCTCCCGCCGGACGCCAGGTTGCCGCCAGAGGCTGCCGGGTAGCCGACCAGTTCGGCCATCCAGTCGAGCAGCATGTTCTCCATCTCGACGGCCCCC
>JBDHAS010000203.1:0-7164 GCA_039588015.1 Gemmatimonadota bacterium | reverse complement strand
GAAGACGATTTCGCCGTATAGCGGGCCGCGATCGGTATGCACCCCGATAACGCGCCCTCCGTGCCGGATGAGCCCGTCCGCGCTGGTGTGCGTTAGTAGCGTCACCCCGCGCTGCCTAGCGCACTCTGCCAGGTAGCGATCGTAGACGGGGCGAAGGACGGTGTAACAGTGGCGGAACGCCTCCGGATCTCGGTACTCGGCGCCGGCGATCGTCATGCCGTTGCACGAGAAGAACCCACGTTTTACCACCCGTCTCTCAAAGGGCGCCTGCTCCAGTTGTTCCGCGCCCAGGATGGCTGGGTTGGCCAGTTGCTCCGCGAAGTAGACCGCTCCGGACCAGTTCTCGGCACCCGCGTAGACGGCGGCTTCGACGACCAGAATGTCCAGATCTTCGTTAGCGAGCCTAAGAGCGGCGGTTATTCCGGCCGGGCCGCCGCCGACGATGATCACATCCCAGACTTTCTTGCTCATCGGCGATCCAAAGTTGAGGGGCGCATCATTTTGCCGCCCGTCGGAGCGGGAGGCCGTGGATGTGGTCGAGGCTAGCTATGGGTACTGCACCGGTGGGGTCGCGCTGCACCGAAGCCGGCGCGCCACGATTACCCAATCTTAGGCATGACGGCGCTCGCGGCCAGTCCAGGCCCAACGCTGGTGGCAACCCACTTCATCCGCGGGACACAGGGAGGGCTCGACAGGGCCCACGAACGGACATTTGGAGCGCCAGTGCCAGTCCGCGATCGTTGCCGGTCCGGCGCGACATGAAGTGAGGGGTCCTGTCGAGCCCGACCGAACTTCGCGACATGAAGCGAAGGCAGCCCGCCACGCCCGACCAAACCACGCGACATGAAGCGAGGGGCCCCGTGGTGCCCTCCCGGCTAGCGGTCGGGTGACCTGGCACCTGGATTGTTGAGAAGGCCGTGCTCTTCGGCGAGACGCCGCGCCGAATCGGCCAGGGCGTTGTGTTCTTCGGTGATCGCGCGGCAGGCCTCCCAGTGAGACTGCAGCGTGTCGGCGGCCGCCGTCCGCACCGGCACGCTGCTGTTGTAGGAGTTGAATGTCTCTAGGTAGATTTCGTAGCTGTCGGCCGGCACCCCCCTCGGGTCGAGGGCCTCGTAGTACTCGATGACACGTTTGAGCGAATCCAGACGCGCATTGCTCGCCAGCAATTGTGCTTCTTCGCTCTCTAACGCGGAACGACAGGAGTCAGCAGCGGTGCGAAGCACCGACACATCCTGGCGTAGCACCCGTAGCCGTTCTCGCGGCGGGATCGGTGTAAGTAGGTCGATGATCACGATGGCCGCGAACAGGACTGCAGATATCGTGAACATCACCAAGAATGGTCTCGCTCGTGGCCCCATGAACCTCTGCCTGAGTGTTTGAGTGAAGCTGTGTGACCCCACAAATAGCTCAGGTGTTCCGAGGATTCGCAACCCTCACGCCTGCCCGAAGCCGAAAACAGGTGAATAGACGTAAGGAACTCGAGGCACTGGAATCGCGCATCACCCGCTGCAGGCGGTGCCCGCGATTGGTCGAGTGGCGGGAGCGCGTGGCAGCCGAGAAGCGCGCGGCCTTTGCCGAGCAGACGTACTGGGGCCGGCCGGTACCTGGGTTCGGTGACCCGAAGGCCGCCTTACTCGTCGTTGGGTTAGCACCTGCCGCCCACGGCGCCAACCGAACTGGGCGCATGTTCACCGGCGACCGGTCGGGCGACTTCCTGTACGCGGCATTGCATCGCGCGGGCCTGGCGAGCCAGCCAGGGTCGACAAGCCGTGGGGATGGCCTGGCGCTGACAGGGGCCTTCATAACCGCCGCATTGCGTTGCGCACCTCCTGCCAATAAGCCAACGCCGAAAGAGCGGGAAAGCTGCCGTGAGTTCCTGGAGAAGGAGCTCGACGTGCTTCGCGGAGTTCGAGTCATCCTCGCACTCGGCGGTTACGCTTTCGCTCACGTGTTGCGGGTGCTCCGGAAGCGAGGTGTCAACACGCCGGCGCCGTCGCCAGGGTTCGCGCACGGTCGGGAAATCGACATGAACCCTGAGGGTCCCGTGCTGTTGGGGGCTTATCATCCCAGCCAGCAGAACACCTTCACCGGCAAGCTCACGGCTGAGATGTTCGACTCGGTACTGACGCGCGCCATTACCCTCACACAGGGGCCCACGTGATTACCACGGGAATCTGGCCCGGCGAAGACGTATGTGCCGGTTTATCTTATACTTAAGTAGCGCGAGCGTAGGTCTCGCAGGTAAGGACCACTACTGCCTGGATACATGAGCAAAAAAGAGAATGGCCCAGCGGAGGCGGAAAAGGGCTCGGCGAAGGACGAGAAGAGCCCGGTGGAAGCGGAGAGCGGCCCGGTGAAGGATGAGAAGGGGCCGGTCGAACCGGAGAGCGTCTCGGCTGAAGCAAAGAACGGCTCGTTTGAGGGCGAGGACTCGGTTGAAGTGCCCCGAGGCAGGAGGGGCCGGCGCTGGATGATCTGGACGGTCGGCGCGGTGGTCGTCGTATTCATCGGCGTGATCGCCACGCTGAACATCATGTTCCCGCCGGAGAAGCTGCGCGAGCTCGTAGTGCCGCGACTCGAGGAGAGGGTCGGGCGCCAGGTGGAGCTTGAGGCGGTCAGGCTGAAGCTTTTCCCGCGCTTGGCCGTCCGGCTCGAGGGTCTGTCCATCGCCAACCCACCGGAGTTCAACCCCGAACCGGCCATGGAGTTTGCGGCCGTCGAGCTTCACGTCCGCTTCTGGCCGCTACTGCGAAAGCAGATGGAACTGCGCCAGGTCCGGTTGCTGAACCCGGTGTTCCGCTACCAGGTGCTGGAGGACGGGGCCAGCAATTTCGAGGGGCTCGGGCCGGGCGCGGGTTCCGAAGGGGAGGCGGCCGGTGGGCCGACCGCCCAGGAAGAGATGCCCGTCGGCGTAGAAGTCGCTGCTGCGGCGTTCGCCATCGAGGATCTCCTGCTGAGGCAAGGGCAAATCTTCTATACCGACGGGCGCAGCGGGCGCGGCGCTAGCATGTCGCTCGAGGGACGATTGTCCGCCGTACCAGAGGCCGAGGCACGCGAGCGGATTCGAAGCGAAGGGAAGCTCGAGCTGGGGTCGATCCTGGTACTGGTACCGAACGTCGGCGCGGACAGCTTCCCGCTGCCGGACACGGAGATCGAATACGAGGCCATGGCGGATCTGTACGGCGATAGTCTGGAGCTGGTTCGGATCGCTACTAAGGTGGCAGGTGTTCCTGTCGCTGGATCTGGAACCGTCTACGGGCTGCGCGGTGATCGCTCCATCGAAGTGACGATGGAATCGGGCGAGTTCGACATCGCCGACTTCCTGGCTGGCTTGCCCGAGGCTCTTCAGCCCAAGGAGATCGAAGCTGCCGGCCGTGCCGAGCTGCTGGTGAGAGTCTCGGGCCCCATCGGCTATGGCGCCATGCCCGAACTAGATGGAGTGCTTGACGTCCAGGATGTTCGCGCGGCTCACCTTCAGCACGGTCGTCTGCTGACGGACGGCGCCGGCCAGGCCACGTTCGATGCGCACTCGATGTCGCTGCCGTCGTTCACCGGCGAACTCCTCGGCCGACCGTTCGAGCTTCAAGTAGCCGCCGAGAATTTGAGGGACCCGATCGTCGATGGGCGTTTGACGGGTAACTTCGACCTCGCGCGTTTGGCGAGCATGAGCGTGGACCCGCCGCAGGTAGAGGGCCTGGCGGATGTCGACGTCAGGTTCATGGGCCCTGTAAAAGAGCCGGGCGCTCTCGAGCTCGTTGGGCCGGTCGACCTCTTCCTAGTGCATTACCAGAGCCCTTCGCTGGCCGTACCTGCGAACATGGACACGGTGAGGATTCAGCTGACGGGGACCGGTGTGGCGGCCGAGGAGGTCTCGATCGAGCTGGGCGACAGCGATCTGACGCTCTCGTTCACGGGCGATAGCCTGCTACAGGTTCTCTTGAGCCGTGACACGGCGGCTCGGCCTCTGGTCGAGTTCACCGCACGATCGCAGCGCTTGGACTGGAGCGAGCTCAAGGCCGACACCACCACTGTGGGCTACGGCCAGCTGGTTGCGGCGCGCTTGGCGGGGCGCAGTCTTGACGGACGCGATCCTGGCGAGATCGGCCGCGAGCGATACCCGGTACCCGAGCTGCCGCCGGTCACCGCTCGTGGGCGCGTGCAGATCGGTGAGTTCCTCAATCAGCCGACGCGGGCAGAGAACGTCAGCTTCAATATGGTGCTGCAGGATGGCGTCCTGACCGTGGAAGAATTGGATGGCCAGGTATTCGGTGGCCAACTTACCGGTGGCCTGTCGTTCGATCTCAGTCAGGGTGAACCGCCGTTCCCGCTCGCCTATGATCTCACGCTGACTGCCGCTGAGGCGGGCAGCGTCGTCTCGAATTGGACCCGGCTCGGCTCGGTAATGAGCGGCGTCGTTGACTTCAACATCGAGGGCACGACTCCGATCGAGGAGGGGATGTTGCCCGCCGCGGAAGCCATCGCCGCCGCCGGCCGTGCCACCTTCAGCGAAGGTCGCTTTGCAGGGTTTGGTGTCACGAGGGCCCTGGCCGAGAGATTCAAGGTCGACAGCGACGTTGTTTCGACCTTCAAGCAGCTCGGTGGCGCTTTCAGGATCGAGAACGGTGCCTTCGTCTTGGATGAGTGGGAGTACAGCGCAGAAGAGTGGAGGGCCGGCATCAGCGGCTCCGCCGGGCTAGGTGGGACACTCGACTTGCGGCTTGCCACGGAGATGCCGCCGTCGATGCTCGACAAAGCCTCGTTGTTGCCGGGGGGCAGCGTACTCGGCGGACTGGTCTTAGAGCTTCCCGAAGGCGAAATGCTACCGGTCGTCGTGGAGGTCGGCGGCACGGTGTCCGACCCAGCGCTCGGAATCGACACCGAGGCCCTTCAAGCAGCGATGGAAGAAAGCCTCGAAGGAGCCAGCAAGGACCTGCTGAGACGGCTTTTCAGGAGACCACCGCCCGATTAGATACAAGATGGGCACCGGGGCCGCCGCTTGGCCGGCCGCGACCCCGGTGAGTCAAAGGGTCAGAAAGTTAGTTACTACTCGGCGGCCGCACTCTTCTTGGTGGCCGCCTTCTTCTTTGCCGACGCCTTCCTCTTTGCGGGCGCCTTCTTCTTTGTCGGCGCCTTCTTTCTGGTGGTCGGTTTTCTTGCTGCGGCCCTCTTCTTGGCGGCCGCCTTTCTCTTCCTAGCGACTGCTTGCTTCTTCTTCGCCGCCGCTTTCTTAGCAGCAGCTTTCTTGGCAGCCTGTTTCTTCTTGGCGGCAGCTTTCTTCTTGGCAGCCGCCTGCTTCTTCTTCTGCGCGGCTCTCTTCGCAGCGGCCTTCTTCTTGGCTTCTGCTTTCTTCTTCTTTTCGGCCGCCTTCTTCGCGGCGGCCCTCTTCTTGACCGCGGCTTTTCTCGTGTCGGCCAACTTCTTCTTGGCTGCCGTGGTCTTCTTGGCCGCCGCCTTTTTAGTCGCGGCGACCTTCTTCTTCACCTTTGCTGTTGCGGTCTTCTTAGATCGTGCTGCCATGGTTCCTCCTTGCGATAATTGAGGCTAGCCCGTCGCGATTGGTTCGCTTGGTGCTCCTTCGACATTCATCATTCGATATTCGAAATTGAAAGCCCGCCCTCTAAAACCCTCCTCCTCCGCCACCGCCGAAACCGCCACCAGAGAACCCGCCTCCACCGCTGAAACCCGAGCCGCTGCTCGCCGAGCGCGGTGCCGTGACCAGCGCCGAACTTGTCGCAGTCGTCATGCTGCCGAGCGAACGTGAGAAGTAGTGGGCATGGAAGTGCGAAGGGTGTGCGCTGACGTACCAGCCTGGCGGCTCGATGATGATGGTCTCGAACGCGTCGGTCCATTTCTCCTCCAGCCCCATGCACGCGGCAAAGGGGAGGAGCTTCTCGAAGTGGTCGAGCGTGGCGTATTTCAAGCGATCACGATCGACCCGATCAATGTACTCCCTGAGGCCCAGTACGTGATTCAGCATCCACACGCCTTTCACGGTCCGGGCCGGCATGAATATGCCGAAGCCGATCACTATGATCGGTACGGCGATCAATGAACCCCAGCGAACGACCGGAAGGCCGAGGTCGAACTGTGTCGCGATGAAACCCAACCCAGCTGCAAGAGCGGCCACCACGACTCCGATTCCGACCCAAGTGCCTTGCACTTTCTCAGGCCGTGCCGTGAACAGTTTCGGAGGCTTGGTCAGAGCACCGTAGATGCGGCGCTTTATGCCATCGACGTCTTTGTAGAATTTTTGCTTCAGCTCGGAGACGTTGACCGAGCGGGCGCCATTCGAGGCGTGGTCATCGCTCGCATGCCGCCAGAGGGCTCGCAACGTCGCGAGCTCGAAGTCCTTCAGGTCGGTAACGCCCGCGGGATCCCTCAGGATGTGGATGATATGATCTTTCGGCTTCCTGCGTCGCCGGCTCGGCACCTCCTCTATGCGCAGGTACCCGCGGATCGCGAGGTCGATGACCGTGGCGGAGAGGTCGCGAGGATCGACGCTGAAGTCCATCAACGTGCCCACCTCGGCGGGGCTCATTTCCTCGGGCGGCTCGTACTGGGGCATGATCGAGCGGCCAAGCTCGGGGTCGCGCCCCTTTCTCCACCAGAGCCGGAACATGGCGATGAACGCGATTAACGGGATCGGCAGGAACAGGTAATCGCGGATCAGCCACAGAAGGTTCGAGGTCGCGCTGGGGGGCGCCACGACGCCGGGGTCCCAGCCGGTCACGACGGTCAGTCCCTCGCGGGGCATGAGTCGCCGCGTCGTCTCGAAGCGGACCGTCCTCCCGCTGATGTCGTGCTCGTAGTCCGAGCCGCGCACACCGCGGGCGCCTGCACCCTGTGAATCGGTATCTCCCACTCCTCGCCGGTCACGCCCCAGTACAGCTCGTCGTGGGACCATTCCATCCCGTCGCCATCATCGAAGTGACGCAGCGCGTTACCGACCCGGTAACGGTAGACGACCGTGCGCGTGGCGTTGCTCGCCCCCGGGACCCACGTCTTGATGTTGACCAACGCTCCTTCGCGCTTGATCTCGTGGCGCAGAGCGTTGCCCTGGCCGTCCATCACCGACTCGACGTCCAGGCTGATGCGGTGCCTCTTGCCGTCATCCAAAACGTACTTGACCGGTATGAACCGGTAGACGCCGTTCCACGATCCGTC
>JBDHAS010000202.1:0-7050 GCA_039588015.1 Gemmatimonadota bacterium | reverse complement strand
GCGCCAGGCGACCGCCGCTTCGCGAGCCAGTCCGAGACGAGTCGCTTCCTTGACGAACTACAGACTGAAGAGGGTGATCAACCGGTCACGGTCTGGGAGGACCTCGAGGTCTTGGAGCGTGCCGGTCTCGGGGACGCCTGTGTACTGTGGTTGGAGTACCGAGAGGCGGTGACAGCGGGGCGCACCCCTGGATCCTGACTGCGGGTGGAGGAGTCTGCGCAGGCCAGCCGGAGGGGCGCCAGGGCTGGACATTTGGATATAATATGGATATATTGATATCCGTATATTGATGGTAAATCTCTAACTCTTTGCAACTGAACATACTAGCGTGCCTACCTACAGCTACGAGTGCCAGGATTGCGGCAGGGCGTTCGACATTCGGGCGTCGATGTCGGCCTACTCAGAGGGTCTATCACCTGAGTGCCCCGAGTGCGGATCGAAGAACGCGGAGCGCAGGTTCGGCTCGGTGAACGTGCTCACCGGCTCGCGTAATTCGGCGCCGGCGGCCAGTTGCGGGTCGGGTGGCTTCACTTGAGCGACGTAGAGCCGCCCGGTCCGGGCGGTTGTCCATCTATTCGGGTCGGCCACAAGGCCGGCCCTTCTTTTTTTGCGCTCGCGGTCGAGCATGCACGAGCCGAGATTGTTCGGCGACGGCACAGGCGTCATGTTGTAGTTGCCGAACGAGCGAACTGAACATGGTACGATTACGCCAAACGATCGCGATTGCCGCGCTGTTGACCTTGGGTGGATTGATCGTCACGTCCAGTCGGCCGGGATCCATCGGCGTCTATCAGCGGGAAGCGGTCGCGTTCTGGCTGCTTCTGCTTCCACTCGCCGTCACGGTCGTAGGGCTGATTCTGGGTCGGTACTGGAGCCGCTGGCTGGCGATTGCCGGGGGCATCGCGGTGCTGCCCTGGGCCGTCGCTATGACCTTCGGTCCTAGGTATGGGATTCCCGTGACGCGCCCCGCCGTTGCGCTGGTCGCTTCGGTCCTGTTGCTGTGGGCCACGCTGGGACGCGCCATGTTCGAGCGGTACGAAGGCCGAGTGGAGGATGTGAATTGGAGCGGGCCGCGCATGTCGCTGGTCCGCTGGACCATCATCTGCAACGTCGCATCGATCCTGGCGCTCTACGTGTTCGTGGCTGCCTACGAGTACCGCATCGGTTGGCACTTCGGCCTGATGGCGGCGCCGCTGCTCGCTCTGATCGTTGGCGTGTGGCTGCTTGCCCATCAGAAGACGATCGGACTGCTTCTCGTCGCTGCGGCCTGCATTTGCTTCGTACCGGCGGGCGCCTATTTCGTCTGGACCGAAGCGTCGTCCACGGGCGAGGCCATCCTGTTCGCGGCGATATTCGCGCCGGGTGTGTTGACCGGCTGGGCCAGTCTACTCGCGTTTTCGAGACCGCTGTTGGCGGCCCTGCGGGGACACGGAACTCTCGACTGACGAGTCATGAGCCAGACCACTGAGGTTCGCTCGCTGCCGCTGAGGCTTCGCCTAGACGTCTTGTCGGAAGCAGAGCTTCAGGAAGTGCACGCCCGCACGCTCGAGGTGCTGCAGGGGATCGGTGTGCAGGTCGGGTCTCCCTCGGTCCTGGAGCAGCTGGCCGAGCGCGGCGCGCAGGTCGACTTGGAAGAACGGCGAGTGCGGTTCGCGCCGGATTTCGTCGAGGCCGCGGTCGCCCGGGCGCCGCGTCGCATCGTTCTCGCTGCGCGGGTGCCGGGTTGCGACCTGGAGCTGGACGGTACAAACGGCTTCCTGGGGCTCGATGGCTGTGCCGCCGAGATCATCGACCCGGACACGGGCGAGCGGAGACCCGGCCGCAAGTCGGACGTTGCGGCCATTACACGGCTGGCGGACGCGCTCCCCGAGATCGGCTTCGTGTGGCAGCCGGTGGTGGCCGGGGACGTCGCGCCCGCGGTTCAGTCGCTGCACGAACTGCACGCGCAGTTGGCCAACACCGGCAAGCACGTCCAGATGATGACCGCTGCGACGCATTGCTCCGCCCGCGGCGCCGTAGAGATCGCGCGGCTGGCGGCTGGTGGCGAATCGGCGCTGCGCGAGCGGCCGATCGTCTCGACCTTCCAGTGCAGCACCAGCCCGCTCGTCTACGAGGCCGGCGCCCTGGATGCCGCGCTCGTCTTTGCCGAGGCGGGCGTGCCGTGCGGTTTCGTCGTGATGCCCATCGCCTGCGCGACGGGGCCGGCGACCTGGGGCGGGACGCTGGTCCAATCGAACGCCGAAGTGTTGGCCGGCATCGTCATTCTCGAGACGCTGATGCCCGGGGCTCCCACCTTCTATGGATCCTGCGCGACCGTCATGGACCTGCGCACCGGTGCGGCGGCGTGCGGAGGGCCGGAGGACCTGCTGCTGCAGATGGCTTCGGCGCAGCTGGCGCGTCGCTACGACCTCCCCGCCAGCATCGGCACGTTCGCCACCGGCGCCAAGTCGGCCGACTGGCAGGCGGGGCTGGAGAACGGGCTGTCCGGTTTGGCGAGCGCGCTGGCCGGGGCGGATATGCAGTGCGGAGCCGGGCTGTTGTACAGCGCCCGCGTATGTTCTCCGGAGCAGGTGATCCTCGATGCCGAGACCTTCGGACTGTTGCGCCATCTGGTGGGTGAGCCGCTGGATGCCGGCGAAGGACTGCTGGACGTTCTCGAGCAGGTGGGACCGAGCGGCGAGTTCTTGAGCCAGCAGCACACGCTGGACACGATGCGGCGGCTCTGGATGCCGCATCTGTTCGATCGCAGCGAGTGGTCGGAGTGGGAGGCGGCGGGCGGCCCCGGTCCCCGAGAAGCGGCGCGCGAGCGGCTGCTCGAGATCCTGAATGGAGACCGGCCCGGCTACTTGGACCCGGCGCTGGACAAGGAGATACGCAGCATACTCGATCGTCACGAGAGCGAGGAGGGCGGCCTTGGCCATGGATGAGCTACTGGCGTCACTGCGGCAAGCGATTCTGGCGTTGGACGAGGAGGGTGCGCTGGACGCGACCCGGCGCTTGCTCGAAGCGAATGCCGATCCGCGCGCTATTCTGGAGTCGGGACTGACCGCGGCGATGCTCGAGGTGGGGCGGAGATGGAAGTGCGGCGAAGCGTTTCTGCCCGAGGTCGTGGTCACCGCCAAGATTTTCACGCGCTGCAACGAACTGGTTGAGCCCGTGCTGCTGGAAAGCGGAGGAACGGGTCTACCTTCGCAACGCCTCGTGCTGGCCACGGTTAAGGGTGACCTGCACGACCTCGGCAAGAACCTGGTAGGTAGTCTGGCGAAGACGGTGGGCTTCGAGGTACACGACCTGGGCAAGGACGTTCCGGTGAACGAGATCGTGGCGGCCGCCCGGGAATACAGCCCCTGCATAGTCGGGCTTAGCGCGCTGTTGACCACCACGATGCCGCAGCAGATGGCAGCCGTCGAGGCGATCCAGGGCGCCGGCCTGCGCCCCGGCGTCAAGGTCATCGTCGGCGGCGCGCCGGTAAGCTTGGAGTGGGCGAAGCAGATTGGCGCGGATGGCTATGCGCCCGACGGGGCGAGCGCGGCCGAGCTGGCTCTTTCGTTGATCGATTGATGCGGAATGCAGATGCGAGGTCGGTGGCCGTGGTTGCCTGCGGCGCGCTGATCGCCGACGTGCGCAGCATAGTGGCCGCCACTTCTCCATCAAGGTAGGTATCATGAGAACGCTGGAATTCTTTCTAAAGCTGGCCTTGGCTTCGCTGGTCCTGCTGCCGGGCAGCGACGTTCGCGGACAAGTCACATTTCAGGAAGACGTCATCCCGACCGCCGGAGGTGACCTCACCATCACCTTCATCGGTCACGGCACCCTGATGCTCCGCTTCGACGGGAAGGTCGTTCACGTGGATCCCGTGGGCCGCGAGGCGGACTACAGCACGATGCCCAAGGCGGACCTCATTCTCGTCACGCACGAGCACGGCGACCACCTCGATCCCGACGCGATCGCAGCGATCAGCACGGATCGAACGGTCTTGGTCTACTCAAAGTCGTGCGAGGGCAGGGTGGACGGCGCGATCGCGATGGGAAACGGGGAGACGCGGACGGAGCTTGGCATTGGGATCGAGGCGGTGCCCGCCTACAACCTCGTGCACATGCGCGACAGCGGACAGCCGTACCACCCGAAGGGTAACGGCAACGGATACATCATCACGTTCGCGGACAAACGCGTCTACGTCGCCGGCGACACCGAGGTCCACCCGGAAATGAAGGCGCTTGAGGACATCGATATCGCCTTCCTGCCGATGAACCTGCCTTACACGATGACCCCGGAGATGGTCGCGGAGGCGGTGAAGGCGTTTCGTCCCCGGATACTCTATCCGTACCACTACGGACGGACGGATCCCAAGGAACTGCTCGAGCTGCTGGAAGGGGTCGAAGGAATCGAGATTCGGATCAGAGAGATGAGCTAGGCGGCAGCGCGATCGTCTGTCGGGCACCTTGTTTGCCGGCCTTTGGCCCCGTCGCTAAACTTGCGTATGCTCCGACGACTCTTCGCTCGTGTGAGGAAAGGTATTTCCGGTAAGCCGGCCTCGGTGATTCTGGTACTGTTTGTCCTGTACATCGCATGGCTTACCTTCACGAGACCATCCAATGAACGAGACTGGGAAGCGAACCTCGCGGTTCTGCCGTACGCCGAGTTCGAGGATGACCTGGTTCACGTCTACAATATTCGAAACACATCCTACACGACCCCTGACGTCTACACGCCGGGCTACTACGATAGAACATTCAACCTGAGCCAGCTCGAGTCGGTCTGGTTCATCGTCGAACCCTTCTCTGACTGGGGAGGTGCCGCACACACCTTCGTCAGTTTCGGGTTCGAGGGCGATCGGTATCTGTCCATCTCGGTGGAGACGCGTAAGGAGAAAGGGGAGACGTATCACTTCGTGAAAGGACTATTCAGGCAATACGAGCTGATATATGTGGTCGCCGACGAGCGAGACGTGATCAAGCTGCGTAGCAATTACCGGCGCGACGATGTCTACGTCTATCCGATCAAGACGACGCGGGCGAAGATCCGGGGACTGTTCGTGGCCATGCTCAGCCGCGCCAATCGTCTGCGAGAGCGGCCCGAGCACTACAATACCCTGACCAGCAACTGCACGAGCAACATCGTGAAGCACGTCAACACGCTTTCGCAGCGCCGCATACCGTTCAGCCTCAAAGTGCTGTTTCCCGGCTACTCTGACAGATATGCGTACGATCTGGGGCTTCTGGATACCGACCTGTCCTTCGAGGTCGCGAGGGAACGTTTCAAGATCAACGAACGAGCGGAGACCTACGCCGACAGTCCCGACTTCTCGGCCAGGATCCGCGAGTGATGGTCGGGTAGTCGAATACCGTCCAAAGGAGAGCGTGGTGAGGTTCTTTCGGGTTTACCAATACGTGGTCCCGGCGCTGCTGTTTCCGATCAGCTATTACCTCTGGCTTCTCTGGTACGACGGTGACCACCGGCTTGTGGCGCTCACGCTGTCTCTGCCGGTCCTGTTCGCCTACATCATTCCTGGCATAGGCACCAACTGGCTCAGGCTTTGGGAGTTCGATACTCGTTGGAGGTTGGGAAGGTTCCGTCCGCATCACGGATTCGTGTTCGGCACCGCGTCCAGCCTGCTGGCTTTGCTGTGTCTGGAGCCTTACCCGACCGGGCCGTGGGTTTGGGAGATCGCACGCGCCGGGTTCATCGTCGGCAGCGTTCTGGCGTTGTGGAACTGGATCTACGACATTTACGCAATCAAAGCCGGTTTCATAATTGTCTATAATAGGCCTCACGCCGAAGGTGCCGGCCCCGAAGCCGTCGCGACGGACTACGCTCCGGTCGTCTTCGGCATGTTCGGAGCGTGCTATGGTGCGGCCATTCGCGCGACCCAGTATGTACTGGTGGATCTGGGTCGCTCCGACCTTTTCTGGTGGTTTTTCGGCGTCGGCAATCTGGTCGCCATGACCGTGCCGGTCGCGGCGTTTGTACTGCACTCCTATGTCAGAAGCGGTGAAACGGGCCTCAGGCCACATCAAGGAGGGTGACATGCGCGGCACATCGTTCAGAGCGCTGCAGGCGTTCTTATGGATGATCTGTGCATTTCACGTCATCGTGGGCGTCGGTCTCAATCTGTCGTCTGCCATTCCCGCCGGGATGGCCTCCTATTACGGAGCGCAGGTCGACTGGACTCCTCAGTTCGTCTACATCTTGAAGCCGCTCGGAGCCTTCATGTTCGTCTTGGGCATCTTGGCTGCGTACGCTGCACGCAACCCGCTCGGGAACAAGATGATCGTGTACGGTTTCGTGACCCTGTTCGCTATCCGTTCGTTGCAGCGAGTCGTGTTCGGAGGGGAGATCTACGCGGCCTTCGCCATCGCGCCGGGGCGGAACATCGGGAACGCCGTGTTCTTCATGGCCATGGCGCTCGCTCTCTTCGCACTGTATCGGTTCGTCGCAAGGAGTGACGTAGCGCCCGGGCCGGCCGCCGCGTAACCGTCGGTCAACAGAGCACCTGCCTCCAACCGGTGAGCGGGCTGAGCGGCGTCGGCTTGACATCGCCGAGCCGCTGGCCGCGTTGTGCGAGTCGCTCGATGTAGCGACGGCTGGCGCCCTCGCGCACGTGAACGACCTCTAGGGGAGCTAGTTGACCGACTCGGACGCAATACTCGTAGTTCGGGTTCTCGCACAGAATCGTCTCCAGCGCGGAAGCGAGATCATCCGGCGGTTTTCCTTCCGCCTCTAAGAGCAGCAGATACTTCGAGCTGTCGCCGCTGGTTTCGGGGGCGAGCATCACGAATCGTGGCTCCACGCCGACATCGGCGAGCGCGCGGGCGATCCCTTCCGCGACGAAGCCTTCGCTGAGCTTTTCACCGAACAGATCCGAAACACGGTCTTCTTTGCCGAGAAAGCGGATACATGGGGTCTGCTTGAGGAACCCGGTGACCTTGATGCGGTCGTGCAGCTGGTACCGATAGAGGCCGCCGCCGGTCGTCACTGCGACCGAGTACTCGCCGCCGTCCTCCAGATCCCAGGCGAAGTGGGGGCGCCCGTCCGAGTCGAGGAACTCGA
>JBDHAS010000201.1:0-7098 GCA_039588015.1 Gemmatimonadota bacterium | reverse complement strand
TGACGCCGCTGTGGATCGTGGCCGACGAGCTTTGGATCGATTTCGGCGGCTGGCTGCCGGGCCTGCCACCTTTGCTGGCCAACGGGTTGATCCCGGTGGCTATCTTGTTGGCGGTCTTGGCCGGCTTCTACGGGTTGCTGAAGAAACGACTCGCTGCGTCCAACAACGAGGCGGTCCAGGCTTCGTTCATCTTGCTGACCGTGGCGTTCGCCGTCCTGACGATCACCGGGGTTTGGTTCCGGGGCCCCGGGATGACGTTGGTCTGGCCCTGGAACTTGTAGAGAACGATGACTAGGCGCCCAGCGTATACAACGAATCGACCGGGCTCTGCTGATGGCTCGTAAGAAGAAGAAGAAGCCGACACCGACCGATCAAGGCGAGACGAACCGGCACGAGCCGACCGACGAGATTGTCGGCTCGCGTCGCAGCTTCCTTTGGAAACTGTGGTTGGGGCTCGGTGGCGTGGCTTTGCTCGAGTACGCGTGGCTCTCCGCAGATTTTCTACGGCCGCGCAAGCCAAGAGCCGGCGATGAGGCTGGGGACATCGTCATCGCTGGGCCTATCGAGAGGTTCGAGCCGAGCACGGTGACCGCGTTCCCTCTGGGGAAGTTCTACCTCGCGCGTCTGGGGGATGGCGGCTTGCTGGCGATCTCGCGCGAATGTACGCACCTCGGCTGCACCGTGCCTTGGAACTCCGAGGAGGGGCGATTTGTCTGCCCATGCCACTCCTCCGAGTACGATATCACCGGGGCCGTACTGAGTCCGCCCGCGCCTCGAGCCCTGGATCTGTTCACCGTCAGGATCGAGAACGGGATCGTGAAGGTGGACACGAGGGCGCGGCTGCGGCGGACATCATTCGACGCCGCTCAGGTAGCTCGGTCCTGAGCCAAGCGAGACTATAACAACGCCGGCCGAAACGGGCAGCAGTCGACGCGATGACACGAGGCAAATTCGGGCTACGATGAACGGCGACTCACTCCACCGATGGAAGCTAGCGGGGCTGATCGCTTCCCTTGTGATCGTGCTGTCCGTACCGGTGTACGCGATCAAGGAGAGCCGCGCTCGCGCCACCCGGGGACCGACCGCGTCGCCGCGGGCGACCTTCGTAGGCCGGGAGAGTTGCATCGAGTGTCACGAAGAAGCGTACAAGTCCTGGCTCGGCTCGGACCACGACAACGCGATGGCGGTGGCAACCGACAGCACCGTGCAGGGCGACTTTGACGACGCCGTTTTCGAGTACGGTGACATCACGGCGCGATTCTACAGGCGCGACGGCAAGTTCTTCGTCAATACCCAAGGGCCCGACGGAGTGCCGACCGAGTTCGAGATCGCCTACACGTTCGGCATCGAGCCGCTGCAGCAGTACTTGATTCCCTTCCCCGGCGGCCGTCTCCAATCTCTGACAATCGCCTGGGATACGGAACGCGAGGAGTGGTTCTTCCTCTATCCGGGTCAGGACATCCCGGCGGACGACTGGCTGCACTGGACGCGCGGCGCGCAGAACTGGAACGGCATGTGTGCCGAATGCCACTCCACCAATCTGATCAAGGGCTACGACTTCGCCACGAAGACGTTCACCACCACGTGGTCGGAGATCGACGTCAGCTGCGAGGCGTGCCACGGACCCGGTTCGCGTCACGTCGAGTGGGCGGACATCCCGCCGATGGCGCGCCCGGAAGTACAGAACTACGACCTCCTGATCAAGACCAGCGACATCGACTCGCGGCAGTTGGTCGAGCTGTGCGCCCCCTGTCATTCGCGGCGCAGCGAGCTGGGCGACTACGACCACACGCGTGCCGACTTGCTCGACAACATCCGGCCCGCGGTACTCGAGGAGGAGCTCTACTTCGCCGACGGTCAGATCCTCGAGGAGGTCTACGTCTACGGCTCCTTCGTCCAGAGCAAGATGTTCAGGATGGACGTGCGCTGCAGCGACTGCCACGACTCGCACAGCCTGAAACTGCACAAAGAGGGCAACGAGCTCTGCACACAGTGCCACCAGGCCGAGGTGTACGACAGCTACGACCACCACTTCCACAAACGCGAGCACGAGGGCCAGCCTAGCGACGGCCACTTGTGCGTCAAGTGTCATATGCCCGAGCGCCCGTACATGGTCGTCGATTGGCGCGCCGACCACAGCTTGCGAGTGCCGCGCCCCGATCTGACGCTCGAGATCGGCGTGCCCAACGCCTGCGGCCAGAGCGGCTGTCACGACGACGAGACGGACGCCTGGTCCGCACAGAAGTACGGGGAGTGGTACGGCCAGGCCCGAAAGCCGCACTACGGCACCATACTCGCCGCCGGCCGAGCACGAGATCCCCAGGCGCAGGAGCCGCTGGCCCGGCTGGCGGGCGACGAGCTGTACCCGGCAATCGTCCGCGCCACGGCGCTGCTCCTGCTTGGCGGCTACCCGGGCGAGGAGAGCACTGCCGCTTTCAACAAGGCACTCACGGACCCGGAGGCGCTGGTCCGCTACACCGCCGTCAGCAGCCTCAACACCTCCGACCCCGAGGTGTTGGTCGAGCTCGCGTCGCCGCTCCTCTTCGATCCCGTCCGCGGCGTGCGCACGCTGGCGGCATCGCGGTTAGCCGGCTTGCCGACCGCGCTGTTCAAGCCGTACCAACGTGAGGCGCTGGACGAGGCCTTGGCGGAATACATCGAGGCGATGGAATACTCGCTCGACTTCGCCTTCTCGGGACACAACCTGGGGAACCTGTACGCCCAGCTTGGGGACGCGGCGCGGGCGGAAGCTTACTACGAGTCTGCCATCGAGATCGACGATCTGTTCTACCCGGCCAAGGCGAACCTCGCGGTGCTTCTCAACTCGCAGGGCAGAAACGACGAGGCCGAGAGGTTGCTGCGGCAGGTCGTACAAGAGTATCCCGAGCAATACGACGCGGCGTACTCGTTGGGCCTGCTCCTGGCCGAGATGAACCGGTACGAAGACGCGATGGAGTACCTGAGGCTTGCCGCAGAGGGGATGTCCGATAGGCCGCGGATATTCTACAATCTGGGGCTCGCCCTACAGTACCTTGGACGGAACGCGGAGGCCGAGGCCGCCCTGCGACGCACCGTACGGTTGGAGCCCGACAACCTCGACTACCTGTACGCGCTGGCCGACCATTACGTGAAGCGCGAGCAGTTCCGCAGAGCGTTGGAGATCGCCGACCAGATGATCGCCACTCACCCTGACGAACGTATCGGCCACGACGTCAAGGCATTCGTCGAACGGGCGCTACGCTCACCAGAGCAGAACTGACGCTGCAGACCTGATCCGCAGCGTCAGTAGATTCGGCCCAGCAACGTGCGCCACCTTCATAGCAACGCGGCTATCTGTCGGGCGCCTTCAGCTGGGAGTGAAACTCCTGCACTTCTCTCACACGCTGCAGATCCGATTCCATCCCCGCCAGTTGCTGCTCCAGTAGATCGATTCGCTGCTGCATCACGGCCACCTGCTGGCCGGCGCCTTGAGCCTCCTTGATCTTCGCGATCGATTCGGCGATCGGCTTCAGCGCGAACCGCAAAGTCAAACCCGCGACGGGAATCAGGACGATCATCGTGCCCATGAAAACGCCGAGTAGGGCCGTCGGATCGATGGGCAATATCGGCACCTGCATGACATACCTCCTGGCTCAACCGTCTCCAAGCAACTCGTTGACCTTGGCCATGACCTCGAAGGCGTCGGCCACGTAGAGCACGTCGGCCTTCCCCTGAGCCCAACCGCACCCGGGGTCCAGATTCACAGCGCGTCGCTCCTTGATGAACCGCCAGCCAACGACGTGCGGCTCTTCGCCGTGACAGCAAGTCGCCAGCCCCTTCGGATGCCGCGGGGTCGAGCCGGTCTGACCGACCTGATTCATGTGGCTCATGAAGGAGAGCACCTCCTGGCCCTCAACGGACTGGTCTACCAGCGACTTCGAGCTCCCCAGCGAGGCTTGGGCCTGCTCCAAGAATCCGAGGATCAACGTCTCGGCCTCCGGAGCGTGGACCTGACCGTCCGCCTGCTTCTTCGTCCAGCCGGCGCCGGCGACAAACAACGTGTCGGCGTCCGGCCGAATCGTCTGAGTTTCCGCCGAAGCGGCCTCCTCGCCGACGACCTGCGTGCGCAGCTTGGGCAGCTCGACCGGAACGTCCTGCACCGAGGCGGAACCCGCCTCACCCTCCCAGGGCTCGTAGACTCCGGAGTCGATCAAGATGAACCAGGGCCGCTGCGTTCGCGTCAGCTTCGCCACCATTCGCTGCCGGTAGTACCAGCGCTCGATCGACGGCGTACCGTTCTGGCCGCTCATGGAGGTCACGTGGGTATCAATACGACCATCGACCCGTTGCACGACACCTGGAGCGGCGCGCGAGAAACGCGACGTGGCCGGTACCAGTACCAGCGTCGCCTCGGACCGGCCAACGAGTGCCTCCGCCGCTGCCGCGTCGCTCGCGTAGCGAGAAGTGGCGAATCCGTCACCGGCGACGCCCAAGAATTCCGCAGCACCACAGCCAGAGACCGAGTCGGCGGCTTGCTGAACCTCGCGGCCGACGAGGCCGACCACGATGTCGGTTCCACCCAGGTCCTCAGCCAGCGCAGTGGCCCCGCTCAGAACCTCGAGCGCCACTCTGGGCAGCGAGCCATCGCTTTCCGTATGTGTCAGGATCAGGATCTTTTCCATGCTCAGCTCCTCAACCACTCGACGATATCCCGGGCGATCTCGTCGACCGGCACGTCCTTCACCATTCGCGTGTCCCGCCGTTGTTGGGGCACCTCGACTTTCTCGTACGTGACGCCTTCGGCGCCCACGGCCGCCGGCTGCGCCTTCTGCAACGCCGGCATGATGGCGCGCATGTTCTGCATCCCGACCTGCGGATTGTTAGGCGGCTCCGGAAGCTCGCCCGTAGACCAAGCGATGACGGCGGGCGCTCCCTCACAGGTGGACGCCAGATAGCGGCCGCCCTCGATGCGCTCGAGGACTCGCAGGGAGCCATCACCCTGTACCGTCAGCTTGTCCACCGCCAGGAACTGGTCGGTGATCCGCAGCCGCTCGCCCACCATCTGCATCGTGACGCCGGCATCGCGGGAAGCCGATGAGCGGCCGCCGAATAGCAGCAGGTGATCTCGATCTAGCCCTTCGATACCCTCGATCGCCGCGGCCAGCGCAGTCGCTACTTCATACGCATCGGTGAACCCACCGGCCGGACCGTCGACGGCGACAAGCTCGAACGGGGCCTTCTGCGCGATGTTCATCATCAACTGCTGCAGCCGCGCCTTCGGGCCAAGGCTGACCAGCCAGACCTTGCTTTCCCCGTCCTTATTGGCAAGATCAGCGGCCTCGTAAAGCGCGTGCGCGGCCCAAGGATCGAGAACCGATGGAAGCATCATCTCGTTCTTCAAGCTTGGCAGGCCGGGACCCTGCACCGGCTCCAGCGTCTGCAACGGATCCGGCACGAGGCTGCCGCAGACGACGATATGAAAACCGTTCATCCAAAACCCCTTCTTGAATATCGAATATCGAATATCGAACGCCGAATGTCGAAATGAATGTTGAATGTCGAAAGATGCTCGAACTGCTACACCACTTCGCTATCCGATATTGGGTGTTCGGTGTTCAATATTCACTTCAATCAGATCCCGAGCCCCAGGTCGATCTGGAAGGCGCGGTTCTTGATCGAGCCGCTGTCAGATTTCCAGATATCGGTGGTCCCCCACACGTACGCCAGGTCGAGATTGAAGAGCAAGAGCGTGCCTCCGACGCCTATCTTCCACCCGAACTCGAACGACTCCGTATCATCGCACGAGAACGTGGCGCCGTTCAGCACCGCGTCGCCCGATGTCTTGCAGCTTAACTCGAAGGCGAGGTTCGCTCCAGCGTAGCCGCGCAGCATCAGGATCTTGGCGCGAACCATGAGTGGGACTTCGAGATAGTCGAGGCTGACGTCCGTACCTCCGACACTGAAACCCTTCTGGCTGTAGTAGAGCCCGGTCATGAAGCCGATCAGCCCTCCCTTGCCAGCGAAGACACCCGCGTTCAGCGCAGTACGATCACCAGTGTCGACATCCGAGCCGTTCGCCGAGGCGCTCACGTTGGCGATGTTCACTCCGCCCATGATACCGACCTGACCACGCGCGGGAGCGGCCGTTACGATCGCAAGCACTACGGCGACGAGGATGACGCGAAGTCTCATGCTGGCCTCCTGTAAGAAAAGTGATTGCGTAGTAACGCCCTTTGAACATGGAACATCGAATGTGTCGAAATAGCGTGGCAACATTTCGCTATTCGGAATTGGGTGTTCATAATTCGATATTCATAGTCTGCATCGTAGTCAGTTTTCCGCCGAGTGCAGCCCGCCCGCACCAGCCCGAAACTCGAGCACCGTTCTCTCCGGGTCATCCACCCGCGGCACCGTGCAACTCCAGAAGCAGGCACCGCAGTGTATGCATTTCTCGCGGTCGAAAAGCGGCACACCGCCCTCTCCCGGTGTAATCGCCTGTCCCGAGCAGATCTCGATACAGAGCTTCGTCTCGCACTCCTCGCACGCGCTCGGGTAAAGAAAGACGACGTGGTCGGGATAACCGGCCGGCGCCTGCACCTTGCCGCCGACAAGCAGCGCGTCCTGATGCGAGACGAGTAACTTGCCGTCGTAAGGGATCTCCGGCCAGCCGGCAGCCTCCATCAACGCGTCGTGCAACGAGTTGCCCGCCGCCGTCGTCTTCTCGCGGATTCGCTCGACAGTTTCCGGGTCGATCTTGTCCTCGTAGTAGTCCTTCAGCGAGGGGATCCCTTCGTAGGGCCGTTTTGCCGGGCCCGACAGGTTGATTCTGCCCTTGCTGGCGCCGGACAGGCCCATGCCCACAAGCCCGGCGATGAAACCGCGTTGAAAGCCGTCGCGCGCCTTCTCGGCGATCCGCCCCTCTTTCTCCACCCAGCTGTCACGCCGGCGCTGCACGTAGGCTTGCTCCAGGTTCTCCCGGGTGAACGGCTTGTCTTCTCTCAGCAGTTCGATCACGCCTTCCGCAAGCAGGACCCCGGTGGCCCATGCCTCATCGACGCCGGAGCCGGTCAGCACGTTGGTGCTGCCGGACCCCTCTCCGACTCGCGCATAGCCGTCACC
>JBDHAS010000200.1:0-7463 GCA_039588015.1 Gemmatimonadota bacterium | reverse complement strand
CAATCAGCCCATCGAGTACTTGATGCCGGAGCGCTTCCGGGAGGCGCACGTGGCTCAGCGCGAGAGCTACATGGCGAACCCGCGTCGGATGCCGTTGGGCAGCGGGCGCGAGCTAATCGGCCGCCGTCGCGACGGAAGCGAGTTCCCGATAGAGATCAGCCTAAGTCCGATCGAATCGGGCGGCGACGCCCGAGTCTTGGCACTGGCAACCGACATCAGTCACCGGCGCCGCATGGAACGAGAGCGGCAGGAGACCAATTCTGCTGCTTGGACCGACGAGGCCGTGCTGTGAGGAAGCAATTGGCAAGAACCCGCGAATCCTGAAGAGCGGGCTGCAGGCGAAGGCGTTCTACGACCAGATGTGGGAGGCTCTGCGGGGTGGCCAAGTCTGGGAGTCGCGGTTCATCAACCGCCGGAAAGATGGTAGCCTCTTCCACCAAGACGTGACCATCACTCCGGTAGTGGATGCGGGGGGTAACATCACCCACTTCGTCTCGAGCGGGCGCGAGATCCCGGCAGAGGCATTCGAGCTCAGAGCCGCCAACGATTCCGGCGCGAGCGCGAATCAGTAGGCCGCTAGCGGGCGGTCTGTCTCACATCGAGAGGTGCCCCGGCGACGCGACCCTCCAATCCCGGCTCCCCTCCTGAACGAGGCCAGCTAAACCTCAAGCGCGAGTCACCGACCCGAAGCTCCCCGATCGAGCCGCGCGACCATTCCGGCGGTAGCTGCGGAGTCACCATTGCACGCCCGGCGCTCGCTTCGGGTTTCAAACCGAACGTTCCCTCCACCAGCGGTAGCACCGCCATCGCCGTCGACCACGCCTGATCCTGGGTGACCCCGATAGCGCGAGGCTCGTCGCCGTGCAGCACCTCGGGCCACGCACCGAGGGCATGCCCGCGGAACAGAAGGGCCGTGTCGCGCCAGTGGCGAAACGCCGACTTCGCGCGTCCGGCGCGATACTCCGCCAGGCTCACCCAGCCCGAGAAGAGCGGCCACACCGACCCCGTGTGGTAACCGTCCGGCCGGTACTCCGGATCGGAGCGCGGAAGCAGCCGCACACCCCATGGTGTTGTGAAATCCTCATCCGCCAGATGGTCCAGCCATGCCTCGCATCGCTCCGCGCTGATAACGCCCAACGCCAAGGGCACCGCCGTCATGAGCGTCTCGACCATGTCGAGCGAACCATCCAAGCGCCGGCCGTTGGCGTAGCGACCTTCCAAGGGATCGTAGAAGGACAGTTCCAGGCTCGACCGCGCCGCCGCCGCTCGGTAGGCCAGCTCGTCCGCCAGCTTGTCACGGCCGAGAGCACGGGCAGCGACCTCAAGCTCGGCCAGGGCAGCCGCCCAGATGCCGGCCAAGTACAGCGATACGTGGTGATCGCCCAGCCGCCCGAATTCGACCCAGCCGTGGCCGACCCCCGTGTTCTCGATCAAACCATCTCCGTCGCTATCAGTCGAGAGGCAGAACTCGTAGGCCCGCGTGAGGCGGGGCCACTCTCGTTCCACCGTCTCGGCATCGCCGGTCCAGGCCAAATACCGAGCGGCGAGCAGTAGATAGAGCGGCGTCGAGTCGGCGGCATCATAGTGCGCAACGCCGCTTGTCGTGCATTCATGGAGGATCTTCCCGGTGATGTCTTGGTGGCGGCCCAGAAACTCGATCACTTCGCGAGCGGCCTCATGCTGGCCTACGGCCAGGCTTGCCAAGGCGGTCCAGCAAGCGTCGCGGCCGAAGAACCAGGCATAGCCGGGCCGGCCATCCCCGAATGACGTAGTGCCCGATCGTCCGTAACCAGCGACCAGCGACGTGCCCAGCTCGGGCACGTGCACGCGATAGCTTTCCAGCCGCCAACACGCCCACCGGATGGCGTCTTCGAGTTCGGGATCGCCGCAGGCAAGGGCCAGCCCAACTTCGCTCCCCGCTCTGACGTTCCGCTCGATCCATCCAGCTGGTTCCACACGTGGCGGCTGGCTCTCTTCCCGCGTGGCGCCGGTCAGCAGTATCCGGGTCGATTCGGCAGGTTCCAGGTCGGCTCTGATGCGAACTCGGGAACGGCTCTCGTCGCTGGCGTTGGTCACGGTCAGAACCGAAGGCGCGGGCTCGATCCGGAGGCCCAGCCATCCACCGCCCTTCGACTGCAATCCAACAGCGCCAGCCTCTACTGCGTAGGAAAGCGGGCCGGTAGCATGCGGCGGGTACGGCCACATGAGCCGCAAGTCAGCCTCTAATGCCAGCTCCAGCATCACCGGGGTCCCGCCGGCCCTTAGCTCGATCACCACGGCCGGTTCGTTCGGCGCGACGACGATCCGCTCCTCCAGAGATTGCTCGCCGCATGCGAGCCATCGCGTGACGACGCCCGGACTCACACGAACGTGCGTCGCGGGGTTCTCATCCTCAGCTTCACCATCGCTCGATTCGCCTGCGCTACGAAGCGCCCAGCTGCTCGCGGCCCGGAACGGGTGGAACCATACCTCTTCCAGGCCCGTCCTCTCCCTTCCAATCAGTGAAGCCCTAGTACCAGCCAGCGTGAAGAATTCGGTCGTCGCCGCACGCTCGAGCTTCTGCCCGTCGCCGATATCAGGCGCATCGAAGTCTCCGACAGCGGGTGGGAGCGGGACGTCGGCATCCAGCTTCAACCCGATACTCGCGGGCTCCCAGGTACCACCCAAGAAGCGGGCGCGCGACCCGTTGGGCGCCACCCGTTTCAGCGCGTTCAGGGCCAGCCGTTCCAGCTGCGGTTTGTACTTCGGCTCCTCAGCCGCGAAGTGGACGTAGCCGCCGATGCAGACAGCCCAACCGTCGCCCTCGATGTACTCCCACGCTAACCGGCGGTCCGGGTTGAGGCTGATGAACGATCTCTCAACCGCGACGACGCGCCCAGCCTTCGGCCAGACATCGCCTTCGTACGCGTAGCGGACAAAGCGTTCGCCTTCACGCGGTGCCCATGTGAACGCACCGGTTCCGAGACCGTCGAACAGTGGGTGACCGCGGAAGCTATGCAGACCGCGTATGATAGGCGGAACGCTGAAGGCCAGCGCGAGCTCGTCCCCAGGCTCCTGGGACCAGGATGCGTGCGTGGCAGCGGCAGGCGGCACCTCTTCCCAACCCAGCTGGACCGGCAACACCGTCGCGGCCAGCGTGGCCAACAGCCCGCCTCCGGCCTTCACGTGAGCGTCGAGCGTTGCCCGGGCCACGGCGGACAGGACCGGGGGCTCCGTCCAGTGAAACCAGACGGTCGTACCGGGCCGCAGGGAAGTCTCGGCCAGCGAGGCGATCGATAGAGGGTGAACCTCTATGCCGTGCAGACCGCGAAGCCAGGCCAGCGCCGCTGCATTCTCCTCCGGAGCAGCATCATCCGGCTGTACAAAGAGGATGCGGTAGCCGGCCTCAGTCGCTTCGTTCATGCAGCTTCCAAGTCGAGCCTTCGCGCAGCAAGATGACCGGGCCGAACGGTACCGTCCCAACGTTCTCCGGGATGTTCATCGCTTCGATGCGAGATGGCGTGAACCTCAACAGGAGGTAGTCCGCCCCCGTTGGGCCTTCCGGATAGAACGCCTCCCACCCGGACTTCCAGTGCGTGCGCCGTTCCTTTTCGTCGTCCACCAACTGCACTCTCCCGATCAAGGTGACGTACCCCCTGCCTCCACCCAGATCATAGGCCAGCGTCGCCCGCGGGTCGTGCCTAAGCTGACGCACCTTCCTCGTCTTGGGGTCCGTGGCCATCCAGACCGTCATGTCCGCTTCCGGTTCGAACGCGTCCATCACCCGTGCCTGTGGCTGTCCCAAATCGTCGAGCGTGACTAAGAAGCAGTAGCGAGTCGCTTCCATGCCTTCTCGCACGACTGCGAGCACACGTTCCTCGCTCGAACGCGCTTCCTGAAGCGCGCTGCTAGATATGATGAACGTTGGCGCGAGGATCAGAGCAGGTATCGTCAGAGTGAACCACACGCGGCTCAGGGGCGAGCCGCAGGCTCCCAGGATCGATTCTCGCATAGTCCCTCCCGGTCGCAGTGCAGACAGCGGAAACAACTCAAGCTACCGGGTTTGAACCATGATAATCAAACCGGCGAAATTGCAGCTCGACTGCGATTGTCTGTGCGGAGGATCGATGTGAAACCGAGGGCACCGGCACACGCCCGGCGCCCTCGAGTCGAGATGTTAGTGGCGCGCGTAAACGCCCGTGCCGCCAGACTTGTCGAAGGAGAGAACATCGTACCGCTCTTTGTCACCGCTCGGCACTTCCATGCCCGGAGACCCCACTGGCATACCGGGAACCGTGAGCCCGGCAATCTCGGGGCGCTCCTTCAGCATCCGCAAGATGTCTTCGGCGGGCACGTGTCCTTCCACGACATAGCCATCAACCAGCGCGGTGTGGCACGCGGATAGCTCGTTCGTGACACCATAGCGCGCCTTCGTCGCCAGCAGATCCGCCTCGTTGACGTCGATCGCGTTGACTTCGAATCCGTTTTCCCGCAGGTGACCCACCCACGCTTTGCAGCAGCCTCAAGTGGGGCTCTTGTAGACGGTGACCTCGGGCGCCTGGCCGAGAATCGCCGCCGCGGGAACGGGCTTCGACCGGGCCATGAGGCCCACGGCCGCTCCGACAATCGCGACCGCCACCACGGTGCCGACGGTCAGCATACCTCTCCGGTTGGGTTCCATAATCGCACTCCTAGGTCGTGTCTCGCCGCTGATGCGAAGTCGGTAATCTCCACGGCGGCGCCGTTCGAGGCAAGCCCTGAGCATGAAGTAAGCGGCAATGTCTTGCCGAACAAAACCCGAAGATATAGGTTAGGACCTACGCGCCCGGCTGGGCGCGGTCTTGTCTACGGACGGAGAGTGATGGACGCGGATACCTTGCGCGGGCGCGGCACTTCGCACAATCCGACCAACCGGTTCGAGCGGCTCGCGGTCGTCCGGGACGGCTGGAGCGCCGCAGACGATCCGGCGCCGGAGACAGAGCTGCTACAAGACACATCCCGCTCGATCATCGCGCGCAACGACAGCCCCGACGTCGGTTTCGATACCACCGTCAACCCATACCGAGGCTGTGAGCACGGCTGCATCTACTGCTACGCTCGCCCCTACCACGAGTATCTGGGCTTCTCCGCCGGACTCGATTTCGAAACGAAGATCCTGGTGAAGCACGACGCACCGGAGCTGCTACGGGCCGAACTCGCAGCGCCCGCCTGGGAACCTCAGACCATCCTGCTCAGCGGCGTCACCGACCCGTACCAGCCTGCCGAGCGGCGCCTGCGAATCACGCGCCGCTGCCTCGAGGTGCTGGCCGAGTATCGGAACCCGGTGGCCATCACCACCAAGAGCCATCTCGTGACACGCGACATCGACTTGCTGAGCGAACTGGCCGCTCACGGCGCCGCCGCGGTGTGTCTAACGGTTACCACCCTAAGCGAGGAGCTGCACCGTACGCTCGAGCCGAGAAGCTCGACTCCCAGGCGCCGGATCAAGGCGATCGCGAAGCTGGCAGACGCCAGCATCCCGACCGCTGTGAATGTGGCGCCGGTGATACCGGGGCTCACGGACCACGAGATACCCCGCATCATCCAGGAAGCGGCCGACGCGGGAGCCTTGACCGCCGGCTACATCATGCTGCGACTTCCACACGGTGTCGCGCCACTGTTCGAGGACTGGCTCGAAAAGCACTATCCGGAACGCAAGGAGAAGGTGCTCAACCGAATCCGTGGCATGCGTGGCGGCAGGCTCTACGATTCGAGTTTCGGGAAACGCGGCCGAGGGGAGGGACGCTTCGCCAAGCAGATCGCTGACATGTTCGCTATGGCTTGCCGCCGGGTCGGTCTCGATCGTGACTGGCCGGCCCTTTCCTCCGCTGCCTTTCGCCCGCCGCCTAGCAGAGGTCAGCTTGAACTCTTCCGAAGCGGGGACGATCGGGCGATTCCTTCGCGGAGAGCCTAGACAGTACGCAGCGTCGGCCCAATGCTAATGGTCGGGCCTCGTAGCGCGGCCGAACCGATTAGCGTCCCATCAACCCTCTTCCTGTCACCCGGGGAGATGACAGCCATGCGCTCGCACACGATGGAGCTTGTGCCGACCTTCGCATCCATCCTGGTTGGATTATCGCTACTGGTCGTCGCCTGCGAGCCTACGGCAGAACGAGCGCTCGACGGCCCCTTTGACCACCTGCTCCGACCGACCAGCGAGCGGTTCCTACACATATCGTCTTACGACACCACCGGAGGTAACCTCGACCGCCTAGAGATCGCCGCGGGCGACTCCGCGGTACTGCTCGATGCGCCCGGCCCAGCCGTGATCCGCAGGATCTGGATCACTGTTTGGAGCCGAGACCCGCACTATCTGCGACGAATCGCGCTCAAGATGTACTGGGACGGAGAAACAGAACCGTCGGTGCTCGCCCCTCTCGGCGATTTCTTCGGAAACGGCTTCGACCGCCGTCACTACGCCGCTCTCCCCATGGGCGTATCGAGCGGCGGGTTCTTCGTCTACCTGCCGATGCCCTTTCGGGAGCGGGCGCGCATCGTCGTAGAGAACGGGACCGGGCGCAGCATAGATGCCTTCTACTTCAACATGGACATGGTTGAGGTGGAACGGCTCCCCGAGGATGTCGCCACATTCCACGCCTGGTGGCACCGGGACCCGCGGACGACGAGCGCGGGGCCGCACTTGGTGCTCAGCGCCCAGGGCCGCGGCCACTTCACGGGCCTGTCTCTGAATGCCGAATCCCACACGGGGCGGTTATGGTTTCTGGAGGGCGACGAGATCTTCACGGTAGACGGTACGTTCCGCGGCCAGGGGACCGGCACCGAGGACTACTTCAATAGCGGATGGTACTTCGACCAGGGCGCGTTCACCGCGCCTTACCACGGGCTGGTATTCAAAGACGACACCCTGGCTCGAATAGCCGCATACCGATGGCACATCCCCGACCCAATCCCTTTTCGCGACTCGATCCGCGTCGAGCTAGAGCACGGTCACGCCAACCGCGAGGTCGCCGACTACGCGACCATGGCCTACTGGTATCAGACCGAGCCGCACGATCCGCTGCCGGCGTTGCCGCCTCCCGACGAGCGTCGCTTGCTTTCGGTGAAGATCCCGCCGGGCGCCGTGGCGGCCGAGTCCCTTGCCGTTCAGCCGCGACCGAACGGCATCGCTCTGACCCTGCCAATTCCCAGACCGGACGTCTACGGAATCGAGGTTTATCCCATCGGCGGCCCCGGTCGAGGCACGGTAGCCTACACGGTCGAGGGCGGGCCCGAGAGGGCCGTCTCGCTGGAAGCCGCGGAGTCGAACACCGTCCTGCGGGCTGTACATCTCGACACCGTAGCCGCAGCGGAGCCGATACGAATCGACGTAGCGGGGCAAGGCGACCTCGTCCCTGCAGCGGTGCAGACAACGCCCGTCCGGGTCTGGGCCGACGAGTGGAACGTGGTAGGCCCGTTTGCCAATCCGCAGCAATTGGGCACCGAGA
>JBDHAS010000199.1:0-7234 GCA_039588015.1 Gemmatimonadota bacterium | reverse complement strand
TGGGGAACGGTGGAGCTTCTGGTCAGGTTTCAACCGCCCGTCTTCGTCAGACTCTCGCTCGATCTCGGGATCGACGGTCGGGTGCTCGCGTTCACGTTCTTGGTCTCGGTGCTCGCCGGCGTGTTCTTCGGACTCGCTCCGGCGCTGCAGGCTACGCGGCCGCAGCTGACGCCGGCGCTCAAGAACGAGCTGGAGGCCGTGACGCGTAAGTACCGCACATTCGGCCTGCGTGGATCTTTGGTCATCGTGCAGGTCGCCGTCTCCTTGGTGCTGTTGATCGGGGCGGGCCTGTTCGTGCGCAGCCTGATCGGAGCACAGCGGATCGATCCGGGGTTCGAGCGCGAGCGGGCCGCCATCATGACAATCGCGCCCACGCTCGCCGATACCGACACCGCGGGGGTGAGGAACCTGTACACCGAGCTGCGCGAGCGCGCTCTGGGGCTGCCGGGTGTGGAGGCGGCGACGCTCGCCAGCCGCCTGCCGCTGGGCGTATCGGTCAACATCAACGAGCTGTACGTGGAGGGCGTCGACACGCCGGAGGACGAGGCGCCTAGCATCGACGTCACCGTCGTGAGTCCCGGCTACTTCGAGACAATGGGAGTGCCGCTGCTTCAGGGCCGTGATTTCGTCGATGGGGACGACGCCACCTCACCGCTGGTGGTCATCATCGACGAGGCCGCGGCACAGCGGTTCTGGCCCGGCGAGAATCCGATCGGCAAGCGGCTGCGCTTGGGCGGCCCCGAAGGCCCGCAGCGCGCGATCGTTGCCGTCGCGCAGACCACCAAGGTGCGAACGTTGGGCGAACAGCCGCGCCCCTACCTCTACGTGCCGCTGGCTCAGAGGCACCGCGGCATCATTTCGCTGGTCGTACGGACGGCCGGTGATCCAGCGGCGACGCTACCCTTGCTGCGTCGCGAAGGCCTGCTGCTGGACGAGAGCCTGCCGATCATGGAGCTGAAGACGATGAAGCAGCATCTGGGCATCATGCTGTTCGCGCCGCGGGTGGGCGGGATCCTGCTGGGCGTTTTCGGCGGGCTGGCGATCTTGCTCGCGACGATCGGCCTCTACGGCGTCGTGTCCTACGCCGCCGCGCAGCGGACCCGAGAGGTGGGAATCCGGGTCGCGCTGGGCGCTCGGCCGGGCGATGTGGTGCGGTTGGTGATAGGGCAGGGGATGGTCATGGTCGGCGTCGGCGCGGTCATCGGCCTCGTCCTCGCCTTCGCCGGAGCTCGCCCGTTGGGCAGCTTCCTTTACGGGATTCGACCCTGGGACCCGTCCACCTTCCTGGGGATCACGCTGCTGCTGGTGGGGGTGGCGTTCGTGGCCACCATGGTCCCGGCGATGCGCGCGGCGCGGCTCGATCCGACGGTGGCGTTGCGGCGCGAGTGAGCCTTTCGGGGTCGGGGCGGCGGGTGGATCGCCTCGCTTCATGTCGCGAGTTTCGTCGGGTACGACGGGGCCCCTCGCTTCATGTCGCGCCGGTTGAACAGTGATCGCGCACGGGCAGAGCCGCTCCAAATGTCCGCTCGTGGGCCCCGTCGTACCCTCCCATTTCGCGCAGAGGAGTCCGCTCGTGCGATCCACCACGCCGCCCTACACGAACGGCTTGCCGCGGCGGATGTCGCGCTGGACGGGCCGCGATCGCGGACGGGATCGGCGCTCCAAAAGCCCGCTCGTGCGATCCACCACGCCGCCCTACGCGAACGGCTTGCCGCGGTAGATGTGGCGCTGGACGGGCCGCGATCGCGGACGGGGTCGGCGCTCCAAAAGTCCGCTCGGCGATCCACCACGCCGCCCTACATGAACGGCTTGCCGCGGAGGGCGGATTGCCTGGCTTTAACGTACTTGAGAGAGCACCCTCACGACACGAAAGCCATATCTGTTGTCCCGGACCATGGCGTCGACACGGACGCGATCCGTGGAAGAGACGAGGTTGGCGCGGCTGACCCAAGACCCGCCGCGTATGACACGGTAGTAAGGGTCACCACTCCTCCAGGCGGAGCCGTCGCAAGGAGCACCCTCATAGCTGTCGTGCCAGTAGTCCTCGACCCACTCCCAGACGTTGCCTAACATGTCATGAAGGCCAAATGCGTTGGGCTTTAGGCTACCTACAGGAGCTGTACCTTTTGCGTCTACGTGCGCATACTCAACTGCATTCTCCTCACCCCAATAGCGGGCCGCTGTCGTTCCGGCGCGCGCAGCATATTCCCATTCTGCTTCGCTCGGCAGCCGGTACTTGTGCAGGCTTCTTTCACTTAACCATTCGACATAAGCCTGCGCATCGTGCCACGACACATTCACCACTGGGTCTCTATCCGTTTGAGAAAACAGCGGTTCGTCCCACTGCTCTGCAGTCGCTTGGACGAAGGAGCCGTACTTCACTGCCGGGTCCCTATCCGCTTGTGCAACTGGCGTTTCGTGCCGCTGCCCCCCGGTTGCTCTTACGAAGGCGCCGTACTCTGCCCGTGTAACGGGATACTTACCGATTGCAAAACTGTCTGAGATCTCCACCTCATGTTGTGGCTCGTCCTGGCCATGCTGTTTGGTCTCGCTTGCCGGCGAGCCCATAGTGAAACGTCCGGCCGGGATAACGACCACCTCGGGGCCAAGGCTGTCGCGCAACGTCTCGCCGAGAAGACGCGACTCGCCTCCTTCCTCAACATGGGCTTCCCGGAACTCATCCCTTCTTGCCCCGCTGTCGGTCTCCGTTTCACCCCTCGGAGGTGGGCCAATAAGTGCTGCTATATCGCCCACCAGGCTTTGAAAGGACTCGTTTGTCTCTGAACCGTCCCATCCGGTCAGGTCCGCAGCCTGGATAAGCCTGAATGCGAACGGAATGTCTACTGCCTCTTCGATGAGAATTGGCACCAAGATGTTCCGAGCCGCTCCTTCTTCAGCTTCCGTTCTGACCCACCGTTTCGTCACCGACAGCTTCGACCAAAGGACTATCACACACTTCGCGGGTTTGATCGCTTCCTCAATGACCTCGTCGAATGTCCTGCCGATCGGGATCCTTACATCCCACCAAACGGACCACCCTTTGGCCCCAAGAGCGTGAGCCAGTCTTTGCGCGTGAGGTCTGTCTTCGCGGGCGTAACCAATGAAGATGTCGGGCATAGTGAAAATGTCCGGCCGTCGAGGAATCTGAGCCTGATTATGTCAACTGAAACAAGATGGTAGCCGTCTGCTTAGGCTGCAACGACAGGCTGCAGGAGGAAGAGGTCACGAAAGGAGTCCACCTCGAGCTTCAGGGCTGCCGAGTTGATGCATTACCGCAGACCCGTGGGCGCGGTACTGCATCGAAAACGTGGCGCGAGTGAGCGGGTTCGAGTAGGAGGGCGGCGGGTGGATCGCCTCGCTTCATTGTCGCGCCGGACGGGCAGTGGTCGCGGACGGGATCGGCGCTCCAAAAGTCCGCTCGTGCGATCCACCACGCCGCCCTACACGAACGGCTTGCCGCGGTAGATGTCGCGCTGGACGGGCCGCGATCGCGGACCAGCAGCGGCGCTCCAGGAGTCCGCTCGTGCGATCCACCACGCCGCCCCGCACACGAACGACTCGTCGCTGCTAGCGGTCCTCCCGGAGGAGCTGGATCTCTTCGTCGATAGTCGACTGGGCGGAGTCCAGCTCGTGCGCCATTTCGAGCTTCCAATGCCGTTGTGCCGAGGAGGAATCGGCTTCCAGCAACGTCTCGAAGTACGCCAGCTTGCCCTTCAGCTCGTGGACTGCCAAGAAGGCGGCCTCGCTGGTGAACAGTCGAGGGTCGCACAGGCCGTCGAGCTCGTAGAGACGGCGCTGGACTTCGGCACGGACACCGGCTAGAAGCTCAGCATCGATCCCGAGCGTTGCGTCGGCGACAGGCTCTAGCGTCACCCTGCAGGCGCGGATCGCGTCGTCCACGCGCCGCAGGTGCCTTCCGTACTCGACTTCGCGTACGTCGATGAGGGACGGGGGTGCGGGCTCGCTGACCGCTAGCTGTGCGACCTGGCCCTGGAGTTGAAAGACTGCGTTCAGATGCTCGACGCCCATGCTCTTGCCTGAGAACAGTGAGTGAAGGTGATTCAGGACCGCCCTGAGTTCCCGGGCATTACCGGGCCAGCTGTAGGTCTGAAGTTCCCGTAGGACCGCCTCGGGAAGAGTCTCCTGCTTGTCCCCCGTGATACCTTCCCAAAAGTGTTGTGCCAGGGGGCGGATATCGTCGGGGTACGCGCGTAGCCTCGGCGTCCATATCACGAACGAGCGGAACCGGTAGTAGAGGTCATCCCGGAACTGCCCGGCCTGGACCATGGCGTACAGATCGCGGTTCGTGGCGGCTATGATGCGCGCTTCCACCTCGATCTCTACTTTCGCCCCAACTGGGCGTATCACGTTTTCCTGGAGCGCGCGCAGGATCTTCGCCTGCTGGTTGAGAGGCATGTCTCCGATCTCATCCAGAAACAGCGTTCCGGGGCCGGCCACCTTCCACAACCCGACCTTGCGCGCGAGGGCGTGCGTGAACGCTCCCTTCTCGTGCCCGAATAGCTCCGACTCGAACAGATCGCGCGGAATTCCACCGCAATTGACAGCTATGAAGCGTTCCGCTCGGCGCTCCCCATAGTCGTGAATAGAGCGAGCGACGATTTCCTTGCCCGTCCCGGTGTCGCCGATGATCAGTACCGGCTCGTCCACCTTGGCGGCTCGCATGATCAGCTTGCGAACGAGCTGGGCCGCGGGTGAGTTGCCGATGAATTGCCCGGCCAGGTCGGCGGGAACATCCTGATCCTCCAGAAGGTCGAGGAGAGGCGGGTGCAATCCAGCCGGCGGGGTGGTCGCCCGACCTGCTTCCGTGGATCGCGTTCTCACGGCTGTGGCCGAAGTGATCTCCGGAACTGTGGTGCGGGCCTTGTCCCAGAGTTCCTCGAACACCCGAGCGTCCGCGCCGACGATGTACACCGTGCACTCCGTCTCATGCGCTTTGCGCTCCTTGCCAGGGGCGTTGTCTAGCAGCCTCCGCACGCTGCGCAGCATCTGGCCGGAGTCCGTGTAGCTTCCCCGGATCAGCGGGACGCGCTTATGTCCGAGTAGGTAGTCAGAAAGCCCTTTCCTTGCGTGCTTGGTGCCCCGGTTGACTACGATGTTCTCGAAAGGCGTGAGATGCCGCAGAGCGCCGTTCCGGAGCACGTAGACGGTCGGATCGCCCTGAGCATCGAGCAACGCCCGGACGGCTTTCTCGCTGGAGTCGAGAGTTGCTCGAACCGGGTCGCCTCCGGACTCTCGGGTGACGCGCAGGGCTTTGAGTTCCATCACCGCTCTCCTAGCCGCTGTTGAGTTACACCATACTACTCAACCCTCCAGCGCTACTCAACCGACAGAACTCGACTTTTCCGACAACTCAACGGCCATAACTCAACGTTCAGATATAGCCAGAACGGCCTAAGTCCAATCAGGAATTTCGTTTAGGTGGCATAGGACTCAGCCCCTGGCACGGATATGGCTCTTACAAGGGGCAAATGCTAACAGGCGGAGGAAACATGTCGCCCCCAGTAGAGCGCTTCCCGATGCAGGCCAACTTCGAGGGCCTGATACAACTGCTGGCCAAGAACCTGTATCCGGAGCCCGATGTCTTCGTGCGCGAGCTGATCCAGAACGCCCATGACAGCATCCGGCTGCGCCAGGAACGCGAGCCCGGCCTAGAAGCCCGAATCGAGGTCGAGGTCCGCCCGGACGAGTCGATGATCGTGTTCCGCGACAACGGGCTGGGGATGGATCGTCAGGACATCAAGCAGTTCCTGTCCGTGATCGGATCGACCGGGACAGGGGCGGCGCGCGAGCAGCTGCGCGACGCTGACCGTGCCGCCGCCTATTCGCTGATCGGGCAGTTCGGGATCGGCATGCTGTCGGCGTTCGTGGTGGCCGCCGAGGTCGTCGTGAGGACACGCAAGCTGGGCTCGAGCGACGCGTTCGCCTGGCACAACGCAGGCTCCACGGAATGCGAGCTGCGCCTGTCGGACGAGCCCAAGGACCCGGGTAGCGAGATACTCGTGAAGGTGGCCAGGACGCACGGGTTCATTCTGGAGGGTGCTAGGTTGGAGGAGGCGATCGTCAAGTACTGCGACTTCATCCCGTTCCCGATCCGCTTGAACGGGTCGGACCCCTTAAACGCCATGGACGCGCCGTGGCATCGTGAGCACTGGCCGTCGCAGGCCGAGAAAGAGGCCGCGTACAAACTGTTCCTCGAGCATCGCTATCCCGACATCGCGCTCGACGTGATCCCCGTCGAGATCGACGCACCGTACCGTGCTCGCGGCGCCCTCTACATCTCCGATCGTCGCCTGCCCGACTTCAATACGGCCGGCGTCGTCGACCTGTTCGTGCGCCGCATGTTCGTGCGCGCGAACGATGCCGAGGTGTTGCCAGCTTGGGCCAAGTTCGTTCGCGGTGTGATCGACAGCCCGGACCTGCAACCGACCGCCGCGCGGGACAACGTCCAGCGCGACGACGAGGCCTTCGAGTTTCTGCGGTTGCGGCTGGGCGAGCTCATCCTCGAGCGGCTGACCGTCCTGGCGAAACAAGAGCCGAAGCGGTTCAGGGAGATCAACCGCTGGCACCACTACCATCTGAAGGGGATGGCGCTCCACCACGATGACTTCTTCGACGCCGTCGCCGACCTGTTGCTGTTCGAGACGAACAAGGGATTGAAGCCGCTCAAAGACTGCCTGCAGGCCGACGGAGATACTTCTGAGGCCGGCGCCGGGTCGCGGCTCTTCTATTTCGCCGAGAAGGACGCGGCACCCCAATTCTACCGGCTGGCGGCTGCCAGGGACTGGGTGGTCGTCAACGCCGGCCACCTGTTCGAGCAGGAGTTTCTCGCCAAGTACGCGGAGGATCGCGCCGGAAGCGTGCGGCTCGTGCCGTTGGATTCTGCCGCCGGCTTGTTCGAGCGACCGTCTTTGACGGGCCAGGATCGCCAGAGCCGGCTGGAGCTGGACGTCGAGGCCGCGCTCCGCCGGGCCGGTATCAGCAACGTCTTGGTGCGGCTGAGGAGCTTCGCTCCTTCTTCCATGCCGGCGATCGCGCTGTCGAGCGCGGAATCGGAAGCCGAGATCAAGCTGAGGCAGCTGGTCAAGCAGCCCTGGTTCATGGAGTCCTTTGAGGACGTTAGTCGTGAAGCGCTGCAGCGCCGCAAGCGTCAGCCGCTCCAACTGATCCTCAATCACAGGCACCCACGCGTGCGCTGGCTGCTGGACCGGGATAC
>JBDHAS010000198.1:0-7335 GCA_039588015.1 Gemmatimonadota bacterium | reverse complement strand
GCCGGGCGTTCGCTACCCCCGCTGCATCGAGGGCGCCCGCTCCGCGCCGCCGGAGGACTGCGGTGGCGTCCCGGGCTACGAGGACCTCCTCGCGGCCATCGCCGACCCCCGCCATCCGGAGCGCGAAGAGCTCCTCGAGTGGGTCGGTGGCGATTTCGACCCGGAGGCCTTCGACATCGACGCGGTGAACCGGGGACTGGGGCACCTGTACCTGCGCCCTCTGAAGTAACGGTCTCCTATCAGGCCTGCTGCTGACGGCGCCGCCCGATAGCCTCACCACACCCCAACTGGCCGAGAAGGCCATCGAGATCTACTGGCCGCAGGCGACGGTCTTCGCCGCCGGCCGGAGCGCCCGCGTGCTGAAGCAGAACGCCGGCAAACCGGACAGCCAGGCGCGCATCGTCTCCGACATCCAGCGCTTTCGCGACCGGCACATCGGTGACCCCACGGTCCCGCTCGCCCGGGCGCGTCGCAAAGCCCCAAGCGCGTTCGAGCGGCTGGTCCGATCGGTGGAGTGGAAGCTGATCGAGATGCCGCTCCGCCGGCTCCAGATCATCGGCGGCCAGGAGGATCCGTTCCTCTACACCATCGCTTGGGACCAGTCGATCCAGCGGAGCGCGGTCCGAGGGTACGAGAAGGGGGAAGCGTCGTTCGACAACCGGATACTGCTGCCCCCCAACGTCGGCGAGTACCTGGGAAGCGCGACTTCCTGGCCGCGGCCCAGCATGTGGCCGCCTGGCGTCGCCGCCTCGAGCCGGGCTCGGAGATCGCCCGTCAGCTGGTCCAGTTGGCGGAAGACAAGGCGTGGGAGCAGGAGTGGGATCGCTCGCTCAGCGTCGCCCGGGCTCATCTATCTCCACCTGCCGGAACGACACAAGCTGTGGGTGCGGGGCCGGGAGTTCGATGACATCGACCGTGCGGCGGTAAACCAAGCGCTGGCTTGAGCTTCTATTCAGTCATTGAGGATCCGTTGATACGAACGCGCTACTGTCGTAGCGGTCTGTGAGGCTGCGCGGCGGTAGCGCGGATTTCCTGCCAGTTTCGTCACCTCGCAGCGAAGGTGCCCCCGTGGCGGAACTGGTAGACGCTTCTGCTTGCCACGCAGATGGCCGCAAGGCCGTGTGGGTGCGAATCCCATCGGGGGCACGCCATTCCAAGCAGGGCGATTGACGCACAGAACAGCGGTTACTAATTTGGGATATCTGCGTGGCACACAGCGTCATTCCGTCACGGAAAAGAGCCCGGAGGGTTTCCTCCGGGCTCGGCGTTTTGGTGCCGAAGGCACGAAGGCGCCGTTTGTCATACCCACGAGCTGGCGCTCGGTCGGCAAGCGCTCCACGCCGGGCGCGATTGAGAATCCGATGGTGGGCGGCATTCATACTGGTGACCGTGCGACGCACCCAGCGGCGCTGGCCCGAGTGGACGCGCCGCGGAGGACCCCGTAGGTTTGCAACCGCGGGGGCGTTGGGAAGGTGACGGAGGGCTGCACGAGGGCGACTCCGGCACCTAGAAGAGAGGCGATGCCACGGCTATGCGTACAGAAGTCAAGGAGCTACTGCGGCAGGCGTTGAGCCTGGACGAGAAGGATCGGGCAGCGTTGGCCGGCGCGTTGATCGAGAGTCTATACGGCGAGGCGGAGCCAGGCGCGGAGGAGGCCTGGGAGGCGGTGATCGAGCGGCGGGTGGAGGAGCTGGAGACGGGAGCCGTAGAGTCTGTCCCATGGTCTGAGGTCAGGGAACGCCTCTTCCGTGGTTACGAGTGAGCCTCGCTGGCACCCGGAAGCCATCGAGGATGCCGAGACAGCCCGGGATTGGTATGCAGCGCGGAGCCCACTGGCGGCTCGTGGCTTTCTCCTGGCGCTTGCGGCCGCTGTTGCGGCCGTCGCCGCCGCTCCAGAGCGCTGGCCTGTAGGCAGGCACGGTTGCCGGCGCTACGTCTTTCCCACTGGCTACCCCTACACGCTGGTCTACCGCATCTCCACGGACCTCGAAATCGTTGCCGTAGCCCATCAGAAGCGCCGTCCGGGTTACTGGACGCACCGTTAACCCGGAGAGACGTCCAGTCCGGTTCTCATCGTCCCATGAGGATCTGTTGAGAGGGCCGCTGCAGGATCGATCCCAGCGACCTCTGGGTGGAAGGCCCGCAATCCCTTCCGGCCGCTATGCTCTTGACGGTATTATGCTGTGGAGGGTATGTTCTTCGCGTCATGGGATGTGGAGTACACCGACGAGTTCGGTTTGTGGTGGGAGACTTTGAGCGAAGGCGAGCAGGACGCCATCGATGTCGTCGTCCGTTTGCTCGAAGAGCGCGGGCCACAGCTGGGGTATCCATACGGCTCGGATGTTCGTGGCTCGCGACACGCGCATCTACGTGAACTGCGAGTTCAGCATCGGGGCAACCCGTACAGAATCCTGTACGCCTTCGACCCTCGGCGTACGGCGATCTTGCTTGTCGGTGGAAAGAAGACTGGAGATGACCGATGGTACGACGAGTTCGTGCCTTTGGCCGACCGACTCTATGACGAGCACCTTGATGAGTTGCGACGAGAGGGCTTAGGAGATGGCTCGTAAGTTTGAACAGCTGCGCGGCGCGATGTCGGCAGAGCGGCGCGCGCGCAACGAGGCGAAAGCGCTGGCGCTGCTGGCCGCGATGGATCTGAGCGAGCTTCGGAACGCGCGGCAGGTCACCCAGGAGGAACTGGCGGAGCGGCTGGAGGTTGCACAGTCCAACGTATCGCGGCTGGAGCGACGGCGCGACGTTCTGGTCAGCACGCTCCGGGAAGTTGTGGAGGCGTTGGGTGGAGAGCTTCATCTCGTGGCGGTGTTTCCCGACGAGGGTGCCGTGCGCATCCGCCACTTCGACGAAGCCGAGGCCGGTCGGTAGCCGCCTCGCTCGACCGCCAGACGTACCAGAGGTCGACGGTCTCGCCAGTCTCCTTGCCCGCGTCGCTCGCCCGCGGTATTGATGCTGTAGGCTTAACCCTGACAACTGCTCTGAACCTGTTTGCGGCCTGGCACCAGGCCCGTTCCTGGGCCGGCTAGCCTCATCCGCCACCTGCAGCCAGGAGCGTCACCATGATGAAGAATGCCCGACATCATTTCCGCTCCGCCGGAATCGTCGCGATCTCGCTCAGTCTCGTCTTCCCCAGTCTGAGCTTCGCGCAATCGATCCCCCCGGAGCACTATCAGCAGCTCCGCTACCGGCACATCGGCCCGGTGGGCAATCGCACGGTCGCTGTGGCTGGCATCCCCGGGGACCCCATGGTCTACTACGCCGGGGCCGCTTCGGGTGGGATCTGGAAGACCGTGGACGGGGGGCTCAACTGGGAGCCCATCTTCGATGACCAGGACGTCCACGCCATCGGAGCCCTCGCGCTGGCGCCGTCCGACCCCGAGATCGTTTGGGCCGGGACGGGCGAGCCGTTCATCCGCTCGAACGTGTCGATCGGGGACGGCATCTACAAGTCGATGGACGGCGGTGAGACCTGGGAGCACATGGGTCTCGATAACACGGGCCGCATCGCCCGCATCCTGATCCATCCCAGCGACCCGGACGTCGTCTACGTTGCCGCAGTCGGGCACGGCTACAGCCCGCAGCAGGAGCGGGGCGTGTACCGGACGAACGACGGTGGCGCGACCTGGGAGCGGGTGCTGTTCGTGGACGAGAACACCGGGGCCTCCGATCTGGTCATGGCGCCGAACAACCCGCGCATCCTCTTCGCGGGGATGTGGCAGATTGACATCAAGACCTGGGGACGTGAGAGCGGTGGCCCCGGGAGCGGTCTCTTCGCCTCGCGGGACGGCGGCGACAGCTGGACGCGACTGGAGGGGCATGGGCTGCCGGAGCTTCCGGTCGGCAAGGTCGCCCTCTGCATGACGCCGGAGGATCCCGATCGCATCTACGCGCTCATCGAGACCGGGGACGGCGTCCCGTGGCACGGCGAGCCTACGGAGAGCGGCGAGCTCTGGCGCTCGGACGACGGGGGCAAGAACTGGGACTTGGTGACCCACGACCGGGACCTGGGCGGCCGCACGGCGTACTACAGCCGCTGTGCCGTCGCTCCCGACGACCCGGACGAGGCCTATTTCCTGGCGGCCGCCTACAGCGTCACCAAGGACGGTGGCGTCACATCCGAGGTGATCGAGGGGCAGGCGGAGCCCGGCTGGGATCACCACGACATGTGGATCGACCCGACGAACGCGGACCGGATGATCGTGGCCCACGACGGCGGGGTCTCCATCTCCGCAAACCGGGGCCGTTCATGGCACATGATCCAGCTCCCCATAGCCCAGATGTACCACGTCACCGTGGACAACCGGATCCCTTACTACGTGTACGGGAACCGGCAGGACGGGCCGTCGACCCGGGGGCCGAGCAACAGCCGCCTTTCCAGCAGCGCCGGTGGCGCGACGATCCCGCGCGGGATGTGGCACTCGGTGGGTGGCGGTGAGAGCGGCTTCGCCACGCCGGACCCGGTGGAGCCGGACATCATCTGGTCCAGCGCCTCAGGCTCCGGTGCCCGGGGCGGCATCGTGATCCGCTACGACGAGCGGACCCGGCAGTTCCGGCACGTGGAGGTCTGGCCCGAGAGCACCGGCGGCTGGCCGGCCAGGCAGCTGAAGTACCGTTTCCAGTGGACCTTCCCGCTGCTCATCTCGCCCCACGACCGTAACACCATCTACATCACCAGCCAGCATGTGCACCGGACGACGAACGGCGGCCAGAGCTGGGAGATCGTGAGCCCCGACCTGACGACGAACGACACGACCAAGATGCGCATCTCCGGCGGCCTCACCCCGGACAACATCGGTGTGGAGTACTGCTGCGTCATCTACGCGTTCGATGAGTCGCCTGCCCAGCAGGGAGTGTTTTGGGCTGGGACCAACGACGGCCTCGTGCACGTCAGCCGCGACGGGGGTGCCACCTGGACGGACGTGACCGACAACATCCAGGGCCTTCCGCCATTGGGCGTGGTGCGCAACATCGACGCCTCGAAGTGGGACGCGGGGAAGGCCTACATCACGGTGGAATTCCACCAGGTGGGGAACTTCGAGCCTTACGTGTACAAGACGGAAGATTTCGGAAGGCGTTGGACCCGGATCACGGACGGGATATCCGAGAGCCCGTTGAGCTATACCCGTAACATCCGCGAGGATCCGGTACGGCCGGGGCTGCTGTACCTCGGGACCGAGAACGCGCTCTACGTCTCGTTCGACGACGGCGAGGCGTGGCAGCCGCTGCAGACGAACCTGCCGCCGGCCCCCATGTACTGGATCGTGGTTCAGGAACACTTCAACGATCTGGTCGTGGGGACCTACGGCCGTGGCTTCTGGATCCTGGACGACCTGACGCCGCTTCAGCAGGCGACACCGGAGATGGCCGCGTCGGACGCACAGCTGTTCGAGCCCAGGCAGGCCTATCGGTTCCGGCCGATCACGTCGCCCATGGCCATGTTCAACGACCAGTCGGACGGCCAGGGTCCGCCGTACGGGGCGTCGATCAACTACTGGCTCGGCTCGGCCCCCGAGGGTGACGTGACGATCCGCATCTCGGACGCCGCGGGCGACGCGATCCGCACGCTGGAGGGGAAGAAGGAGGTCGGGATCAACCGGATCTGGTGGGACCTATTGGGAGAGCCGACGGAACAGATCAAGCTGCGCACGAAGTCCCTCTACGCCGACTGGGTGGAGCTGGGTGACGAGGGCTGGCGGCCGGCGCCCCGCGGCCGGATCCGCGTGCTCGCGCCGCCGGGAACCTACACGGTCACGCTCGATGTGGACGGCGTCGAGTACACGCGGCAGCTTCAGGTTCTGAAGGACCCCAACTCGACGGGGACGGAGGCGGACATTCAGGCTCAGACCGCCATGCTGTTCGAGCTTCGCGACGACATGAACGCCGCCGCCGAGATGGTCAACCGAATCGAGTGGATCCGCAGGCAGCTCTATGACCTCCGCGCGGTGCTGGAGGAGAAGGAGGGTGCCGACGACGTCGTCACAGCGGCGGACGACCTGGATGGGAAGCTCATCGCGATAGAGGAGAACCTGATCCAGTTGAAGCTGACGGGCACGGGCCAGGACGGGGTCCGCTGGCCGGCGATGCTGGTCGGCAGAATCGGCTACCTGGCCGGCGTGGTCTCGGTCGGTGATTTCCCGCCCACGGATCAGGCGCGCAAGGTGCAGGGGGTTCTCGAGGAGCGGCTGCGGCGCTACGAGGGTGCGCTCGACGACCTGCTACAGACAGACTTCGCGGCGTTCCAGCAGATGCTTCGCGAGCGGGACCTGGGTTCAGTGGTCACGGAGCTAGACTGACAGGACGGGCAACTGGGCGACGGCACCTTAGACACACCCATCCCGGAGCTTGTGGCCGGCTGGCGCCGTCGCCTCGAGCCGGGATCGGCGATCGCGCCGAGCCGTAGCTAAGGGACGAGCCCTCCCAAGTCATGTCCCGGAGTTGATGGGACGTTGATGGGCCGCCGTGATGTTGTGCGGTGGAGTCTCCGAGACCCAACGGCTGGCCGCGGAAAAGTACATTATGTATATTCCGTACATTTCGTACGTTTCGTAAGGTCCACTGTGGGTGTTTTGGAGAAAGACGGTGGCCAGTATGGAGAAGACGATGGTGAGCTCGGTCGATGCAAGGGACGCACTGAGTGAACTGCTGAACCGGGCGGCGTACGGCAAGGAGCGGCTGGTGCTTACGCGCCGGGGCAAGCCTCTGGCCGCGCTCGTCCCCCTCGAGGACCTCGAGCTGATCGAGGAGATTAAAAAGCGCGTGGACCTTGAGGAGGCGAGGTCCGCGCTGCGGGAGGCGGAGGTTGAAGGGACGACGGCTTGGGAGCAGGTGCGAGCGGAACTGGACCTGTGGCCCCCGGCTGTGGTGCTCTATCGGATCGAGCTGTCGCCACGCGCACGGCGCGACCTTCCGGCATGCCGGCCTGACCGTAGATGAGTTTGACAGGCTGTTATAAGCACGACGACCTCCGACACCTGGAAGAGTGGCGATGCCACGGCCATGCGTACGGAAGTCAATGCGCTACCTCGGCAGGCGTTTGCGGGGGCTGTTGCGGCTGTCGGCGCCGCTCCACAGGGCTGGGCTGTGCGCAGGCATGGACGGCCGGGCGGAGTTGACGGCGATACACATACTGTGTATGCTCTGTGTATGAGTACCAAGACCATCTCCCTCCGCATCGCAGCCTACGAGCGCCTCAAGCGCGCCCGCCGACACCCCCGGGAGTCGTTCAGCGACGTGGTCCTGCGAGCGCAGTGGCCCGACCTGGGGATCACCGCCGGCGAGCTCCTGGAGTGGTACGCCGAGCGGGGCCCCGTTCTGTCGGAG
>JBDHAS010000197.1:0-8095 GCA_039588015.1 Gemmatimonadota bacterium | reverse complement strand
GCCGTAGAAGGCGGCCTCGTCGTGGTTACCGACCGAGGCGAAGTAGGGGTAATCGGCGCCCAGCACGCTGGTGATGTTGTCATCCCATAGGGTCGGGTCGTCGGCGTAGTCGAAATCCCCCTGATGCAGCACCATGTCGGCGCCTTCGTCACGGATCAGGCGCAGTACGGCGAGGGCGTCCGAGCCACGGCCCTGATCACCGATGAAAGCGACTTTGAGATTAGGCGCCGTATTGCCACCCCCGCCCGATACCGCGGTTACCGTGATCGCGGCTGTGCCGCTCACTCCTTCCGAGGTGGCCGTAATCCTAGCCGAGCCCTCGCTCGAACTCGTCACCAGGCCGTCCCCGTCCACGCCGGCGACGCCCGCGTTGTTCGTGGCCCACTCGATGACGCGACCCGAGAGCAAGAGCCCGTTCGAGTCCTTGAGCTCGGCGCTCAGCTGGACGCTGTGCCCGGGCTGCAGCGTGACCGAACCCGGGGTCACCGTGACGGATGCCACGGGCCCCGGCTCCGTGCAGGCCACCTTGACGCTCGCGCTAGCCGAGATGTCGCCCGGCACGGTCGTGGCCGTTACCTGGTAGTCACCACACTTGCCGTTCCTGTACCACCCGAAGTGGCGGCCGCCCTTCTTGCCCTTCGAGTTGATGTTGCCGCTGCTGGCCCTCCAGACCACTTGGATGTCCGCCGTGTCGCCGGACTGCGTGAATCCGACCGCAACGAAATTGACCGAGTCGTTGCGGGCAATCGTGACGCTCTCCGGACTGAGGACGAGCCGGGCAGGCGTCAATTCGCTCGGATCAGTGGAGGTCAACATTTCCTGGCAGGCGCCGCCTGCACCGGCGAGGAGAATCACCGCTAAGGCGAATCGAGCCCTACCGACCTGCTTGAACGCTGCCGGAATTCTGGTATTGCTGTGCGCGATCGTCCCGATCTTCATCTGTCCCCCTCCACTGCAAACTCCAAAAACAACGGGCCGCCGCAATCGACTGGAGTCGAATCGCTGGCGGCCCGGCGAGCTTGGCGACATCCGTCGCTTTAGCCCCGTAGCTCTGCGTCCCCGGCTTTCGCCGGGTTTGCTCTGAGCAGCGACCAGGCGGGTACTCCGCCCCCGGTTAGCCGGTACTCATAGCATTCTCGATCTCGCACTATTGGCAAGTTTGATTCCCTGCTCCCGCATCAGTCCGCAACTTGCGGACGCTCTTGGCCTTAGCCTCGAGATCACTGCTGGGCGGCCGCTGAGTCGGGTCCGACGCGGGGAGCCAGAAAGTGCAGAAAACCGCAGACTTTACCTCATCCGACCGGCGCATCCGGGGCCTATGTCCGGGCGGAGTCTCTGGCCCGGATCATGCAAACGGATTGACCGGAGATCGGAACCCGCCCGAACCGGGACGCGCAGGGCACGGCAGCAAGACCCCTTTGCCCGGTTCGGCGAAGCAATCCAAACGCCCGCAGTACGGGCAATCCACCGTCAGTGCAGTTCGGCACGACGAGGCGCATCGGCCAGTCGTTGCGGTGCTAGGGCGGTTGCGCGTCAACCGCACCGATAGCGTGAGCGAAAGGAAGGTGCATGGCGAACCAAGAGTTTGGGTCCGTGGTCCTGGCCCTGCTTCTGCTGTTACTCGGCGCCAACCTGCTCGGACAGCTCTTCGGGCGCCTGCGCCAGCCCAAAGTGGTCGGGGAGATTTTGGCCGGGATCCTTCTCGGTCCGACTCTGCTCGGGTACCTCGCTCCGGGTACTGCTGCATCGATCTTCGGTAATGGCTCCGGCGATCCCTCGAGCGTGGTGCTGGGCTTCATGTACCACTTGGGCCTGCTCATGCTCATGTTCGTGTCGGGCTTTTCGGTCCGCCACGTCCTCGGTAAGGAGAACCGCCGGCCGACCGCGTGGATCCTCGCCGTCGGCACACCCCTGCCTTTCTTCATCGCCCTCGGCCTCAGCCCCTGGTTGCCCATCGACTCGCTTGTAGGTGACGTTGGCAGCCACCTGGCCGTGGTTATCGTCTTCGCCATCGCGACGGCGGTGACCTCGATCCCGGTCATCACTAAGATCTTCTACGACTTGGACATTCTTCACACCCGTTTTGCCAGCCTCATGTTGGGGGTGGCGGTGTTCGAGGACATCATACTCTGGGGCGTGCTCGCGGTCGCCACCGCCATCGCTGCAGGCACCCTGGCTGCCACCCAGGGCCAACTAGTGGAGAGTATCGCCGTCCACGTGGTCATCAACACCGCCTACGTCGTTATCGCTTTGGTCTTGGTGCCGCCCGTGCTGCGCCGCCTGGGTGGGGCCAGCTGGAACGTCCTAGCCCGCGAGTCGCCCGTCGCCTGGGTCATCGCTGTCCTGCTTGGCTACGTCGTCGTGGCCGCCGCCTTGGGAGTCACCCTGGTCTTCGCCGCTTTCCTCGCCGGCTTCGGGATCGTCGGGGGCGTGAAGGCGAGCGAGCGCCAGCGCTTCCGACGGGCGCTCGACTCGATCGAGCACCTGGCGGTCGCCGTTTTCATCCCGATCTACTTCGCCTTAGTCGGCTTCCGTCTCGATTTGCGGACGTCCCTCGACCCGGTGATGCTGATCGGCTTCTTTGTCGGCACATCGCTGTTGGTGTTTGCCACGAAAGGCCTCGCCGCGCGCCTCGGCGGTTTCCGGGGCCTCGATGTCGTCAACCTGACCTTGACCTGCAACGCCCGGGGAGGCCCCGGGATCGTGCTGGCCAGCGTGGCGTTCGACGCCGGCATCATCAACGCTCCCTTCTTCACCACCCTCGTTCTCACAGCGGTCCTTACCTCACAAGCCTGCGGCTTCTGGCTCGATTACGTCCTCCGCAAGGGCTGGCCCCTGCTCTCAAACATGGACCTGCGGCGGCGTGGTATGGAGCCGGTGGTCTCGCCTACCCTTGTTCCGGCGCACGACGGCAGCTTGAGCCAGGCGCAGGCAGCGGGTAAAAGCTAAGGGCGGCGGGTAGGCGTCCCGGACTTTCTCGAACTCACAACTCGTGGCCGTTTCGCGGACGCGGACGGGGCGCAGCCGACTAGCGCTTGCCGCTGCGGTAGTTCGATCGGCATCTTGTCGTCGGGTCGGTAACGGCAGCCTCAGCTTGTGGGGAGTCCATTTGAACTCCCAGGTCCGCACTTTTTTGGCCGAGCTCAAGCGGCGCAAGGTTTACCGCGTCGCGGTGGTTTACGTCATCGTCGGGTTCGCCGTGATCGAGGGCAGCCAGCTCATCTTCGATGCGCTCGAGTTTCCGCGCGCCGCATGGCAGTTCGTAGTGGTCCTAACCCTCCTCGGCTTCCCCATCGCCCTCGTCCTTGCTTGGGCGCTTGAACTCACCCCGGAAGGGATTCGGGTCACCCCGTCGGCAGAGCCGCCCGAGGACACTGCCGACGATGCGGCGCCGATCGGCGCGCCGGTGGCCGAGCCAAAGGAGCAAGTCTTGGCGCGGGACCCCACCGACGACCGACCCTGCGTAGTGGTACTACCGTTCGCGAATCTGAGCGGCGATCCCGAAAACGAGTACTTCAGCGATGGCGTGACGGAAGACATCATGGCGCGCCTGGCCGGGATCCGCGGGGTGCGCGTGATCTCGCGTACCACCGCCATGACCTACAAGGGCTCGCAGCGCAGTCTTCCACAGATCGCGGAGGAGCTGGGCGCGCAGGCCGTGGTCGAGGGGACGGTGCGTCGATCCGCCGACAGAGTGCGGGTCACGGCGCAGCTGATCGCCGCCGAGCGCGACGAGCACCTCTGGGCCGAGACGTATGACCGGGTGCTGGCAGACGTGTTCGCCGTACAGAGCGATGTGGCCGAGAAAATCGCCAAGGCGCTCCACGCGGAACTGACGCCGGTCGAGCGGGAGCGGCTGCACCGCAAGCCGACGGAGAACCTGGAGGCCTACGACCTCTGCTTGAAAGGCATGCGCACCACAGGATTGATTGACCCCGAGGCGCTCAGACGATCGGAGGGGTACTTCCAGGAGGCCATCGCTCTGGACCCGGGCTACGCGCGGGCCTATGCGGGGCTCGCAATGACGCTGGTCTTCAAAGGCTACGTCGCGAACGTCCCCCCGGCGGAGCTCTTCCCTCAGTTGAGGGCTATGGCGAACGAGGCGCTCAGGTTGAATCCCGAGCTCGGGGAAGCCCACGCGGCGCTGGCAAGTCTGGCATTCTGGTACGAGTGGGACTGGGCAAAGGTGGAGCGCGAACTCGAGACGGCTCTGCAGCTCAACCCCGACGACCAGTTTGCGCTCGCGTTCAAGGGCTTCAGCTTGCTCGTGCGGGAGCGGTTCCCGGAAGCCGAGGCGGCCATCCGCGAGGCCCTACGCCTGGACCCTCACTATCCGATTGGGAACGGTAACCTGGCGCACCTGAGTGCCGTCACAGGTCGACCTGATGAGGGCGTAACAATCCTCGACGGCGTGCTGCGCAGAGAACCGCGAACCTATGATGCCAGGCTGTGGCGCGGGATATGTCAGATGTACAGCGGGAATCTCGCGGAGGCTGCGAGCGATTTCGACGAAGCGATCTCGATGGTCGGCCGACTTCCCGTTGCTATCACGTTTCGCGGCGTCGTTCATGCCTTCAGCGGGGAGAAGGAGCGGGCACGGCAGATCCTGGAGGAGCTGCGCGCCCGAGCGAGGGACGAGTACGTGGATCCTTACTACCTCTTCAGCCTGTGCCATCCTATCTACGGGTTCGACGCGGCGTTCCCCTATCTCGAGCAGATGCTCGATGTCCGATCACGCTTCGTCACCTACCTCCGGGTCACGCCGCGATACAGGGAGCTTCGCTCCGAGCCGCGCTTCATGAACGCGCTGCGCACGATTTGGCCGGAGGACTTCTAGCGCCGAGCTGCGCTTGCCCTGTGCATCGGTGCAGGGGCATCTTTGATCAACTCAACACTCCGACTCTCATTTGTCCGGCTCCGATGACACCGCTCCTCCAGCGGCTTCGCGAGCGCAAGCTCTTCCAGTGGGCGCTGGCCTACCTGGCCGGCGCCTGGATCGTCTTTCAGGGTATCGAGGTAATGGCCGAGCCCTGGGGACTGTCGCCTGGGTTTCAGAGAACGATCCACCTGCTCGTCGCCGTGGGCTTCTTGGTGGCACTCGTGCTCGCCTGGTACCACGGTGAGCAAGGTCGACAGCGGGTGAGCGGCATGGAGTTACTGATCATCGCGCTGCTGCTGGTGGTTGGCGCCCTGCTGATCCGCGTGTACCGGCCGGAGGAAGCCGCCGCTCCCGAGACCCGAGAGGCCGAGACGGCAGAGCCGCCGGCCGCCGGCACGGTCCGCTCCCTCGCCGTGCTGCCGCTGGAGAACTTGATGGGCGATACGGAACAGGAGTACTTCGTCGACGGCCTGCACGACATTCTCATCGGAGAACTGGCCGGTATCTCGGAACTCAGGGTCATCTCGCGCACCTCGGTGATGCGCTACCGGGATACCGATCAATCAGTGGGTGAGATCGCTGCAGCGCTGGACGTGGATGCGCTGGTCGAAGGGAGCATCTTCCGCGCCGGCGACACCGTGCGAATCAACGTTCAGCTGATCCGCGGCTCGCCGGAGGAGCATCTCTGGCGGGAAGTCTACGAGGGGCGACTGAGCGAGGCGCTTAGCCTGCAGACACGGGTCGCTGAAGCGATCGCCGGGGAGATCCGCCTCGCCCTCTCGCCACGGGAGGCGGAGCGGCTGGCCCGACGGACGGAAGTAGACCCGGCGGCCCAGGAGGCGTACATGAGGGGGCGGGCGTTGTGGCGGACTCGGTCGCCGGACGTGATGGGTCGCGCGCTGGCCTACCTCGAGGAGGCCGTAGCTCTGGACTCGATGTTCGCGCTGGCCTGGTCCGCCTTGGCCGACGTGTACACCATGGGAAGCTTCTACGGCGGCCTGGAGGTCACTGGCGATGAGGCGCACCGCCGTGCTGAGCGGAACGCTTTGCGCGCGCTCGAGCTAGATCCCGATCTGCCGGAGGCCCACGCCGCACTGGCGGGCGCGCACTTCTGGGGAGCCTGGGACGTGGAGGCCAGTGAGCGAGTGCTGCGCCGTGCCCTCGAGCTCAACCCGAGCCTCGCCCAAGCCCACAACTGGCTCGGCGACGTACTGAACGCCCGCGGCAACGCAGAGGAAGCGGTTGCGTCGTTCCGAAGAGCCCGGGACCTCGATCCCTTCTCACCGCTGATGAACCGAGACCTCGCGCGGTGTCTGATGTACCTCGGCCGCTGCGAGGAGGCGATCGACGCGGCGCAGTATGCCGTCGAGTTGGATCCGAGTCATGCCGAGGCGTACAGGGTGCTTCGTGAGTGCCATCGAATCAACGGGCGCCTAGACGAAGCGGTCGATGCGGCGGGCAGACGTTTGCAGGAGCTCGAGCCGGCGAGCGTCGCCGAGGGACTGCGGGCCGCATATCATTCGGCGGGTTGGCAGGGCCTGCTCGAGTTCGAGATCGAGTACTACCGAAGCCTGCCATCGAATCGCAACGTAGTACAGCGCGTGGCGGTCAACTTCGCGGAGCTCGGACGGGCCGACGAAGCCTTCGGTGCGCTGTTCGCGGCCATCGAGGCGCGGGAGCCGAGATGTTTGACGCTCAAAGTCGAGCCCGCCCTCGAGTCGCTACGCTCGGATCCGCGCTGGGAAGAGGTGCTCCGCCGGTTGGGATTCTGACGGGCGGCGAACGTCAGATCAGTCGGTCGCGCTGGATCCTACCGGCGCGATCACCAGCCTGACGATGTACTGCTCATCGAACTCACCATGCCGCACGCCCCACGCGGTGTCGCCGCGGACGACCAGCGGCGAGGTCCGCGGGGGGAAGTGTACCTCACCCAGATAGGCTCCGTCGGGCTCGAAGACGTCGTAGACGGTGGGCTCGACCCAGGAGATGGGCGGCCGCTGATTCGACTCCTCTTCCGGTGGCTCGACCGTGTCATCCTTCCGCGCCTCCACGTGGCGACGCACCCAGAGGCGGCCACCCGCGTCGGTCAGGAAGGACGCCCAGGGTAGCTTGCGGTCGGGAACCGACCCCAGGTCCACGGGATAGCCGACCTCTCTGTGCCAGTCGAAGACCGCCTCCCATTCGGCGCGTTCCTCGGGGGTGTAGAGGACAGGTTCGTGAATGCGCTCGATCCGCACGGTCCGGCCGCCCGCGCACCGTCATCACCATCTGCTCGGCGAAGGCGGATTCCATCGAGGCAAGGGGGGGCTCGTCCGGGAGGCTCGGGATGTGCACCGTGTCGACGGTGTTGCCTTCCGGGTCTAAGTGCAGGTAGCCGACCTCCATCGGCTCGGTCGACGGCATCGTCGCGCTGAGGATTGGCACGTAGGTGTAATCCGCGGTGTCTACGACCACATCCTCGCGCGCGAAGATCCCACCTTGCACCGGCCAGTGCGCGGCGACCGTACCCTCCGGCTCGTAGAGGCTGAGACGCGCGCTGCCCACGTCGGGCAACACGATCTTGCCATCGCGGCGCACGGCGAGGGTGCCGACGAAGTCGCTATACTCGCCGGGTCCTCCGCCCTTGCGGCCCAGGGTGCGCACGTAGGCGCCGGCAGCATTGAAGTAGCGTAGCGCCGGGACCTGGCTATCGAAGGCGTAGATCCCACCTTCGTCGTCCACCGCCAGCGACACGATCGACCCCAGCATCAGCTGTTCCGGGCCCTCGAGGACGCCGATGGAAAGGTCTTCGATCATCTTCCGTGGCTCGCCCCAGAGGCTACCACTGATCGTGCGGACGACCACGGTGTCGCCGATCGTGTCCCACTCAGCGACCCAGGTCCCCAGGTCCTGGCCGCGGTCGCCGGAGCAGGCCCCAAAGGTCAGAAAAGCGACAGAGAACACGGCGGCGGTGCATGCACGGGAACATTGGTACATAGAGCACCTCATGTACGGCGATCCGGCTGCGATTTTTCGATGCAGTCCACGAACCCTCCTCAGTTGAGTTCGTGCTCAGCCGTTCAAACCAACCAGCCGCTGCGCGAGCGGCCGCCGATCGATCAGCCGGATATCATGCCTGCGCAGGCGCGATGACGGCACCGAGTTGCTGCAGCAAGCCAAGCGTATTCCCGGCTCCCGTCTCTTCGACGACCTTGCCGTCAGCGATGCGGTAGAACG
>JBDHAS010000196.1:0-8492 GCA_039588015.1 Gemmatimonadota bacterium | reverse complement strand
CTTTCCGTCAACCCGGCGGGTCAGCCAAGCCCAGATTCAACCGGCGTCAGGGTGGAGTACACGCTCGCTTCGGAGGGGTACTTCTCCACGATCGGCACACCGATCCATCAAGGCAGAGCCCTCCTCCAGACCGATGACGAAACGTCCGCCCCCGTGGCGGTCATTACCAGGTCATTTGCAGACCGTCTTTGGCCCGGCGAGGATGCTCTGGGTCGGCGGTTCTCGCAGGCCGGTGCCGAGAACTACGCCCACGCTTGGACCGTCGTGGGGGTAGTAAGCCATGTGGCATCGAGTGCTGTAACGGAAGACCTGCCTCAGATGTTCGTTCCGCTTAGGCAGTCGAGAAATCCTAGTGTCATCATCTTGGTCCGGTCGGATCCCGGTACCGATCCAGCCGCGCTCGCAGGGCCGGTTCGCGAGGCTATTCGGTCGGTGGACCCCGGCCTACCCATTCCAAGGTTGGTTCCCGCCCAGTCTCTGGTGGCTTGGGCCACCCAGGAGCAGCGCACCAGCGGATTCGTTTCCGGGGGGCTTGGCTTGCTGGTCCTTCTCCTCTCTGCCATGGGCGTCTACGGGGTCGTGGCCCTCGCCGTGACACAGCGCACCCGTGAGATCGGCCTCCGAATTGCCCTGGGAGCCAGCCGCGAGGTGGTCATTCGCGGCGTCTTCGCGGACGCGCTTCGCATGGCCGGGCCCGGGTTGTTGGTAGGGGGCCTCTTGGCAGCCGGGACGGCCGCGGCATTGCGCTCCATGCTTCTGGGGCTGAGCCCCGTCGATCCGATCTCTTTCCTGTCAGCCGGAGCCGTCCTGCTGTTCGTGGTTGTGGCTGCTAGCCTGGGCCCGGCGCTGCGAGCATCTGGAATCCATCCGATGGAGGCCCTGAGAAAAGAGTGAATCTCGGTTGGAAGGCTGAGGTAGTGCCAGGATCCGTCCCTTGAAAACGGCGCCCGGCACGGGCCGGGCGCCCTCGAATGGCTAGTTCTGCTGGCCAGCGGGTGGCGGAGCTGGCGCGGTTCGCGGACCCCAAAAGTAGATGCCGTCCTTGTGCGCCGAGCACGATTCGAACGGGTTCGACGCATCGGGATGCCGCTCTTGTGTCCGGCGACCGAGCCGACCATCTTCCCTTCGGCCACGAGCTCTTCCTCGATCGGTCGAGTTATGGAATCGTACGCCTGCGCGATGTCGCCAACCACAGACTGAGGACAGATCCAGGAAGAAATGAACAGTCCTCTGGGCGGTTCTTGCTCCTCGCCTTCTTGCGCAGCCGCGGAGTAGGGCGCAGCCAGACAGAGCGCGAGCACGATTAGTCCGGATCTCCTCATGGTGTCCCTCCTTCTAACGTCACACAGAACCTGGGTACGACCTGGAACCGCCCAGGCCCGGTGTCAGAAGGGTGCCGCAAAGCACCTCGGAACACCTCTTGGAGCCGGTCCAGGGCTACCCGCACGAGAAACCCGAAGCTAGGGTAAAGCAGTTTCGCCGGCAACTTTTCTTGCACAAGGTCCCTAGTCGCGGTCTCGAAACCGCGGGACCCTCCTATCCGTAGTTAGCCGGGCGGAGCAGAGCGGTATGGGTGCCCGCTCCAGGCTCCCGGCAACCGAAAAGGCCAGAATCGTCTGAGTCAGGCCTCACGGTGCACCGAGCCTGCGGTCACCTCGCTCATGCTTTCGAGAACGCCTATTATCTACGGCCATGTCCGAGATCACCGCCCGACTGTTTAGCGCCTTCGCAGGCAAGCTGCTGCTCACCGTGGTGGGTATCGCCCTGCTTGCCTGTAATCCGGAGGCTAAGAAGCTGCGGCTGTCGTGCCAGGATGGTAACGCGGCGGACTGCAACGAGCTCGGGTACAGGCTCTTGAGGGGCGATCACGTCCTAAAGGACTTTACCTTCGCCGCCGAGGTGCTACAGCAAGCCTGTGACGGTGATGTGGCACAAGGCTGCTATCGGCTCGGTCGAATGCACGAGGATAGCCTGGGTATCATCGGGGATCTGGACCTCATGATCAGCCTGTACCGACGAGCGTGTGATGGCGGTGAGGCGGAGGGGTGCTACAAGCTCGGACAGGCGTACCATGACAGCGTTGGTGTGGACAAGGATCTGGGTCTCGCTTTCGGGCTCTTCGAACAAGCGTGTGAAGGCGGCTCGATGGGGGGCTGCACCAGCTTGGGGCTCATGTACCAAGGTGGCGTGAGCGCTGCGCAAGACCTCGCTCGAGCCGCGGATCTCTTCCAGCGAGCCTGCGACGCCGATGAGATGGCGGGCTGCTACAACCTTGGCGAATCGTACGCGACCGGCGCCGGCGTCGCGTTGGACCCCGCCCGAGCTGCCGAGCTCTACGAACAGGCCTGCGACGGCGACGAGATGGCGGGCTGCTTCAAGCTCGGTGACCTGCACGCTACAGGAACGGGAGTGACTCAGGACTTCGAGCGAGCTGCCGAATTGTATGGCCGAGCCTGCCGCCGCAGATATGCCGAGGGTTGTTACAGCCTCGGGGTTTTGTATCAGAATGGGGCGGGCGTCACACGGCAACCTGCACGAGCCGCATCGCTCTTCCGCCGGGCGTGCAACCTCGGGTACGAAGAGGCCTGCGAGGGTGAATAGCGTGAAGGTAATGCTCACCGCCGAGAACCTGACGAAGCACTACAAGGACGTTGTCGCGCTCGACGACGTCAGCTTCGAAATCTCCGACGGTATCACCGGCATACTGGGTGAGAACGGTGCGGGCAAGAGTACAGCCATCAAGCTCTTTCTTGGTTTGATTCGGCCGACGTCCGGTTCGGCTAAGGCGCTGGGCCAGAACGCGTCCAAAAGCATCGCGGTACGCGCCAGCCTCGGGTACATGCCGGAGCACGACTGTCTTCCGAGCAACGTGAGCGCTACCGAGTTTCTGGGCCATATGGCCGAGGTGAGCGGTCTGCCGCCGTCACACGCGCGCACACGTGCTGCCGACACGTTGAGACATGTGGGCCTGTTTGAAGAACGCTATCGGGCGATGGGCGGATACTCGACGGGAATGAAGCAGCGCGTCAAGCTCGCCCAGGCACTGGTGCACGATCCTACTTTCGTGTTCTTGGACGAGCCGACTGCCGGACTGGACCCGGCTGGACGTGAGGAAATGCTCGATCTCGTCCGAAAGACGCACCGAGATTTCGGAATCAGCATACTCCTCTCCTCCCACCTGATGGCGGATGTGGAACGCAGCTGTGACCGGATCATGGTCCTTCAAAACGGCCGCTTGGTGCAGTCGGGTGAAGTCAAACACTTCACGAAGGAAACCGAAACTGTATTCATCGAAGTCGATGCCAACCATGAACCACTCGTCCGGGCCTTGGAGCAACGTGGCATCGCAGTGACCTCCGACGGTCACGGACTCTACATCGAGGGCCCCGACGAATCGGTCTACGACCACATAAGGGATGCGCTGGTGGAGGCTAAAGCACCATTGCGTCGGATGGCCCCCCGCCGACGCGCGCTGGCCGAGTTGTTCCAACGTGACGGTGAAGATTTCGGAAGTGCAGTGTCTTGATGGTTAGCTCTCGCGGTGGCACTGTCTTCGACATCGGCTACCAGAACTACACCGGTCCGCGCGAGGGGCGAAACCGCGCCCGGCTTTCGGTGCTAAAGAACGGCGTGCGGACATCGTTGGGGTTTGGTCGTGGCGTGCTCCCCAAGGTTCTTCCCTGGCTCTTCATCGGTGTGCTGGTATTCATCGCCGTCATCATGGCCCTGGTCGCTGGGGCGGCGGACAGACTGATAGGCCCTGAGGACGCGGAGCGATTGAACCTTCCCTCGCACTCCGATTACTACGGAATCGCGTCGATCATCTTCTTCGTCTTCGCCGCAGTCGGAGCACCGGAATTATTGTGCCCTGACCGGCGCGAGGGTGTGATCAATCTGTACCTCGTGCGACCGCTTACCGGGTCGGACTATGTCCTCTCCCGCTGGCTCGCCTTCTTCATGGTGATGGTGGCGGTTGCCTGGCTGCCGCAAGTCATCCTTTTGATCGGCTTGATCATGGGCGACCCGCGACCGGTCGACTACCTGCTCCAAAACTGGCTCGATATTCCGAGATTCCTTGCTGCGGCGATCCCACTCGCCGCGTACACCACTACGTTGGCACTGCTAGTCGCAGCGTTCACGACACGGCGCGCGTACGCCGCCGTGTTCCTCGTCGGGCTGTTCGTGATCACGACGCCGTTCACCACGGGTCTGGCCGCTGAGATCGGCGGAACGGTTGGTCAGTGGATCTCGATGTTCAACCTGAGCAACATTCCTGTGCACGTGAATGACGTGATCTTCGGCGAGCCTAGTTTCATTACGCGCGCGGCGCCCGCTGCTGAACTACCTGCGTGGATTCTCGTTGGCTGGTTTCTGCTGTGGACGCTCATCCCCGCAGGCGTGCTGTGGCTGCGCTATCGGCGGCTGACCCCATGACCACGAACGGCGTAGCGCCCGTTATCGGGGTCGACCACGTTTCGCGCTGGTTCGGGAGCGTTGTCGCTGTGAGCGACGTCACGTTCGACGTCGGACCGGGCATCACGGGCCTGCTGGGTCCGAACGGGGCAGGCAAGACGACTCTGCTCCGAATGATTACGGGTTTGGCCAGGGCTTCCGACGGAACTGTGACGGTGTTTGGAGAGCCGGTTCGCAATAACCCCCCCTTGTACCGACGAATAGGCGTGATGTCGGAACACGAGACGGTTTATGAGTTCATGAAAGGCCGCGACTTCGTGAGGATGATGGGTCGTCTCAGGGGCGTGACAGACGAGAGCGCGGTCGAGAAGGCGATCGGTTTCGTGGATCTGACTGACGCCGCACATCGTCGAATGGGCACATACTCCAGGGGAATGCGGCAACGGATGAGACTGGCTGCTACGCTGGTACACGATCCAGAGGTCTTGGTTCTCGACGAACCCCTGAATGGTGCCGATCCCAGACAGCGAGTGCACTTCCAGAGCCTGCTGCGGGAGTTGGCTGCGGAAGGTCGGACCATCGTTCTCTCTTCGCACATCCTCGAGGAGGTCGAGCAGGTCGCGGATACCGTATTGCTGATCGTAAATGGCAAACTAGCAGCGTCGGGAGATTTTCGCGCGATTCGGGTAGCACTGGACGAGCGGCCGTATCATGTCTTGGTTGTTTCCGACTCGCCTCGCGAACTGGCTGCGGCCGTCGTTCAGCTCGACTCTGTCGATGCCGTGAATGTCGATCCCGATGGGACAGTCGTTGTGCTCAGCAGAAACGTGCGTGATCTGCAGATCGAACTGCCTCGTCTGGCGCAATCGGCCGGGTTCAGCTTGCGTCGAGTCGAGCCACTGGACGACTCGCTGGAAAGCGTCTTCGGTTATCTGGTGGAGCGTTAGGGATGAGTTCGGTCTTCTTGCTGACGCTTCGCCAGCTTTCCGGCAAATGGCGACTGCTGATCTTATCCGGGCTCGCTTCGTTGCCTGTGGTCGTTGCGTCGCTGATGGTGAATAGCGTCGGCGCACCGACCGTTCAGGAGTTCGAGATCGCTGTGCTCAGCGCCATTCTCGCCGGCGCGATCTCACCGCTGGTAGTACTCGGCATCGCGAGCGTCGCATTCGCGAACGAGGTAGATGACCGTACGCTCGCGAACCTGACACTCTCTCCGATTCCTCGCTGGCAAATCGCCGTCCCCAAACTGCTCGCTGCAGTTTGCGTCGCCGGACCGTTCATCGCTGTCAGCGCGTTCTTTACTGGCTACATAGCATTCAGTGCTGACTTGACTGCCGCATTTGCGGTCACCGCTTCCGCGATCGTTGGGGTCGTATTGTATTCCTCGGCCTTTGTCTGGCTTGGTCTCAAGACCTCGCGGGCGATAGGGTACGGTCTGCTATACATCGTACTCTGGGAAGGGTTCTTCTCGCAGTTCGTATCGGGAGTACGGCTTCTGAGCGTCCGGTACTATTCGATCGCCTGGATGCGCGGATTCGACGAACGACGTTTTGTTACGACCGACGATGTGAGCTTTGGGTTTGCGATAATCGCGTCGATTATTGTGTTTGCCGGTTTCCTGCTGCTGACGATCCGGCGACTGCGCCACATGGACGTGCCTTAGGCGAGGCATTTCGCCCAAATGATGCATCTAGGGCGTTAGGCCGCCGGTCGAACGCTCCGCGCACATCTGCAGCAGCACGTTTCCAGACTGGGTGCTATAGTAGTCTCTATGCCTCTCTTCACTTCCGATCGCGAGCGGCGGCTCTGGTTCTGGGTGGCCGTCGTCATGGTGGCGATCTACTCCAGCTTGGGGCCGTCGCAGATGCTGGCCGAGTGGCTTCGAGAGCGCAATCTGCTCCGGGTCTCGGTCGGTGCGGCAATGCTCCTGGCCGGGGCTTTCTTGGCTTGGCGATGGGCAAAGACCCGCCCCGGCTGGCGCGAGATCGGCGTCGCGGTCGGCGTCGCCTTCGCATACCTGTGGGCGTTGGCCAGGGTTGGCGTTCCCCCGGCAGAGCGCACTCACCTGATCGAGTACGCCGTCGTGGCGGCGTTCATCTACCAGGCGCTGGTCGAGCGTCGGCTGAACGGCCGGCGGGTCCCGGCGCCAGACGCTCTCGCCGTGACGGCGACCGCCCTCTTGGGGTGGCTCGACGAAGGGATCCAGTCACTACTCCCCAACCGCGTCTACGACATCCGCGACGTCTTCTTCAACTTCTTGGCCGGCGTCATGTTCATGTTCGCGGCCCTTTTCATCGCGCTGGTACGCCGGCGTAAGGCGGCGGTCGACCCTCGCGGAGCGCGCTGGCCAAATTCGCTGCCAAGGCGATCGATCCTGCCTCGACTTGCCGTCTTGGCCGTCCCACTCGGGTTTGCCGCTTATCTGGGCTTCGGGCCGCAGCCTTCGATCGACCCGGCGTCGCTTCCTCGCTCGTCGTTCACTTGGAACGAGGAGCAGCTGCGGGTCGGGTTCGCGTATTGGGACTCCGTATTTCCCGGGCGGGAGGTGCCGCGCGGGGCGGAAGTCCGTGCACTTCCGCTAGGGCCTCCCCTCCGAGCCTTCTCGGCCGGCGGAGCCTTGGAGAAGGAACTCGAACGCTTTATCGCCGAGCAGGAGGTGGCGGGCCTGATCGTGTTACATGAGGGTGAAATCCGATTGGAGCGGTACGGTCTCGGGCACAGCGAATCGGGCCGCTGGACATCGCAGTCCGTTGCCAAGTCTGTGACGAGCACTCTCGTCGGCGCGGCCGTAGAGGATGGGTCCATCACTAGTATCGACGACCCCGTCACGAAATACGTTCCGGGGCTCCGCGGTAGCGCCTACGACAGCGTGAGCATCCGTCACCTGATGACGATGACATCGGGCGTGCGGTGGAATGAGGACTATTCGGACCAGGGGTCCGACGTCGTGCGCTTCTACTCGGCTCCGGTGGAGCCCGGACTCGATCCGACGGTGAGTTACATGCGCCGTCTACCCGCGGAGGCGGCACCGGGTACGAAGTGGGTGTACAAGACCGGTGAGACACACTTGCTTGGTGTCCTCGTCTCATCGGCGACCGGACAGACCCGTGCGTACTATCTGTCGTCGAAGCTCTGGTCCCCGCTTGGTATGGAACAGCCGGCATCGTGGTCCATCGACCGCAGTGGTCACGAGCTTGCAGGCTGCTGCCTCCAGGCGGCGCTGCGGGACTACGCGCGGTTCGGCCAGTTCGTGCTGGACGGTGGCGGGGTGGGTGGCGAGTCGATCGTTCCGGACGGATGGTTCGAGGCCGCCACTCGCACCCAGGTACGGACCGAGCGGCCGGGTTTGGGCTACGGGTACCAATGGTGGACCCGGGATGGCGGGACGTTCCAGGCGATCGGCATTCACGGCCAGTTGCTTCACATCGACCGGGCGCGACGGGTCGTCGTGGTGATCAACAGCGCATGGCAGGAGGCGGGAAGTCCGGCACGGTGGTCAGCGCGAGACGACTTCTTGAGCGTTATTGCCAGCGCGATGGACGATGAAGACAGTAACTAACGCTGTTCGATTCGACGCGCCCGTCGGCCACGGCTAGAACTTGGGCGCTATGTCCGAGGTAGCTTTGAGGCGCGTGGGGGCAGGGGAGTCGGGCAAGTCGGGGTCGGCCGGGTGCACACTCGAATAAAACCCGGTGGGTCCGTGTATCAGCTCATAAGGCGAGCCAACGCCGGCTTATCATGAGGATTCGAGTAACTCGATACGGCGGGTAGCTGTGAAGAAGACTCAGGTCGTGGGCGCACTCCTCTGGCGCAGCGGTGCGCTGCTGGTCATTGTCGCGGGCTTCCTCGAGTCGGCCCGTTGGATTACTCGATTCTTGAATATCCCAACCCAGGTCGAGCTGGGCCTGGGTCTGCTGATTTCCGGCTTCGGGTTGGTCATGGTTTCTTTGCTCGCGGAGCGTATACAGGATTACCGAGCGGAGGGCGACTTCTCAGAATGATCCGGTTGATACGCATCGTAGGTCTGATGTTGATGGGCGCTGGCGCGCTACTGCTCCTTGCGTGGGTCATCGAGCCTC
>JBDHAS010000195.1:0-13738 GCA_039588015.1 Gemmatimonadota bacterium | reverse complement strand
ATTCCGAAAGTAGCCTACGGCCCGATTGAACACTTGAATCCAGGCACCGTGTCTGAGCGTGTCGACGCGTCCGGCATAACACGACCACATCTCCTCGGCCTTTGTGTACGCAGCGTCGGCCGCTTCGTAATCTCTCAGGCCGGCGTACGCCTGCCCCGCCATCACGTAGTTGCGGGGGTTGTCGGGCTGCGCCTCGAAGCCCTCCAGGAGCACGTCCACCGCCTGCCGGTAGAGTCTGGCCTTATCCTCAGGCCTGGGATTCGTCCTCGCCCGGTCTAAGTAGAGCTCGGCGCTGGTTGCATACCGCCCGCCTCTGGGCTTGCTGCCTACGCAATCCTGGGCGGTAGCAATCACCGGCATCGTTAGCAAAGCCAGCGTCCCACAGCCGGCCAACACCAATCCTGCCCGCCTCAAAGCCATTTACTTCCTCCTCGTCCAACGTGTGGGGCATTTTGCCCCATGTCGATCTCGCTTGCCCGGCGCTTATGACCCTGGTTGCAGCAGTTTCTCCACCTCCTGCCGCACTTTCAGCGCGGGCAAACCGAGAGCACCCGCCGCTTTTTCTATGTCTTCATACTCCGGTTTGCACGTAACGTGCCCTTCGGCACCGAAGCCCGTTTTCACGCGGATTGTGAACCCGCGCCATTCTATCGTCTTTGTCGACCGAATCAATACCTCCCTGTCTACCGGCCAGAAGCGGAATCCAAGCGTCGTGCTGTAGCGGAAGAGGGTCCGGGCGAATTCGTCACGCAGGCTCTCCTGAACTAGCGCTTCGACCCTGAGGCCGCTACGGCCCTTCTTCATCTGGACGTGGTAGGCCCAGACGTCGAGCGCTCCCGCCGACTCGAGCGCATCGCGGAGGGATGGCACGTATTCGGGTAGCATGTCGTCGATGTCCGCCTGGACGATACACAGGGTAGGCTGCGTCTGGGGCGCCGCGAGTATGACACGGAGGCAGTTGGGGTGGCTGGACGGGTCTCGGCTTCCCGCGCCGAACCCCGAGCGAAGCGGCACGTAGCCGGAGGGAGCACGGCGCCCCTGGCTCAGAACCGACAGGAGCACCGCGCCGGTCGGAGTGGTGAGCTCACCGTCCAGGTGGCTCTCGCGTACCGGCAGGTCCTCAAGGAGCTTCAGGGTCGCCGGCGCTGGCACGGGCAGCGCGCCGTGCTGTGCCGTCACCCAACCTTGCCCGATCGCAACCGGTCGCGTGTAGCAGCGCTCGACGCCCAGTTCGGCGACCCCGGCTGTGGCGCCGAGGACGTCCACGATCGCGTCAGCGGCCCCGACCTCGTGGAAGTGGACTTCGTCGGGTGAAATGCCGTGTACCTCGCCTTCCGCTTCTGCCAGCCGGCGAAAGGCCGAGGTGGCCAGCTCCTGGGCCGAGCGGGGGACGGACGCCTGATCGATGATCTCCAACACGTCGTTCAGGTGGCGGGCCGGTTCCGGTTGCGAAGTATCGACCTGCACGCGACTGGCGTTGATCGAACCCCGGGCTACCTCGCTGATCTCGATAGCCGCGCGGACTGGAAGATCGTTCACCAATCCACGAAGCCAATCTGCCGGCAGCCCAACGTCGAGGAGCGCGCCAAGAATCATGTCGCCGCTGATGCCGGCGAAAGGATCAAAGATCAGAGAGCGTGACTGCTCTTCCATCATAGCTCCGGGCGTCCGTGCGGGAAGAAGGAAATGGTCAGGGTCCAGCGGAGCGCGAAGGCTTTCTTCTCGCCGCCGCTGATAGGCTCGTTCGCGAACGCCGGCTCGCTGGCCCACAACGGGAACGCGAACGCGAGGGCGATATTCCGGTACCCTCCCGTGATCGCAACGCCCGCGTCGGCCCAGAGCTCGGACACCTCCAGGCTGCGGGCCATGAACCGACCGAGAGGCTCGCCTTCGCCCGCCGGTAGCTCGCGCCAGTCGAATATCAAAGAGCTCCCCTCGCTTATCGCCTCCGGCCCCAGCCGTTCGGGGATCCCCGGCGTCCACGCTATTTCTAGGAAGCCGTGAAACCGGCCCCAGAACCCGGCCGCCGATTCGCCACCGCGACTGACCTCGCCGGCGGCGCTCACATAACGCTTCACGAGCGGCTGCGTTGCCTCGTAGGCCCGCAGGTGCGGACCTCCGTGGACGATGTAGGGGATCGGGTTGAGCCAGCGAGTGACCGGATCGGCGCCGTACAGCAGGAACCGACGCTGCATTGGGGCGTCGTTGGAACTCCATCCTCCGGCCAAACGCACCGTCCAATCGGCTCCACGGAGTCGGCCCCAGACATCGGCCTCGAGCTCAGCCCGTGCATAGCCGTGTTCTCCGCCAACCGCCTTTACGCCGACCCCCAGGCTCCCCTTCAGCCTTGGCGCACCCCATTCCCCGCTTCCCCAGACGGCCTCGCCGACTAATGCATTGTCCTGTCCGTCACTCCACGGGTATGGCGTTTCCACCCGTTCGCAGGGCACGGAGGGAGCCTGTGCCGGGCAATCGAAGAACGGGATCGTTTGCAGGTAGCGCTGGTCGTAGAGCCACACCGTCGACACACCCAGAGACAACCGCTCCATCGTACGAGGACCACGTGCCCGGCCGACCCAAACTGGATAGAACAGGCTTAGGCCGCTTCGTCCGTGGAGCGAACGGAAACTGACGGCGCCGGTCCGGATCTCCGCTGCGGCCTCGAAGCCGGCGAGCGCACCCGCGTCCGGACTGGTCCCGAAACCGAGTCCAAGCCAGAAGGTCGTCGACCCCATGCGGAACCGGCCGCTTGCTCCAACGACACAGCATCCGCTGCCGTCACCGTCAATCTCGTTGGTCCAAACGAGAGGTATCAGGTCGACGCCCCTGCTCTCGCTGACCGTCCACCAGTAGGGCACCTCGGGCAGGGCAGCTTTGGGGATCACGCTCCATTGACCTAGGGCGGTACCTGGCCCGTATAGCCAGAGGCACACAAGCGTGAGCAGGGTGGTTCGCGACGGTTTCACGGGGCCAGCCGGGCCAGCTCGATTTCCAGCTTCATTGAGTATCCCGGGATCGTCTCAGCAGCGCGCACGCTTCCTCGAGCACGCGGAGCGTTGTCGTCCGGCCCTGGACGGCTAGGACATCAGCCAACTCAGGGCCTTGCGTCGCTCCTGTGATCGCCGCCCGCACAGGCATGAACAGACTGCGCCCTTTCGCGCCGACTCCTTTGCCCGCCTGGCGAAGCGCCGTCAGCGCCGTATCGCCATCCCAGTCTTCCACTCGTCGCAGCATGGCCAGCACGGCCTCGAGCGTCTGCAGCGTGTCTGGCTGATTGAGAATATCGAGCGCATCCTGGTCCCAGCGCATCGGCTCTGGCGGCTGGAACTGCGAGAGGAAGCGCCTGGCGTCACCGAACGTTGTCAGGCGCTCCTGCAGTGCGGCCGCGATGCGGACCAGGTCACTTCCCAACGCCATCCGTGTAGCGGGTCGCAGCTCGTCTGCCAACCGGTCGGCAAGTTCCTCAACTCCCATCCCCCGGATGTACTCTCCTGACAACCACTCGAGCTTATCGGGATCGAGTCGCACGTCGCTGGCGCCGACTCGGTTGAGGTCGATCTCGTCTATTAGCCTGTCCGGCGGCAGCACTTCCTCGCCGCTGGGGCTCGACCAAGAGAGCAACGACAGGTAGTTGACCAACGCGTGCGGGTGATAACCCGCTTCGAGATACTCGCGCAGGCTGCGAGCGCCGTGTCGCTTGGACAGGGCGGAGCCATCGGGGCCGAGGACGTGAGGTACGTGAATGAAGAGGGGCGGCTCCTCTCGCAGCGCCCGATAGAGCATCACCTGTCGCGGCGTATTCGCCAGGTGGCCGACGCCGCGAATCACGTGACTGATGTGCATGGCTCGATCATCCACGACGACGGCGAAATTGTAGGTCGGCAGTCCGTCCGACTTCAGAATCACGAAGTCGCCGAACTCCTGAGCATCGAAGTGTATTTCGCCACGCACGACGTCGTTGACGGCGACCGGCTCGTCACGAACCCGGAAGCGGACCGACGGTTTGACGCCCAATCTGATCAGCCTCTCCTCCTGGTCCGGGGTGAGGTTCCGGCAAGTGCCGTCGTATACAGGCTGGTCGCCGCGGGCCAGCGCCGCTTCCTTCCTTGCCTCGAGCTCCAGGGGCGAGCAGAAGCAGCGGTAGGCCGACCCTATGTCGATGAGCCATTGGGCCTGATTCGCGTAGATCGAAGCCCGCTCGCTCTGGCGATAGGGGCCCAGCTCTCCGCCGACATCCGGACCCTCATCCCAGGTTACGCCGAGACGGCGCAGCGAGCTCTTAATCTCGTCTTCAGAACCGGGAAGGTTGCGGTCGACGTCGGTGTCCTCGATCCGCAGGACGAACCGACCTCCGCAGTGCCTGGCGTACAGCCAGTTGAGGACTGCTATTCGCGCGTTGCCGAGGTGCAACTCGCCGGTTGGACTCGGCGCAAAACGGGTCCTAACGGTCATCACGAGCGATGGTTGGTGTCTATGGATTGCAAGGTCGAGCGTCGCTCAACATAGGTCTCCCACGGTCCGGTAACAAGCGCGATTCAACCGGCTTCGTCGTTCGCATCGCTCAGGTACTTGGCGATCTCCGCGGCAAGCGCCGGGCCAATACCGGGTACGCCCGCTATCTCCTCGGGCGTGGCAGCCTTTACGGCTTTGAGGCTGCCAAAGGCTCGCATCAGCGCTTTCTGGCGAGACGGTCCCACCCCCGGGATGTCAAGCAAGCCCGAGCGTAGCGTGCGCCGACTGCGTCGCAGTCGGTGGTACGCCAGGCCGAAGCGGTGGGCCTCGTCGCGTACCTGTTGCAGAAGCCGCAGGCCGGGCTCCCGGCGCGATAGCCGTAGCGGCTCGCCGCGATCGAGGGTGAAGATCAACTCTTCCCGCTTCGCCAGCGATACGACCGGCAGATCGGGCACGCCCGTCCGCTCCAACGCCTGGGCCGCCGCCGATAGCTGGCCCTTACCGCCGTCGACGAGCACGAGATCCGGAAGCCGCCGCTCCTCCTCGATTCGCCGCGAGAAGTAGCGTCCCACGACCTCCTGCATGGCCGCGTAGTCGTCCACCCCTTCGACGGACTCTATGCGATACCTCCGATACTCGTTCTTGAACGGCTCCCCGTTCTCGAACCAGACGGCGGAGCCCACAGGATCCGTTCCTTGAATATTCGAGATGTCGAACCCGATGATCGATCGGGGAACACTCTCGAGACTGAGATCCGCTCGTAAAGCGTACAGCGCGGCCGGGGCCCGCCTATCGACTTGCCCCTCCATCAGACGTCGCTCCTCCAGCAGGTGGCGTGCATTCTGTTCGGCCCGTTCGAGCAACTCGCGTCGGAGTCCTCGCTGTGGGACCCTAACCCTGAAAGCTCGTCCGCTGCGCTCTCTGATGTGCTCCTCGACCGTCCCGCGGTCGGTGAAGTCGATCGGCACGGCCAACTCTCTCGCCACATCTTCCTGAGGCAGGTAGTGGCGCGCGATGAAGGCGGAGAGCACGGTTTCCGGTTCCGCGCCGGACACGTTGGAGAGGAAGTGAGCCTGACGGCCAAGCAACTTCCCTTCCCTGATCTTCAAGATCACGCCACACGCGTCGTCCGCGTCCCGGGCTAGTGCGATGGCATCGACATCGCCGCCCCGCGGATCGATGGCCAGTTGACGTTCCTCCAGCTCCTCCAACCCACGCAGGATGTCGCGGAACTCGGCGGCGCGCTCGAACTCCAGAGAACCCGCGGCCTCAGCCATCCGGGCCTCGAGCTTCTCGGACAGCCTGCGCGTCTGACCCTGAAGAACCAGGATGACCTCGTCGATCATTTCGCGGTATTCGCCCAAGCTCTGGTAGCCCACGCACGGAGCTTTACAGCGCCCGATGTAGTAGTCGAGGCATGGTCGTGGCGGAGCTTGCTTCGGCAGGTCGTAGTGACAGGAGCGTATAGTGTAGAGCTTCTTGATAGCGCGAAGCGCCCGTCGCATGTGGCCCACATCGGTATAGGGCCCGAAGTAGCGTGAGCCATCCTTGAGCAGCCTGCGGGTGACAAAGACGCGCGGGAGCGGCTCTCCAAGGGTCACTTTGACGTACGGATAGGTCTTGTCGTCCCGCAGGGAAATGTTGTAGCGAGGAGAGTATTCCTTGATCAGGTTCGACTCCAGGATCAGCGCCTCGGCCTCCGACCCGGTAACGATCGTGTCGAAGTCCGCTATGCTGCGGTACATGTACGGCGACTTGATATGGGAGGAGGCGTCGTCGCGAAAGTAGGAGCGTACACGATCACGCAGCGACTTCGCCTTGCCGACGTAGATCGGCTTGCCTTTCGCGTTCTTGAGGAGGTAGACGCCGGGCGCTGCTGGAAGCGCTGCCAACTTCTCTTTTCAACAGTTTGAACCCGCCAGTCGGTAGCGTACCGAGAACTCTGCTGGTCAAAAGGTATACTACCCCGAGGGTGCCGAGCGTTCCCACAGTCACCAGCAGCCGGGAGACGAAGACGGGGCCGTCGCGAAAAACGGGCTCGAGGATCTGCTCGGCAACGAGGGCCACGCCACCCGATAGCAATCCGCAGAGCATGATCCGAAGCAGGTACACGAGGTCGCTTCGATCCAGGAGGGTTCCCAGTCGCCGCTCGAGTCCGTTCCAAAGCATCATCAGGTAGACCCACGAAGCCACCGCCGCTCCCGTGGCCAAGCCGGGCGCGTATAGCGGCCACATCAGGATGGCTCCGACGACGGCTCCGATAACAAGCGCCGTGGCCGCGTAGCGGACCGGTGTGCGCGTGTCGAGCATGGCGTGGAAGCCCGAGGCGAACAGCTTGACCGAGGACGCGGCAACGAGCCCGATCGAGTACGCGGCGAGCGTTCCGGAAACCCAGTAGGTGCTGGAAAGGGTGAAGTCGCCCCGTTGAAACAACAGCGCTACGATCAGGTCGCCGAACAAGATGAAGGCCAAGCTCGAGGGAATCGCTGCGAATGCTATGGTGCGGAACCCTCCGCTCAAGCGCAGGCGCAACGCGTCGAGGGCCTTGAACTCCGCCTCGCGCGACAGTTCGGGCAGCGACGCGGCTGCCACGGAAGTGCCGAAGAGGCTGAGCGGCAGATAGTAGAGCCGCTGCGCATAGTAGAGTGCGGCCACGGCCCCGTGTGCCAGGAAACTTGCCAGGAACACGTCCAGGAAACCGGACAACTGCGCCACGCCCGCACCGATGACCACCGGTCCGAAGTTCTTCAGCACCAGCTTCACCGGCTGCCAGCGAAAGTTCAGGCTCAGCTTGAGTGGTCCGGCTACCGCTCGTGCGGCCGGTAGTTGAACGAGGAACTGTAAGGCCCCGCCTATCACGGTCGACCAGGCGAGCGCGATGACCAGTGGCTCCCACCCGTTCTTCCATGCGATCAAAAGCCCGGCCACTTGGGCTAGATTCCAGGCCGTTGGCGCCGCGAACGAGAGAAAGAAACGACGATGACTGTTCAGTACGCCCAGGCACCACCCGGCCAGGATCATGAAGCCAGCCATCGGGAACAGGATGCGCACCAGCCTTGTCGTCAGCGCCACCGAGTCTGGAGACCAGCTTGGCACGATGACCCGGGTCAACCAGGGGGCCGCGAGCACGCCGATTCCGCTCAGCACGGCTGCGAGCGCCAGCAGAATGCCGAGGATAGCTCCGGCCAGCTTGCGCGCGTCAGCGGAGGCCTCACGGCCCAGCATCCCGCTGTAGACCGGAATGAAGGAGGCCGAGAGCGTCCCTTCGCCTAGCAGGTTGCGGAGTATGTTGGGGATCCTGAGCGCTGCGGTATAGGCGTCAGCGGCGAGGCCGGTTCCAAAGAAGGCGGCGATCGCCACGTCGCGTGCGAAGCCGGTCAGGCGACTCAAAAAAATCCCCGCTCCTACGGCCACAGCGGGGCGGGGTTTTCTGCCTAAGCGGGTCTCGCTCTCACTCTTCACCGGGCGGGAGTGAATCCTGCGGTTTCGGCTTCTCCAGCAACTTCCTGATGAAGCCAGTTTCGTCCTGGAGGGACTGCACGCTCTCGGAGAGGTACTTCACCTCTTCTTCGAGCCTCTTCAGGCGTGCCTCCTCTTCCGCGTCCGTGTGGCCGGAACCAAGACGGCGAGCCAACGCCCGCCCCACCTCGGAATCAAGCACGATCGCGGTGAGGGGAATCATCATCAAGAGAAGAACCACAACGCCTAGAACCCAAACCATGCTCCACACCTCGACGAGAAACCCAAGTCAGCAAAACGTAGGTCGGGAAGTGCCGTAGGGCAAGTGACCTATCCGAGTGGAGTTACCACGCTGTCGTAGATTGCATCCAGTAGCCCTTCCCCGTAGCGAACGAGATAGGGATACGGGTTCAGTAGCCGCTCCTGCGGGTGGCCCTCGGGATACAGGTTCACGGCCGCCTTCTCGATCTGTTGCTCGGATGTCCGGTTCTTCTCGCGGACCCGTGCCTGCAACTTCGACTCGAGCGCCTTGATGCCACCGAAGATCGCCTGCTTACCGCTTCCTATCAGGCTCTTTGCCCCCGAGTCGAACTCCACGGTCGCCGCTTCAACGCGATCCAGTCCCTCGGCTACCGATTGGCGCAGATCGCTGAGGCTGACCTGCAGACCGGGCGGCGCCATATCGCTCAGGATGCGGCTCAGCGCGACATTGGGGTCTCCGGCCAAGTCGCCGGCCTTCAGGCCGAATTTCTCGAGGACGCGAGCGACCTTGGGCTCGACCAGGAGAAAGGAGGCACGCGGCACAACGACGGGTGCTGGAACGCCGTGCAAGTCGAACAGGACCTGGCTTTGGGCGAGATACGCGATCTCGCTAGGCCCACCGACATGGGCGATGACCGGAAACGCGCTCGCCTCCGCGACGGGTCGAAACAGGGCTCCAGGGCTGACTCTGTCGGGACTCTGATCGAGAACGCGTCGCAGCTCTTCCTCGCTCAGCCGCTCTCCCGCCCTCCGCAGCGTCGGAGAGTCGTTCTCCCAGGTAAGCCGATCGCGCCCGAGCGGGCCTTCGAGAAATAGGTTCGTCGTGCCGGGCTTCACGGGCACCTGTATCTCGAACCCAGCCGCGCTGAGGCTCTCCGTCCGCGACCTGAGGCGCTGCTCGCTTTCGTCACGGCGTTGCCACTCCGCCCACAGCACGTCGCGCGACTGTCTCTTCACGTACGGATCTGCGGTGCGAACGACCAGGAACGGGTGGTGCCTCAGCAAGTGCGCCAACGCAGCCTGGAACGCGCCAGCGAAAAGCTCTCCAGGTTGATACGCACTTCGAAGCGGCTCGAGGATGTTCGCCTTAAACTCCGATTCTGGCGTAAGTTGGACCAGCTGATCGAAAGTCTCTTCGATGCTTGGCGCCAGCACGATTCGCTCCACGGGCGGCGTCGCAGCGCCGGGCCGCCCGGGCAGGCTGAGACGAACCAGGCGGTTCTGAACGTCAACGATGTGGGTGTGGTCGACTTCGGCCCAGTCGTGGTCTTCAGAGGCGACGGAGAAGAGCGCCATGACGGGAACCGAAAGCTGCTCTGTCAGCTGCTCCGCGAGCCGCGCCGCCGTGAACGCCTTGTAGAGAGTGAAGAGAGGGCTGACGAACAGTCCGGCCTGTTGACCGGTCGCCACGAAAAGGCCTCCTTGCTCGACGACCTCCTGCAGTTTCTTCGTCGCGGGCTTGTGTGCGGGCCGAAAAGCGGCCGCGATTGCCTGCCAGCGTGAGGGAGGTGTCTCGGCCCGAATCCTGTCGGCCAGTTTTCGATAGGCCTCGCCGTCGTTCGCAGATCCGGCCGAGTAGAAGGACGTCGCGTGGGCGTCTCCAGCGTTGTATGCCCGACACAGCTCGGGTCCCTGCAATACAAGAGGCTCTACGGTCAAGTTCATACGGCGTGGCCTAGCAGGATGTAGCGCGGGCAATCGGAGCAAGTCGGGCCGCCGAAGTAGTCGCCGAAGCTATCCTCCGGTTCTAGCCCCACGCCCTCGAGCATGGACTTCAACTCGGCGGGGGAATACAGGCGCACGCGCTCGTAGAACGTGCTCTCCGGTTCACCGCTCTCCGTTCCCGAGATCTGTATCTCCTTCACCACTATCTGGCCGTCCTCCTCCAGCCTTCGGCTTTGGGTAACGCGACGACCATCCACCACGCGTTCGTCGTGGCTGACCAGGTTATCACGTACCCGTTCGGCATTCAAGAAGTCCAGCATGAATCGTCCGCCGCGTCGCAGCACGCGCCGTATCTCGGTCAGGGTCCGCTCGTCTTCTTCCGGTTCGGCGAAATAGCCGAAGGAGGTGAAGAAGTTCACGACCAGGCCGAAACTCCCGTCGGCGAACGGAAGGTGACGCATGTCACCCTGCGCGAGCATCAGATCGGGGTCCGCCGCTTTCGCCTCCCCGAGCAGCCTGTCCGAGAGATCCAGCCCCACCGCCTCCAGCCCGCGGCGCTTGAATTCTTTCATGTGACGCCCTGCACCGCAGGCGAGGTCGAGGATCAACCCGGATGGCTGTTCCGCGGATCGAACCGCAAGCTCTACCGCCGCCTGAGCCTCCTCCTCGTCGCGGTGCGGGTAGAGCGCCAGGTACTCTTCGCCGAACCAGTCCCGATACCAGTCGGGTGCTCCCCTAGTCGTGCTCATCCTCCCCTGTGGTAAGGCTCGCCGCGGTTGATGGTGCCTGCCCGATACAACTGCTCGATCAAGACCAGACGCGCCAGTTCGTGCGGGAGCGTTAACGGAGACAGCGACATGACCTTGGACGCCTCTGAACGGAGTGATTCGCTGATCCCCAGCGGCCCGCCGATCAGGAACGCGGCGCCAGGTCTTCCCTGCACCGCAAGGGACTGTAAGTAGCTCGCCAGCTGCTCGGAGGACCAGGCAAAGCCGCGCCGATCGACCGCGACGACCTCGAGCCCGTCTGGTACCTTGGCCAGCAGCTCCCTGGACTCCTTCTCGATCAATGCCGGCTCGTCTGCATCAGGCGTTATGCGCTGTGGTCGGATCTCGCGAGACTCGAACCTGAAGTAGCGCTTGATGCGCGTTTCGTATTCGCGAATCGCCGTCCCCAGAGCAGCCGCCTTGGGCGCTCCAACAGCAAGCAAAACGATCTTCAAAGAAACCTCAACACGGGCCAACCCGGACGGACCACCCCCAGTTAATCCAAAGCGGTCACGAAGCTGTCTCGCAGGTACGCCTCGTTGTCCTTCGCCGGGTAATCGACCACATAGTGCAAGCCTCTGCTCTCTCGCCGCCACATCGCGCAGCGAGCCACCAACCCCGCCACGTCGAGCATGTTCAATGTCTCAGCCGCGTCGGTCCAGCGGGCCCAGTCGCACGATCCCTGTTCGGTGCCTCGCAGGTCCAACCACTCGCGGCGCATGCTGTCCAGTTGCGCGGTGCCCGATCGCATCTCTTCGCGTCTTCTTACTATCCCGAAGTGGTCCCACATCAGTTGTTTGAGTCGCTTTCGCAGGTCGGCCAGCGGCTCGGCCGGAAACGACGAGAGATCCGGCGGGGGCAGGCCTTCTCCTCCGTGCGGTGCAGGAGTGAGCGGAAGTCGCTGCAACATCCTCAACGCGGCCTTCTCCGCGAACACGACGGCTTCCAGGAGCGAATTCGATGCCAGGCGGTTCGCTCCGTGGACCCCGGTGCACGTGCATTCGCCTGCAGCATAAAGGCCCGGGAGCGTCGTTCGCCCGTCGCCGTCCGTCCATATGCCGCCGCACGTATAGTGGGCGGCCGGCACGACAGGAATCGGATCGGTGAGCGGGTCCACTCCACGTGAACGGCAACCCTCGAGAATGCTCGGAAATCGCTTCTCCAGATGCTCACCCGGAATGTGCGTGGCGTCGAGCCACACATGCGACTTCTGGCTCTTCTTCAATTCGGCGTGCACGGCGCGCGCCACTATATCTCGCGGGGCAAGATCCTTGCGCGGGTCGTACCGCTCCATGAACGCTTCGCTATCCCAGTTGCGAAGGAGCGCGCCTTCCCCTCTCACGGCCTCCGAGATCAGGAATGCATGTTCCTCTGCCGGGTACAGCGACGTGGGATGGAATTGAATGAATTCCATGTTCGCCACGGTGGCGCCGGCGCGATAGCCCAGGGCCACGCCATCCCCCGTCGCGATGGCCGGGTTGGTCGTATGACAGTAGATGGCGGCGCTTCCGCCTGCCGCCAGCATCGTTGCGCGCGCTCCGATCTCAGCCGCCTGGCAGGCCTCAATGTCCAGCACCCATGCCCCGACGCAACGTCGTCGTCCTCCCAAGCATTCGGATCTCAGCGACAGTACCATGTGGTCTTCGAGCAGTCGAATGTTGGGATGTCCGGCTACAGCCTTGTCGAGGGCGTTCTCGATAGCGGCCCCTGTGTGATCCCGACTGTGCACGATCCGCTTGTGCGAGTGTCCGCCCTCGATCCCGAGCGCCAACTTCCCGCCCGAGCGAGTGAACTCGACTCCCCACTCGATCAGGTCTGCGACCGCTCGTGGTCCGTTTCTGACGAGCGCCTCTACTCGATCTCTGTGGCAAAGCCCGGCTCCTGCGTGAAGCGTATCCTCGATGTGCTCCACGAACGAGTCGTCCGCGTCCACGACGGCAGCTATACCGCCCTGGGCGTAGTTCGTGTTCGACTCGAGGCTCGCCTTCTTCGTGACGAGCACGACGTCCGCATGCTCGGCCACCCGCAGCGCGAACGTAAGACCGGCGATCCCCGACCCGATGACCAGTACGTCCGTGTCAAGGCGACTTGGCACTATTCAATCTCTCGTCTGTGAGCCGATCAACTTCGCCACGAGGCACTCGACCTCTTCCACGCCCCGCTCCCAGGACACTTCCTGCACCGGGACGAAGACCGTTTCGTCGTTCCGCAGGAATGCGCTCAGCTTGACCGCGTCCTTGAGCGTAGCGACGATCGCACCGGAGCCACTGTGCTGCCGTATCTTCTCGACGTCACGCTGACTGTACCGGTAGTGATCGGGGAACGCTCGATATTCCTCGATCACAGCTCCGGCTTCGCTCAGCTGCGCCCAGACTGTCTCGGGCTTCGCCACCCCTGCCAGCGCCAGCCGTCCTTGAAAGCCTGACAGCGACCTCAGTTCTCCCAAGGTATTCGTTCTAGAGTCGTACGGCGCCAGACCGGACAGAATCAGGGACGCCTGAGCCTGCGGCAAGCCAGGGTATATGTCGTACAGTTGCCCCGCCACCGCGTCGGCTGTCGCGCTTGATGCCGCCTTCCTTGTCACGACGACCATGTTCGCTCGTTCGAGCGCCGCCAGAGGCTCGCGCCACGGCCCTCGCGGGAGTAGCCTCGGAGACGCGGCACCGTCTTCCGCAGCCACGAGCACCAGGTTGGCATCGGCGCGTATGGCTCGGTGCTGGAAGGCGTCGTCCAGAACCGCCACGGTCGAGCCATCTTCGTGTGCTGCTCGGACGCCCGCAACTCTGTCCGCGGCCACGTGTATCGGCACGTCCGGGTTCAGGGCCCGATGGACCTGGATCTCGTCACTACCGTAGCCTCGCATCACGATCGCGGGCCTTTGCCCCAGCGCAGCAAAGCGAGCCGCGAACCAGGCAGAAATCGGTGTCTTGCCCGTACCCCCCACCGTCAGATTGCCTATGGCAAGGGTCGTGATGGGGGCGGCTACAGATCTCAGCAGGCCCCGGTCGAACGCCCATGCACGCACCCGGACGGCAGCATGGTAGGCGGCTTCCGCCGGGACGAGCGCCGCCGAGAGCACGCGATACGCGGGCTCAGAATGAGCCTCGGGCTCCCAAAGCCGCCGATACCACACG
>JBDHAS010000194.1:0-7387 GCA_039588015.1 Gemmatimonadota bacterium | reverse complement strand
CTCCTGGCCGACATGACTCCGGAAGAACTGGTCGCCTGCATCGACTTCCGCTACATCACCGACGCTCTCACGCCCGAAGAGGCGCTCGCCATTCTGCGCGAGAGCGAGCCGACACGCGTCGCGCGTGAGGTAGAGCTATTGCGCGACGGCTACCCGGCGTACACCACATCGGCCGGCTGGCTGGGGTACCCGGACGACGAGATCCGCCGCCTTTGCCGCGAAGGGGTGGCGGCGGGCTGGTCGCATTTCAAGATCAAGGTGGGGGTGGACCTCGAGGACGACGTGCGCCGCTGCGCGTTGGTCCGCGAAGAGATCGGGCCCGACCGTAAGTTGATGTTGGACGCTAACCAGCGCTGGGACGTCGCCGATGCGATCGCCAATATGAGCGAGTTGGCACGCTTCGATCCCTGGTGGATCGAAGAGCCGACCAGTCCGGACGACGTGCTCGGCCACGCGGCCATCGCGAAGGCAGTGGCGCCCATTGGGGTCGCCACCGGCGAGCAGTGTCAGAACCGCGTGCTGTTCAAACAGCTCATGCAGGCCGGCGCGATCGGCTTCTGCCAGATCGACGCCTGTCGCCTCGGTGGGGTCAACGAGGTGTTGGCCGTGTTGCTGATGGCTGCCAAGTTCGGGGTCCCCGTCTGCCCCCACGCCGGCGGTGTGGGGCTGTGCGAATACGTGCAGCACCTCGCGATCTTCGACTATCTCTGCGTGAGCGCCTCCCTAGAGGACCGCATCGTCGAGTACGTCGACCATCTGCACGAGCACTTTCTCGACCCTGTCGTAATCCGTAACGGCCGCTATATGGTGCCCGAGGCGCCCGGCTACAGCATCGCCATGAAGCCCGAGTCGCTTCGCGAGTACGCGTTTCCGGACGGCGCAGCGTGGGCCGACATGGACAGCGCATGACAATCGTGACCATGGAATAGAGGGGTGGCTGTCGTGAGCACAGACTCCTTTTCGCTGAACGGCAAGCGGGCCGTCGTGACGGGCGGCGCCAGCGGTATCGGCTGGGCTATCGCACAGACCTTCGCGGCGCGTGGCGCGGCGGTGCACATACTGGATTTGAACGAGGAGTCTTCGAAAGAGGCTGTCAGCGAGATCGTCGACGCGGGCGGTTCCGCGACGGCGCATCGCTGCGATGTCACCGACGGGGCCGAAGTGGCGACCGTTTTCGGCGAGATCCTCCGAGACGGCAGGATCGACATCCTCGTCAACAACGCCGGAGTCGCGCACGTCGGGAACCTGGAGCAGACGACGGAGGAGGATCTGGACCGCCTCTACCGCGTGAACGTCAAGGGCGTCTACCTCTGCATGCACGCCTGTATCGAGAGCATGAAGGAGAACGGCGGTGGAGTGATCCTGAATATGGCCTCGGTCGCGGCGTCGGTGGGGATCGCGGACCGCTTTGCGTACTCGATGACTAAGGGGGCGGTGCTCGCGATGACGTACTCCGCCGCAAAAGACTACGCGACCCACAACATCCGTGTCGTCTCGATCTCGCCCGCGCGCGTGCACACGCCGTTCGTGGACGGCTTTCTGCGCGAGAACTATCCGGGGCGCGAGAAGGAGATGTTCGACAAGCTTTCGGCGACACAGCCGATCGGCCGGATGGGAACGCCGCAGGAGGTCGCCGACCTGGCGCTGTACCTCTGTTCAGATGAGGCCGCTTTCGCCACCGGCACGGACTACCCGATCGACGGCGGCTTCCTCAGACTCAACACGTGACGGCGGAGACACCGGTGAGGCTGAGTCGATTCATGACGCTCCTGCCGGGCGACGTACGAGAGTCTCGAGACGGATGAGACGTGATGCGAATCGACGCGCACCAGCACTTCTGGCATTACGATCCCGTTCGTGACGACTGGATCACCGAGGAGATGTCGGTGCTGCAGAGCGATTTCCTGCCTGGGGACCTGGAGGCGGAGTTCGTGGAGCAGGGGATCGACGGCTCGGTCGCCGTGCAGGCGGACCAATCCGAGGATGAGACTCGCTTCCTGCTACAACTCGCCGAGCGACATTCGTTCATCAGGGGCATCGTCGGCTGGGTGGACCTCCGCGCTGCGGACCTGCCGAGTCGACTCGAGCACTTTTGCCAATTCGAGCGTTTCCGCGGTGTGAGGCACATCGCGCAAGCGGAGCCGGACGACTTCCTGGAGCGGGACGATGTCGTGCGAGGCATCGGGACCCTCGGCCATTTCGGCCTCACCTACGACATCCTCGTCTATCCGCGGCAGCTCTCCGCCGCGCTCGCGCTCGTGGACAAACTCCCGGAACAGCCGTTCGTGGTGGACCATCTGGCCAAGCCGGCGATCCGTGACGGCGAGCTGGAGCCATGGGCGACGCAGATGAGCGAGCTGGCGAGCCACCCGAACGTGTGGTGCAAAATATCGGGGCTCGTCACGGAGGCGGATTGGTCGCGGTGGCGCGCCGAAGACATCCATCCCTACCTGGACGTAGTATTCGAGACGTTCGGATTCGATCGATTGATGTTTGGCTCCGATTGGCCCGTTTGCCTGCTGGCCGCGAGCTACCGGCAGGTCGCGCAGCTGATCGATGACTACGTTGCTGGCCTGTCCGCGGCTACACGTGAGAAGCTGTTCGGGCGGAACGCGCTCCGGTTCTATGGACTGAAAGTCTGACTACCACCGTGGATGGTTGAGATGGATCTGGCGCTTGCGGGAAAGACCGTCGTGGTTACGGGAGGAGCGAGAGGGATCGGCGAGGCCGTAGTCCGCGCCCTCGCCAGCGAGGAGGCGACCCCGGTGATCGTGGACCGTGACGAGGAATCCGGCCGACGATTGCGAGTTGAGCTTGCGGCGCTCGGTCATCGCTGCGAACTCGTCGTGGCCGACCTCGCCGAACCGGGTGCGTGCCGAGCAGCGGTCGACGGTGCGACCCGCGCGACTGGGCGAATCGACGCGCTGGTGAACAACGCGGGAACGAACGACGGCGTCGCTCTCGAGGACGGCAGCCCCGAGGACTTCCTCTTGTCGCTGCGCCGCAATGTCGTGCACTACTTCGAGATGACGCAGTACGCGCTTCCGGCCCTGAAGGAAGCGCGTGGCGCGATCGTGAACATGGCCTCGAAGGTCGCGCTGACGGGGCAGGGTGGGACGTCCGGGTATGCCGCCGCGAAAGGCGGCATTCTCGCCCTGACGCGCGAGTGGGCGGTCGATCTTCTACCGTACGGAGTCCGTGTGAACGCTGTCGTGCCGGCCGAGGTCATGACGCCCCAATACCGGCAGTGGATCGATGCGTTCCCGGACCCCGAGGAGAAGCTGGCGGCTATCGTAGAAAAGATCCCGTTGGGACGACGGATGACGGCGGCCGACGAGGTCGCCGCGATTGTCGTCTTCCTCATGTCGCCGCAGGCCGGCCACATCACCGGCCAGCACCTGTTCGTGGACGGTGGATACATCCACCTTGACCGAGCCATCGGTTGAGCTACGGCTTTGAATATCGAACGCCGAATATCGATTAGCGAATAGTGAAGAACTTTTCCGGGGAATTCGATTGCCATGACACGACGATATTGCCTTGCGTTGGATCTGAGGGATGACCCCGATCTGATCGCCGAGTACGAGCTCTATCACGAGAGCGTCTGGCCCGAGATCACGCGCAGCATCCGAGACGCCGGGATCGAGGACATGGAGATCTACCGAGTCGGGAACCGGCTCTTCATGGTGATGGAGGTTTCCGAAGGGTTCTCGTTCGAAGCCAAGGCCGCCGCAGATCAAGCCGATCCACGAGTGCAGGAATGGGAAGCGCTGATGTGGAAGTATCAGCAGCCACTACCGATGGCTAAGCCAGGCGACAAGTGGCTCCTGATGGAGCGGATCTTCAAGCTGGCATCATAGAACTCGAGTACCGAGGCGAGAGCCCCGGGTGACGATCTGTGTGGTGAGAGGAGAGAGTCCGATGCGGAAACTCTCGGCCTGCTGCGTGTGGTTGGCGGCAGTGATAGCGCTCACGTTGTCGTCGGTTTCCCCAGCGGTCGCGCAGGTATACGAGCCGACGTGGGAGTCGCTGGATAGCCGACCGATGCCCGAATGGTTTCTTGATGCCAAGTTCGGAATCTTCATTCACTGGGGGGTATACTCGGTACCTGCCTGGATACGGGTTCGCGAAGGAAGGTATGCCTCGTACGCAGAGTGGTACTATGCGCGCGTGGTAGGCGAGCTGAAGGGGGAGGAGGATTTCCACGAGCGAACCTACGGTGAAGACTTCGAGTACCGTGACTTTGCTCCCATGTTCACGGCCGAACTCTTCGATCCGGACTTCTGGGCGGGACTTTTCGCAGAGTCGGGGGCCCGCTACGTGGTCCTCACTTCCAAACATCACGACGGCTTCTGTCTCTGGCCCACGAGTAGCCCGTTCAAGAAGGACTGGAACAGCATGGATGTTGGGCCGAAGCGCGATCTGGTGGGCGAGTTGACCGAAGCGGTGGGGAGGCGGGGCCTGCGGATGGGGCTCTACTATTCCATGATCGAGTGGGAGACGAATACGACCGGACGCACGCCGAGCGGGCGCTTCATTCCACAGGAGGCCATGGACGCTCATGGGATCCCGCTCGATCGATACGTCGACGACCATGTCATCCCACAGATCAAAGAACTCGTGACGGAGTATCAGCCCGCGGTGATCTTCGCTGACGCTGGGGAGTGGGACGAGGACGAGGAATTTTGGAAGACCAAGGAGCTTCTAGCGTGGCTATACAACAGCGCACCCAACAAGGACGAGGTGGTGGTCAACGACCGCTGGGCTGAGGGCATGCCGGGAAGGCACGGTGACTACTACTCCAGCGAGTATCAGGACGCGGAAGGGGTGGGCACGGGGCATCCATGGGAGGAAAGCCGTGGCATGGGGCGCTCGTACGGATACAACCGCGCCGAGAACATCAATCACTATCGTACGTCGAAAGAGCTCGTCCACGAACTGATCGATGTCGTCAGTCGGGGTGGCAATCTTCTTCTTAACGTCGGGCCGACGGCCGACGGACGGATTCCGGTGATCATGCAACAGCGCCTGCGCGACGTCGGCTCGTGGCTGCGGGTCAACGGGAAGGCGATCTACGGTACGCGTCCGTGGGCCCCGCCGGGTGATCGGGCGTCGGATACGACCGGTAACCTGGCCGTGCGCTATACCCGGCGTGGTGCTGATCTCTATGCCCACTTCTTCGAGTGGCCGGAAGGGGAGGTTCGGATCGACGGCCTTGACCGCACGGAGGGCCTTTCGGTCGCATTGTTAGGCTACCAGGGACCTATCGAATGGCGCGGGGAGGGTCGGTCCGTCATCTTCACGCCACCGCTCATGTCGCCCCAAGAGATGCCGAGCCCCTACGCCTATGTATTCGAGATCAGCGGCGCATTGCAGTGAGGCGCAGATGAGGAGCGCTTCATGAGCCGGCTAACCCGATCGGCAGTTCTCGGAGGTACCCGCTTGTTGAGGGTCGTTTGGATGATCGCGCTCGCTTGCAGCCTAGCGCTGTGGGAAGACGGCGTGGCGCAGGAAGCCGATCAGGCAGGCGCGCCCACTTGGGAGCAGCTCCGCGCCCGGCCTTACCCGCAATGGTTCCAAGATGCGAAGCTGGGGATCTTCATCCACTGGGGCGTCTATTCCGTGCCCGCTTATAGCGGGAAGGAACAGTACGGCGAGTGGTTTCTCCGCGGGCTGCAGGTCGGCGACACACTGCGGACGCGCTTCATGCGCGAGCAGTATGGCGCGGATTTCGATTACCGCGACTTCGCGCCGCTATTCAGGGCAGAACTGTTCGACCCGGACGAGTGGGCGGATCTCTTCATGCGCGCGGGTGCACGCTACGTCGTGCTCGTCTCCAAGCACCACGATGGCTATGCGCTCTGGCCGAGCATCTACTCACCGAACTGGAACAGCGTGGACGTTGGTCCGGGCCGCGACCTGGTCGGGGAGCTGACGGAGTCCGTGCGGAAAGCCGGGCTGCGGATGGGACTGTACTACTCGCTCGCGGAATGGAGCCACCCGCTGCACCGCTGGTACACGGACCCCCCCGAGGCCATCGACCCTTACGTCGAGCAGCACATGATCCCGCAGTTTAAGGAACTGATCACTGCGTACCGGCCGGAGGTGCTCTTCGCGGACGGGGAATGGCTCAACACGGCGGAGCAGTGGCACGCCCGCGAGTTGATCGGCTGGTACTACGACACCGTGGGCCCGAACGCCATCGTGAACAACCGCTGGGGCCACGGCAGCGATATAGGCTTTCTGACGCCGGAGTACAGCGCCGGCATCGACGTGACCGACCGCCCCTGGACCGAGGTCCGCGGGCTCGGTCGCTCATTCGCGCTCAACCGTAACGAAGGCCTCGAGGCATACATGACACCGGCGCAGTTGGTGCGTCGGTTCGCGGGTGCGGTGGCGGCGGGCGGTGGGATGATCCTCAACGTCGGTCCGAAGGCGGACGGGCAAATACCGCTCCTGCAGCAGGAGCGGCTCGTTCAGCTAGGCCAGTGGCTGGAGGTCAACGGCGAGGCGATCTACGGCGCGCGGCCCTGGTCCAGGACGGGGGAAGAGCGCGAGGTGACGCTTGAACGCGTCGATCCGATGATCGACTTCGATTGGGTGCGAAACTCGCCAGGGGAGCCGATCAGAGAGGACGACTTCACAGCACTGTGGACCGGATACGTCCGGCCGCGGTACTCCGAGACCTACACGCTAGAGGCCCACGCCGATGAAGGTATCCGCGTTTGGATCGACGACGAACTGGTAGTCGACGGGTGGGTTCAAACGGATGCTGCTGGCGCCAACGGCACGGTCCGGCTCGAGGCCGGAGAAAAACATAGCATCCGCGTGGAGTACTACGAGACGAAGGTGAACGCGGCGGTGCGGCTCTTCTGGTCGAGCTCGAGCCAGCCGAAGCAGATCATCCCGCGGGCGCGACTCTTTAGCACGCCGGGTCGTGATCGGGGTGATGGGTTGAAGGGCGTCTACCGCTCGATGCGGCAGTACCTGGCCTACACGAGGGTGGACGGCAACCTCTACGTGATCACGTTCGAGTGGCCGGATGCTGAACTTGCGCTGCCCGTACCCGAGCCGCGGGCCGGCACAGGAATCCGGCTCTTGGGATTGGAGAGAGATCTGGCCTGGCGCTATGCGGAGGACACGCTGTACGTAGACGTCTCGGGCGTCACCTTCAGCGAAATGCCCTCGCAGTGGGCTTGGACAATCCGGCTGGAAGGCTATGTCGAGACACAGTGAAGCGAGCGATCAGCTTGTGATCTCCGTCGCTACCGACGCCGACCGCGACTGGTCCGCACGGCTCATGGCAGGGTCCGACCCGTGGAAACGCCTCGGCCGCGGCTACGAAGAATGCTTGGCTGCGTGCCAGCCGCACCTCGATACCCTGCTC
>JBDHAS010000193.1:0-7456 GCA_039588015.1 Gemmatimonadota bacterium | reverse complement strand
CCAGACGACTACGAGAAACTCTGGCAGAGCACACGCCAGCCGAGTTCGTGGGCGGTGGTGTCCGTAGCCTGATGTCAACGAAAGGGAACACTACCCAATATTCAACACTCTTGCCCAGAAGGGAAGTTGTTCCGCCCTGACATCAGACAACCGCGTTACGGATCGGCGGCGTCGAGGATGCGCTGACGCTGACCGGGCGTGAGCATGTCACGAGCTACCACATCTCGCACGACACGCGCGACGAACGAATAGCCGCGCGGCTCGGCGCTCAGCCAGCGCTGCCACTCCAGCTCGTCCAACGCTGAGGCCACCGCGTCAGAGTCGAGATCCGTGGCTTGCTCGAGGGGTGGTACGCCGACGCGATCGCCGAGTACAGACGCGGCAGCGAGCACCGTCTGCGCGTCCCGCGATAGGCGGCGGAAGCCGACCCTGACCGCCGCCGCCACGGCATCGGGCAGTTCGGCAGGCAGCGTCTGGTCGAGCGTTCGTAGCGGTTCGGGCCAAGCACCGCCCGTTGCGCCGAGGTCGAGGCCCAAGGCGACGGCATGTAACAGTTCCACAGCCAGCAACGGCAAGCCAGCGGAGTCCGTCGCGATGCGCCTGCACACGCGGTCGAGTTCGACCTCATCGTACGCGGGTAACGCCCAACGAGCCAACGAGCGCAACGCCTCTCCGTGCAGGGGAGCAAGCTGCACAGTCAGGCCGGCCAGCTCGCGGCCGACGCGAGCGCGAAGCTCCTCCAGTTCGGCCCGCTCCGGGTACGGCGAAATCCCCAACAGAACGAAGACGGGCATACCTTCGACATCTCTCAACAAGGCACCGAGCGCCAGTAGCGACTCCCGGTCCAGCCAGTGTGCGTCATCCACCTGCAAGAACACGGGCTGGTGGGCGGCGTAGCCCCGTACGATTTCCGTAAGAGCGCGGCCCAGCTGCAGCGGAGAGGCGTCCGCAAGTCTTTCCTCGAATTGCTTCTTCCAATCCGGCAGTTCAGCCGAGAAGGCAGAGAGCGCCCCCGGTGAAACCTGGTCGAAGCCCAGGAGGTCCGGCGGTAGCCCTCTGGCCAATGCCAACGCTCCGCTCCAGGCCTCCGACTGATCCGCCTCGACCGACCTCGCCGTTGCCAGCACCGCGCCGTCGAGTCGGGCTCGCGCCGCGAGTTCCTCGACAAGCCGCGTCTTACCGGTTCCCGGGTCACCCTCGACCAACGCGAGCATCGCCCGCTGCTGTCCACGAGACGCTGTCCAAGCTTCGACCAATTGCTCGAGCTCCGCCACGCGACCGACGAGCGGCACACGCCGCGATTCCGCGCCCGCTCCCACCTCGGCGGCCTCGGGCAACCTCCAGGTCCGCTCGCGTCGCACGCGCTCTGCCAAAGCCAAGGTCTCCTCGTCCGGCTCGATCCCGATCTCCTCGTCGAGTTTTTCCGCAAGCCCATCGTAGACTTCAAGCGCGCCCGCCCGGTCGCCTGCAATCGCCAGGCTCCGCATGGCCGTGCGCGCCGCCGTCTCCGAAGTCGCGTCCAGACCCAGCGCCCGCCGCGCCGTCGCTGCAGCCTCCCGGATCTGTCCGATGTCGAGGAGATCTTTTGCCCGGCTCACAAGCGCCGATACTGCCTCCTCGCGCAGCGCGACCCTCTCCGCGTACAGCCAATCCTCGAACTCGGAGCACCCGGGCACGCTGAAACCCTCCATGAAGTCACCGCTCACCAACTCTGCCGCGGCGCTCCAGGCTTCCGCATCGACCTGAGCTTCGAAGGCGTCGACATCCAACTGCACCGTGTCGGCGCAGATGCGAATCTGACCGCCTTCGCTCTCGAGCCCGCTCTCCCCTACGTGCTTGCGCAGCACGCGGACCGCTTCGTTCAGGGAATGCCGCGCTGCCGACTCCGGCTTCTCGCCCCAGAGAAGCCCGACCAAGTGATCGCGCGACCTTGCCCGCTTTGGCGATCGAGCGAGATACACCAGTAGCGCCAGGTTCTTGCGCCAGAGCAGCTCGGCCGGGGCCGGGCCACCATCGACCATGACCTCAATGGGACCGAGTACGCGGCACGAAATCATCGGTCATCCCCCGCTCAGTTGAGGGAATCCTGGCCTCGCGGCGCCATAGACTATCAAGGCGACAGCCATGACACCCAGACTCGCGGAGAAGAAGAAACGATGAATCGGAAGAGTGAGACCTTCTCTCGGCCGCACGAGAAAGGGCCACAAGCCCCAGATACCGAGGAGGAGGCCGCACGGCAGCATCAATGGTAGAACAGTCTGCCCCTCGACGGCGGCACCGGCGAGGAGAACGCCATAAACGACCGCCAGCACCCACAGACTCACCTTGTCCGCGCGCGACAGCCAGTCGACATCTCCCTCCCCCGAGGCCCGCCCTATGAAGAGCGCGGCCAACAAGAGGAAGGAGAAGTGGAGTTCCGTGTGTCCCCAGTGCTCGTCGAGGAAGTAGATCAGGGTCCAGCCTTCCGCTTCCGGATCAACGGCAGCTGCGATAGCGTTCGCGGCGAGATGAATGGCGTGGCCTTGAACCATCAGCAGTAACGCCAACGCGAGTACCGCCCGGGCCCAGCGCCTCTGCATCACCCGCGCATGGTTCGCCAGCTCTACGTAAAGGAAGACCAACAGAAAGACGAGCGCCGCGTCCGCCGCGTCGCGCAGCGGCAGCCCAAGGATCCGCGGCTGACCCGGCAATACTATGGGCAACAGATCCACAAGCGCGTAGCCGAGAACGAAGACAGCCACGCCGCGCACGCCATCCCTGGCGCTGCCCAGATCGTTACTCACCTTGTCCGCAGGCAATTGCCGCCCCCCGGCGGGCTTCCTGTAGTAGCTCAGCGAGTTCCGGATCGGCCCCAGACCATACCTCGGCAGCCCTGCCGAGATGCCTGCACGCTGCGTCGAACTCGCCGCGCTGCAAATTACTCCTTCCGCGTAAGTATCGACCGTAGTTCCCGAGGGACCAATCGATCTCTCCGGGTAGTGGCAACTCGACGGTGGGGAGTCCGTCCACATCCACCGCCTCGTACCACAGCCACTCGCGCTCCGCCGACACGGTGTCGCCCAGCGCCTCGTACCATTCCCCCCGCTTCAAGTGAAGGGCGGCACGCAGAAACGCGTCGCTCAGTGGCGGAGAGGGCGTCGGCGTACCGCTCAGCGAGATCGCCGTTCCCTGGATCGCCAGCAACGGCTGCGAAACCGCCAGGGCATCGTCGTACCGCTCGCCGCTAGCCTCCTCCATCGCCCGCAGCAGCAGCGTAAGGGCAGCGTCTTCGGCCGCCACACTCGCCCAACGACGCGCGGAGGCGGGATCATCGGCGGCGTAGGCATCCATCGTCAACGCCCATGCCGCTCTCGCGCCCACGGCCTCGCCGGCGACGAGAGTCTCCAACGCCTGCCTGCCCCTCAAGTGCTCTTGCGCCGAGCCCAGCGGCATGCCCAAAGCTTGCGGCAGCACCCTCCATTCGGCAGCCATCAGCCTCGCTTCGTCGTTGTCGAAGAGAGCCGCAGCGGAATCGAAGTCGGCAAATGCCGCTTCGCGCCCCAAGGCAACCCGGCCCAGCCCGCGGACCAAGTATCCAGCCGCTCGGAACGGGTCGGCGGTCTCCACGAGCACTGTCCCGAACTCCACCTGCGCGAACGGCAGATCGAATGCTCCTCCAAGCCGACTCATCATCGCCAGCCCCTCGGGCGACCCGAACGTGGTGTCGGCAAAAACCAGCTGGCGGCGCTGTGCAGCTTCTTGGGGATCAAAGCGCTCGTAGTAGGCCTGCTGCAAGAGTTCTGGTGGGTACAGCCACCCCTCATCCGGGTCCGCCGCGATTCTGGGCAGCCGATCGAAGGCGGCGGCCGCGGCCGAGTCGTTACCCAAGCGAATGTTCGCCCAGATCAGATGCACGTGCGCCAACGCCCATTGCGGGTTCAACTCTATCGCCGTCTCGAGAACGTCAACGGCATCCTCCAGACTCTGGCCCCACAGTGCGCCCCGGCCAAACATCTCTTCGCCCCGCAGGAACGCGGCGAAGTAGTTCAAGGGATCGCGCTCGGCGGCCTCTCTGTATTTGTCGAACCGCTCTTCACCGGCCTGCGTCAGTTGCGCCTCCATGAGCAGGCTGTCCACCGGTCCGAGATCGGCAGCATATTGCTCGAACACATGCCGAAAGTCGTACGGGTACGGTCCTTTCCGCCCTACCCAACGCCAAGCGTTAGCCAGGTGCCACCAGGCCAGCGCGAACGACGAGTCCCGGGCGACCGCCGCCTCGTAGTAGGCGACAGCGGTCTCCAACTCGCCGTTCTCGAAAGCCCTTTCGCCATGAAGGAAATCACTGGCCGCCTCCGCGTCGGATGTCAGTCTGGCGTCCTCCGGCAGGTCATCCCCGAACAGAGTCTGCAGCAGCCGCAAGCTGATCGAATCGCTCAGCTCGAGCAGACTGACCCTCCTGAAGTTCAACCGCTGCAAGCCTGGAAGTGGTCTGCCACTGCGATCGAAGACATCCAGCAAGAGACTTAGGGAATCGCCTTCCGCCACCAACACCACGCGGGCAGCGTATCGGGCTCGGAGTCCATTAGCTGCCTGTTCCGCCGCCGGCGGCCCGGCGACGCCGGCCGCGGAATCCCACCAGGCGAACGCCTCCTGCGGCGAGACGATCCTTACGTCGGGAGCGCCTTCGAGCGTGGTCGTGACGAGCCGAGCCAACTCGGTGCCATCCCACTGCTCGGACCCTTCGCCCTGGATCTCGACAGGGAGCACCGCCAGGTCGCGCTCGACGACCAAGGACTGCGGCAGCAACAGCTTTAGGGCGAAATAGCCGGCGGCCACAACAGCGATCGCTATCGCGCCGGCGATCATCCGGTTCCTCAACGTCGCAGCTCGCCCACGCCTACCGGCCTTCTGCAGTAGCGCTCTGCGAAAAGTCGGCGCATCCTCCCAGCGCTCCTCGGGCGACCAAGCCAAGCCCCGCCGCAATACACGAGCGAGCCTGCCGGGCACACCAGTCCAATCCGCGTCATCCGTTCGTTTCAGCACGGACCAACGCTTCCCGGTGGCCGCCTCGAACAGCACCATTCCCACCGCGTAGAGGTCCGTGCGCGGCGTGACCTGTCCGCCTATTTGCTCCGGTGGCATATAGTCGGGGGTGCCGGGCTGCCGGCCCGGCGTAGTCAGTTTCTTCTGGCCCTCCTCGACCGGCTTGGCCACACCAAAGTCACCCAGCAAGGCGCGGCCTTCGACCAAGAAGACGTTGCTGGGTTTGACATCCCGGTGAATGACGCCCGTACCGTGAGCAGCCTCGAGTGCCGCCAAGAGGTCACGTCCCAGCCGCACCACATCGTCCTCCCGCAACGGACCGCGCTCGAGACGTTTGTCGAGGGTCTCACCCTGGACGCAATCCATGACATAGTAGAAGAGACCGTCGACCTCGCCGGCGTCGTGGATAGGGACGACGTTCGGATGGCTCAGCCTGGCGAGGATTCGCGCTTCTCGGACGAACCGCTCGGCCGCGACGGCGGTGGCCAGTTCGGGGCGTAGCATCTTGATCGCCACGGACCGCTCGAGCGTGACATCGCGGGCCAGAAATACCGTGCCCATCCCGCCCGTACCGAGCTCTCGCTCGATCTCGTAATGATCGGCTAACGCGACCTTCAGTCGCTCAAGAAGAGAGACGGACATGACAGCTGACGGATGGGACCAAGCTCAAGGACTACCTGACAGGCTACAGCCCGTCCGGCTACGCGTCAATGAAGTAGTATCTTAATCGGCTTGTCCATCGGGCGACCGACTTTGGGGGTCCTTCTTCCGCTCGGTCGAGCCGAGGAATCACGCCTCTAGTTCTTCGGCCGACGGCGTGGCTCGTCTCCACCCCGGATCCGCTGCTCGATCTCGCCAAGCAGTGTGTCGCTTCCTGCCTTGCTTCCGCCGAATAGGCCATCCGCATCCGCCCGCCGCGAGGCGCCGTACAGATTCAGCCACAGATCGGCCCTTTCGCCGAAACGGAGTATCGCGTAGAAGAGGCGGCCGCGTTTCTCGCCGCCAAACAGTATCTCGACTATGGCTGCCCCGATCGACAGCGGAGCCAGCGTCACGTCGATGACTCCGTCCAGGAATAGCTTCAGCTGAAAGAGCAAGAGATCGCGAACGATCACCCAACGGGAGACGCTGTGCCTTTCCGCCATCTTGTCCTTGGAGTACTGCTCCAGCCTATCCCGATATGTCATCTGACACCTGGACCGTGTTCTCGTTGGAGGCTTGCGATCGTTGCCCGCTGCTACGGCGAAAGTGGAATTCAGAGAGTAATTGAATACATGCCGACCGAATCGACCTGTCAAGGATCGGCCAAACATACGACTGGCCGCCGGCCGTGGCGATCGATTATATACACCGTCAGTCCACACGCGACCAGGCACCGGCGCGCCGGCAGCCAAGGAGGGTATTCTTGAATACACCGCCTCGACCAAGCTCCTTCCGACCAGACCTGCTCGCCGGTCAGGTCGCTCTTGTGACGGGCGGCGGAACCGGCATCGGCGCTAGCATCTCTCTGGCACTGGCGCGGCACGGTGCCGACATCGTTCTGGCAAGCCGCAAGCGGCGGCACCTCGAGCCGACGGCGGCCGAGATCGAAGCCTTGGGACGCGAGGCGACCGTCTGCGAGATGGACGTGCGCGATGTCGATTCGTGCCGCTCGACGGCGGCAGAGGCACTGGACCGATTCGGCCGGATCGATCTCCTCGTCAACAACGCCGCAGGCAACTTCCTCGTGCGCTCGGCGGAGCTGTCCGAGCGCGGTTGGCGGGCCGTGGTGGACATAGTGCTGACCGGCACGTTCAACATGAGCCAGGCGGTATACCCCGCCATGCGAGAAGCAGGCGCTGGATCGATCGTCAACATCACCACGACCTATGTGACCACGGGCGCACCGCTGATGGCTCACTCGGGCGCCGCCAAGGCTGGCGTCATGAACCTAACTCGAACGCTGGCGGTGGAGTGGGGCGCAGATGGAATCCGCATCAACGCTGTCGCGCCCGGCCTCGTCGAGGGGACAGAGGGATCACGTCGGTTGGCAGAATCGATCGGGATGGTAGACGCGTACTGCAAGCAGGTTCCGCTCGGCCGCCTTGTCCACAACGAGGATGTGGCCTCAGCTGTACTGTTCCTTGCCTCGCCTGCGGCATCACACATCACCGGACTGGAGATCACCGTCGACGGTGGAGCGAGCCTCGGCGGCCTGTTCAAGCAAGCCGCCGACGCATACGACGCTCAGTCCTGACCGATCGGGATCGCGCCGAGCGGCGTTACCGACTCGACGAGGTGAAGTGGAATCACGAAGCGATCGTGCTTCTTCCACACGCCGACCTTCGCGGCCTGGCGGACGAACTCCTGCTTCGAACGACCGTCCTGCCCGTCCTCATGCTCGTCGACATCGAGCAATACGATCTGCTGGTCGTTCATCTCCCAGCAACGACCG
>JBDHAS010000192.1:0-7513 GCA_039588015.1 Gemmatimonadota bacterium | reverse complement strand
TCGCATGTTGGCATCGAAGGCGGTCTGCAGGCCGTTCAGCACGTAGGTCTCGTTGAACGTGCCGGCCAGCCCACCTTCGCCGCTGGCACCGTTGTCGGACGTCACCAGGATGATCGTGTTCTCCAACTCACCGACACGCTCGATCGCTTCGAGCATGCGGCCGATCTCCATGTCGGTGTGCTCCATCATCCCCGCGAACACCTCCATCTGCACCGCGTAGAGGCGCTTCTCCTCGTCTGATAGGGAGTCCCACGCCGGGATGTCATCAGCTCTTGCACTCAGCTGGGTGTTCTCCGGCACGATGCCGAGTTCCTTCTGGCGGGCCAGTATCCGCTCACGGACCTCGTCCCAGCCGATGTCGAACGCACCCCTGTACTTGTCGATGTATTCTTGCCAAACCTGGTGCGGCGAGTGCATGGCACCGGGCGCCCAGAAGACCATCCAGGGTCGATCTGGAGCGGTGGACTCGTGGCCTGTGATGAACTCGATTGCCCGGTCGGCCAGGTCGGTGGTGAGGTGGTAGTCCTCCTTGTCTTTCCACGGCTCTACGGGGTAGTGGTCCGCGAACAACACCGTACGGTACTGATCCGCATCTGCGGCCATGAAGCCATAGAAGTGATCGAACCCCTCGCCGCTCGGCCAACGTGTGAACGGACCGGTCTGGGACACTTCGTTCAGCGGCGTGTGGTCCCACTTCCCGAGTGCGTAGTTCACATACCCGTTCCCCTGCATGACCTTGGCGACCGACTTGGCGTCCTCAGGAACGATGGCGTTGTAGCCGGGGAAACCCATGGCGGTAAGCGAGTGGGAGCCGAGCCCGATGGAGTGCGGGTTGCGCCCCGCCATGATCGATGCCCGTGACGGTGAGCAGAGCGCGGTGGTGTGGAAGTTGTTGTACCGCAGTCCATTCGCGCCCAGGCGGTCGATGTTGGGCGTCTCGATGAGGCCACCGAAGCTGCCTATTTGGGCGAATCCAACGTCGTCGAGTAGGATGAGCAGCACGTTGGGCGCGCCTTCGGGCGCCGCTGTGAAAGTCTCCGGCCATGACTCCTCGCTCTCCTCGTACGAGCGAGCGATTCTGCCCTGGAATTCCTCGGCTACCTGCTCCGTACCTGCTGTATTGCATCCGGCTGTGGCAACGATGGAAAGCGATGCGAGTAAAACACCGACTGTACTCCTGCACATGGCTAGTGCCCTCCGATAGGATGAACGAAAACACGCTGCTTGAGATCGTGAGGAACCTACCGGACCTCACACTCGGGACAAGGGGCTGAAAGAGCGGCCTGGCAATGCCGGGGCGATGCCGACGCGTGTGCTTGTCTCAACCTCGGCTCGAGAGCCTTGTTCCGACTATACGCGCCAGGTGCGGCCGGACCTCACCAACTCGTAAAGATCACCGCAACACGCCGCGTCCAGGCGCGACTGGACCTGGTCCTCGTAGGCTGTCGCCGGGTCGCAGTAGATGACGCCGAGGGCGACGGGCAGGTCCGGCGGCTCCATGGCAACGAGCAGCGATGCGAGGTTGCGGTCCGTCTCGTCGTGAACGAGCATGTCGTCGGCGCTCACGCCGTTGTCGCCGACGGTTACGACCTCGAGCTGTAGACTACCCGGCTTGATGCGCAGCCCCTTCTCTTTCTCTTTGCCGAAGAGCAGAGGCTGTCCGTGCTCGACATGGACCTGGCGATCGGTTGCGAGGGCCCGGTCGGTGAACTCGGAGAACGCGCCGTCGTTGAAGACGATGCAATTCTGGAAGATTTCGACGAACGAGGCGCCGTGGTGCTCTTTCGCGCGTTTCAGCACTCCGATCAAGTGCTTCTGCAGCGTGTCGACCGAGCGGGCGACGAAGCGTGCGCCGACGCCCAGCGCGAATGAGCAGGCGGAGAGGGGCCGTTCCAGCGAGCCTTGCGGGCTCGACGGCGACAGCGTGCCCTGCTTCGATGTCGGCGAGAACTGTCCCTTGGTCAGCCCGTAGATCTCGTTATTGAACAGGCAGATCTGCACGTCCACGTTGCGGCGCAAGGTGTGGAGCGTGTGATTGCCGCCGATGCTGAGCCCGTCGCCATCGCCGCTCACGACCCAGACGTCGAGCTCGGGGTTCGCCAGCTTGATCCCGGTGGCGAAGGCCGGCGCGCGGCCGTGGATCGTATGAAAGCCGTAGGTCGACATGTAGTAGGGGAATCGCGAAGCGCAGCCGATTCCCGAGACGAACACCGTGTTCTCGCGTTTCACGCCCAGCTCGGCCAGCGTTTTCTGGATCGCCTTGATGATGGCGTAGTCCCCGCAGCCGGGGCACCATCGTACTTCCTGGTCCGACTCGAAATGGGCCGGCTTGAGCTGAGTGACCGTGCTTTCTGTACTCATCTTACCTGTCCAGTCTTGAAGTGATCGCCTTCTGAATCTCGGCGATCTTGAACGGCTGGCCGCGCACCTTCGTGAACGGCTCACCCGGAATCAGGTATTCGCTGCGCAGGAGCGAAACGAGCTGTCCGGAGTTCATCTCCGGGACCAGGATTCGCTCGTACCCCTTTAGCAAGTCGCCCAGGTTTCTGGGGAATGGCGACAGGTAGCGCACTTGGATGTGGGCCACGTCGTAGCCTTCCGCGCGCGCGCGATGCACCGCCTGATAGATGGGGCCGTACGTGGAACCCCAACCCACTATTGCTAGGGGCCCTTTTTCCGGACCTAGCTCTGGCCGCTGGAGCGGGATGTCGTTGGCGATCCCGGCAATCTTCGCGGCTCGAGCCTCCGTCATACGGGCGTGGTTATCGGGATCGTACGAGATATCGCCCGTGTCGTAGTCCCGCTCGAGACCGCCCACGCGGTGCTCGAGCCCCGGCGTGCCGGGCCGGACCCAGGGCCGCGCCAGCGTGTCGGGGTCGCGCAGGAAGGGATGAAAGCCCTCCGGATCGGTCCGGAATTCCACCGGAAAATCGGGCAGCGCATCGGTATCGGGTATCGCCCACGGTTCCGCCGCGTTCATCAGATAAGCATCGGAGAGCAGAATCACGGGTGTCATATACCTGGTTGCCAGACGAACGGCTTCTATGGCCACCTCGAAGCTGTCGGCGGGCGTCGCCGCCGCGACGACGGCCAGCGGCGCGTCTCCGTGCCGGCCGTGCAGTGCCTGAAGCAGGTCGGCCTGCTCGGCTTTGGTCGGCATGCCGGTGGACGGCCCGGCCCGCTGCGCGTTGACGATGATGAGCGGCAACTCGGTACCAACGGCGAGGCCGGCCGCCTCGGTCTTGAGGGCAACGCCGGCGCCGGAACTCGCTGTCACGCCGAGGGCCCCACCGTAGGAGGCGCCGATAGCGGAACAGATAGCTGCGATCTCGTCCTCCGCCTGGAAAGTCACGACGCCGTAGTCGGCGAGCTGAGCCATGGCGTGGAGCAACGGCGAAGCCGGCGTGATCGGGTACGAACCGAAGACGATACGACCGAGTCCAGCGGAGCGAGCGCCGGCCAGCAGACCGTAAGCCATTGCCTCCGTACCCGTGATGGTCCGGTAGAGGCCCGGTGCCACATCGGCGGCGGCGACCGTGTAGCCCACTATGTCGCTCGGCATCTCCGCCGTCTCGCCGAAGGCATGGCCGGCGTTGAGGGCTGCGATGTTTGCCTGGGCGATTTCCGGCTTCTTGGCGAACTTCCGATTCAGCCACTCGACCGTCGCCGACCGATCGCGTCCGTACATCCACAGCATCAGCCCCAGGGCCCAGAGGTTGCGAGAGCGGCGGGCGTCCTTAGAGGACAGCCCGAACTCCTTGACCGCCTCCTCGACCAGGCGTGTGATGTCGAGTCTGATGAGTTGGTATGGCGCCAGCGTGTCATCCTCGAGCGGGCTCGACTCGTAGTCCGCCTTCTTGAGATTGCGCTCGGTGAACGAGCTAGCGTCTACGATCACCATCCCGCCGATGCGCAGGTCCGCGAGGTTCACTTTGAGCGCCGCGGGATTGAATGCGACCAGCACGTCCAGCTCGTCGCCCGAAGTCCTGATGTCCACGGAGCCGAAGTGGACCTGGAAGGCGGACACCCCGTAGGTGGTGCCGGCGGGCGCCCTGATTTCCGCCGGATAGTCGGGGAAGGTGGCGATGTCGACGCCCGCAAGGGCGCTCTCCATCGCGAACTGCGTGCCGGTTAGCTGAATGCCGTCGCCGGAGTCGCCGGCGAAGCGGATGACCGTGGCGTCTCTGACCTCGCGAAGTCGGATGGGCCCGGAGGCTGGAAGCTCGGGCTCGGCGCGGTCGGCGCCCCTGCCGTCGGTGCTCTTGGAGTTCATTTTGGACTGCTACCTGCTCTTTGTAGAAATAACTATTTGCGACTCATCCTATTGTACAAGGTTTGCGTTTCGCCGCCAGCCGCGTGGCTTCACCCCTTCGGCAGGTTAGCCGCTAGCTCGAAGAAACGGTGCACCTCTTCGACGGTGTTGTAGACGTTCGGTGAGATACGGACCGTGTTGAGCCCCTGGGTTCGGAAGGGGCGGAAGACGAATCCATGCTCCCTATACATTTGATCGAAGACGGCCTGGCTGTCCGTATCGCGGATCTCGAGCGCGAACAGTGAGGCCGCACGCTTCCACGATCGCGGCGACCGCCAGATGACGCGGTCCGACTGGTCGGCGGCCGCGCGGAAGCTCTCCCAGATCTCCCGGTAGCGTTTCGCCTTCGACTCGGCCCCCAGTTGGTCTTGGAAGTCTAGGGCGTCTCCTAGCGTGATGACTTCCGCCAGATTGCGGGTCCCGTAGTCCTCGAAGGCTCTGGCGGTGCCTCGCCAACGTGCTTGCCCCCAGGTCACCCACATGGGGCGGATCTGGCTTTGGATTTCTTCACGCACGTACATGAGTCCGAGCCCTTTGGGCGACTGCAGCCATTTGTGGGAGCTGGTGCAGTAAACGTCCACACCCAAGTTCTCCACACCCACGTCGATCATGCCCACCGACTGTGCGCCGTCGACGGCGACGATCTCGACCCCTTTGCTCTTGGCCAGAGCTGCTAGCTCTTTCACCGGGTAGCGGAGGCCGACGATGTTGTCGATGTGTGAGAACACGAGAACGCGCGTACGGCTGCCGATGTTCCGGTCATAGACTTCCAGCACGTCGTCTGTCGTCATCGTCGGTACGTTTCCGACTGGGAAATCGAAGCTCTTGACCGTGAAACCGTTGGCCTTCGCGTAGTGATGCCAGCAAACGCTGGCTCCAGCGTGATTGAGCGAGCTGAACAGGACCTCGTCGCCCGGTCTGAGGTCGAGGCCCGAGGCGAGGATGTTGAATCCCTCCGTGGTATTGTGGGTGAGGGCGAGCTCCTCGGGCTGGCAGCCCAGCAGTCGTGCGGATTTCTGGCGCACGATCTCGCGCGGTTCTTCCCAGGCGCCGCCCCACATGTGCAGCCAGGGGTTGTATTCGCAGGTGCGGAGGTAGGTGACCTGCGCCTGATGGACGGCACGCGGGATCGTCCCTATGGACCCGTGGTTGAAGTAGACGGTCTCCGGCGATAGCAGGTAGCGATCGCGCAGACTCGACCACGATGAATCTCCGGCGCTCGACCGAGAGAGAGCGTCCAGCTCTCGAGCCATCAGGTCGTCCAGCGTTAGCAGGCTCCCAAGTCCGGACGCGCCAGCGACCGAGGCTAACTGCCTGAGGAAAGCTCTACGGTGGGTCATCGTGTGGTCCCCTCGTTGCTAGCGGCTTAGCGAATGCTCGTTGAGTATAGACTTGGTGCCAGAATGCAACGTACGCCGTGAAGCTGACAGCATCAAACTGTCGCTGCGATTGTGTGACGCCGAGGTTATTTTTGACCGTAGAGGTTCGAGTCCCAGCCCAACCCATAAGAGGCGATGGCGAGACGATGCTCTGTAAGACCGAGTACGGCAAGCTGCTCTGCGGCCTGCTCTTGGTAGGTAGCGGCTGTACGGTGGACCGCGCCGCAGATCTCCGATCACGCCTCGAAGCCCGGGCCGGGGAGGGCAACGCCGAAGTGGTGGGCGTCTACTTCCGGGACCCGCTGGGCGACTATTCCATCATGATCGATGTAGACAGCCGGGTGCACGCGGCCAGCATGATGAAGGTCCCGGTGATGATCCAGCTGTTCCGGGACGCGGAGGCGGGAATGCTCAACCTCGATGACAGCGTGACGATCAAGAACACGTTCAAGTCGATTGTCGATGGCTCGCCCTATGAGCTGGGCGCGCCGGACGACAGCGAGGGCACGCTCTACGCGCGTTTGGGCGAGAAGGAGAGCATCCGGCAACTGACGGAGTTGATGATCACGATCTCCAGCAACCTGGCGACGAACATTCTGATCGAGCTCGTGGGCGCGGAACGGGTGCAGAGCACTATGCGCGAGCTGGGCGCCGACTCGATCGAGGTGCTGCGGGGCGTAGAGGATACCAAGGCATACCGCGCGGGCTTGAGCAACACGATCACGGCCAGAGATATGGGCATCATCTTCGACGCGATCAACGAGCACAGCGCCGCGAGCGAGGAATCGTGTCATGAGATGATCGAGATCATGTCGCGCCAGCAATTCAACGAGGGCATCCCCGCCCGATTGCCGGCAGGCGCGAGGGTGGCGCACAAGACGGGGTCGATCACGGCGATTCGACACGACGGCGGGATCGTGTACACTGAGGATGGAGTGGCCTTCGTGCTGGTAGTACTGACAAGAGGCATCGAAGAACGCCCGGCAGCCGACGAACTGATCGCGGATATCGCCGAGATGGTCTACGCGGAGGTCGCGAGACCGCGGGAGTGACCTGACTCTATCTTAGGCCGACGATCAAAGCCGCGAGCACTGCGACGTTACTGGCCACCAGAGACCAGCCCATCCTGCGCAGGTTGCGCGGGTGAATTCCGATAAGGCCAAAAACCAGCGACACCAACGCTGTTGGGATAACGGCCACGGCGGCGATTCGGGGCGATCCGTCGGCAACCGCCAGAGCGACCGCTAGGCCAATCGCCGCGGCGCTCAAGGCCGGGGCGACGAGGTGAGCCCAGCCGGCTTCTGCCGTCTTCTTGGCACGCGCGATGATCGCGCGGACGGTGATAGTGCCCAGCGAGAATGCGACAGCCCAGACGGTGGCGGCGGCAATGGAGACGGCCAGGGAAACTCCGCCTGCCACGGCGATGGGGATCATCGTTGCGGACAGGGTCACGGCAACGAGCAGCTCGCCGGTCGCCGTCTTCTCTCGACGGGCGAAGATCAGAGGCGTGAGAAGCGCTCCCAGCGCAGCGGGAATCAGAGCCGCCAGGCGGGCCGTCGGGTTTGCGAGCCAGAGCCCAAGCAGGCCGGCCGGCAGTCCAACGGCGACGAGCCAGACCAGACGGCGGCGCGCATGGGCGCTCGTCTCTCGTTTCGCGCGTCCGCCGCGTCCGCCGGCAAGCACGAGCACGGGCTCGTGAGCGAGAAAAACGGTGATCACAGCGACGGTGAGAAGCAACGCCGCCGGTCCCAAGCCGCCGAGCGCGAGAGCGGTGAGCAGTGGAAAGGATACCTGGGCGTACGCCCCGTGTTCGCGGGGAAGG
>JBDHAS010000191.1:0-9512 GCA_039588015.1 Gemmatimonadota bacterium | reverse complement strand
GTCAGCAGCTGCCAGAAATTCCGCTCTCTCGGGTTCTCCGGCATGGTGCGGATCAGGCGCAGGACGCGCGTCTGACCCCAGTTGTATGAGGCCGCCACGAGTAGACCCGAAGCCTGGGCGTCGGTGTTATACAAGCGCCGCAGGTAACTGGCGGCCGCGCGGGTGGCTTTCTCGAAGTCGTGGCGGTCATCGAGCGGATCGGGGCGCCCGACCCCCACCAACGGCCCCGTCCTCAGCCCGTAGTCACGCGCCGTCCCCGGCATGAACTGCCACATGCCCTTGGCTATGCCAAAGCGCGTCTCGGGCCCGACGGCTTCCAACTTGAAGTCACTTTCCTGCAACGCCAAGAAGAAGAACTCGGGCGGCAGGTCGTGCTCGAGCATGATGTCGGCGATGCGCTGGCTGTAGCCGTTCGACTCCGCCCTGGCGATGGCGGCCTCCAGCCGCGTACTCGTCTTCCAGCGCTCGATGTAGCGAGTCACCTCGTCCACGAACGCCTGCGGGATGTTCACCTCCGACTCGCCGAAGCGGTGGGCGACGCGGTAGATGAGCCGCACCTCTTCCGGCGTTTGGTCGCTGTAGATGCCGAGTTCCTCGATGAAGTCGCGATACTGCTGGTCCAGCTCGTCACGGCGCGCTCGCAGGGACTGCCGCTCCTCGGCGCTGAGCTCGAGCTCCCCGATCTCCAGCTCGAGCGCCTTGGCCGTGTAGAACAGCTCCTCGGCCGCCGCCTTCTGCCGCTCTATTTCCCTTTGCAGGTGAACCGAATACGCCACCGCACCGCCACCGACCAACGAGACGACGGCGAGCGCGATGATGTATCGCTTTGCGCGCCGCCGCTGGACGCGCGCGAAGACGCGACGAACGGCCGCCGTATGATGGCCAAAATGCTCCGGGTCGCGTGGGGCCAGGTAGCGCTTGCGAATAGTGCTGTCGGTGGGAACGGCGGTCTTCAGCTGGCTCTCGCTAGCCCGGCTCTCCAGCTCGAGCCTTAGCCCTGGCCCCTGGTGGCCCAATCGGACGCGGAGCGTACTGTCGATCTCGGCTTCGTCGATCCGTTCGCCACCGACGACCGTGCCGTTGGTGCTCTCGAGGTCGCGGATCCGCCACCCGCCACCCTCGAAGACGACCTCGGCATGGTGCTGGCTGACCGACCGGTCGAGGATGACCAGGTCGTTGTCGGCGGCGCGGCCGATGCCGAACGTCTTCGCGAACCGCTTGACGCCGGTCTGGCCGTCAACGCGGACTAACAGGGTCGGGCCCCGAGTGGGCAGTGTCTTGTCCGTCTGATCCATCACGCGGTCGTCGCGCCCTCAACCGGGGCGTCGGTTGCGGTACCTCGTGTCGGCTTGATTCGCTTTAGGGCTGCTTGATTAGATGGCAAGATGTGGCAAACGGGCGCGGAGCGCGACCCCACCATCAAAGACGCGCGCTGCGCCCCCGCTATCGGAGACGCAGCACGATCGGGGCGAGTTTCTCAATGGGAGGAGGTCTCAGTAGAGTCGCGCCCCGCGATACTGTCTAGGTTTGGCCGGCGCCGTGCTCCTCGCCAGCCCTTATGGTGCGACATATGCACACACAGCGTAGACAACGAACGTCCAAGTTGTCCCACCTGTGCCGCCGGGAGTGAAATAGGCGGCGACCGACCACGACTGGCCCTCGGGCGCGTTCCGGTGCACGGACAAGTCGGTAGGGCTCCCGCCCTGGATACTGGAGAGCCAGAACCCACCCGAGATCGCGACCTTCTCTCCGGGACACGTCGCAGCTAGCACTTTCCACGCGTTGTTATCCGTTGCGCTGACCTGCACGATTTCCAAACCGCTCAGTCCTGGGGGACCTTGAGGGCCCGGCTCGCCCGGGGGCCCCGGCTCACCCGGCGCGCCGGGTTCGCCCGGATTGCCCTGTGGGCCCGGCTCACCCTGGGGACCCATCGGACCCGGCTCGCCCTGCACTCCCGGCTCGCCTTGGAACCCCTGCGGCCCCTGAGGACCCTCAGGACCGGGTAGGCCCTGTGGCCCCTGAGCACCCGGCTCTCCAGGATTCCCCTGTGGACCCTGCAGGCCCTGGTCACCTTGTGGTCCCGCCGGACCTTGAAGCCCCTGATCACCCTGCGGTCCCGCCGGCCCTGCCGGTCCCTGAAGCCCCTGATCACCCTGCGGTCCTGCCGGCCCTGTTGGACCCTGAAGCCCCTGGTCACCTTGCGGTCCTGCCGGCCCTGTTGCACCCTGCAGCCCCTGGTCGCCCTGCGGTCCCGCCGGCCCTGTTGGACCCTGCAGCCCCTGATCACCCTGCGGTCCTGCCGGCCCTGTTGGACCCTGCAGCCCCTGGTCACCCTGCGGTCCTGCCGGCCCTGTTGGGCCCTGCAGCCCCTGGTCACCCTGCGGTCCTGCCGGCCCCGTTGGACCCTGCAGCCCTTGATCACCCTGCGGCCCTGTCGGCCCTGTTGGACCCTGCAGCCCCTGGTCACCCTGTGGACCCGCCGGCCCCGTATCGCCCTGCGGACCCTGAGCACCCGCCGGCCCCTGTGGTCCCTGTGGCCCCTGCGGCCCTGCCGGCCCCTCTGGGCCCTGCTGATTCCAGCTGATCTCGACGTGCGAGGCCGAGAGACAGGCCGTTGGCAGACCGGTCGCCTTGATCTGGTACATGGCGCCGACCTCGGGGATGTAGCAGGCGTGGAAGACCTGCTGTGCCTCCGCGGCGTCGGGCAGCAGCGCAAAGAGAACCGGTACCAGCAACCCGCTCAGGCAACGGAGCTTCCATTTCAGTAGCGTTTCGTTCGACATCTTTCCAGGCTCCTGTCCTCTAAGCGGTTCAGAGTTGATCCAGAATCGCTCGGATGTGATCGAATACCAGGTCGAGGTAGGCGAGCAGCACCTTGTCGTCCTGGGTTCCCGAATTGACGATGCTCTCTGCGGTAGTGAGCGCGGCCTCCAGCTTGGCCTCGTCGCCCTCACCCAGAGCACTCCTCATATCAATCACGGCAATCTTGAGATTGGCGGCCGTGGTCGTCTCCAAGTAGTCGATCAGATGGTCCACGAACGGGTCGGTCACGATATTGCGAACCGTCACGAGCTCGGCCACCAACACAGTGATCGCGGCGTTAGCGCTCGCCGTACCGCTCTCCGCGGTTATGGTGGCCTGCCCCATCCCCAGCGCGGTGACCAGGCCGTTGGAGTTCACTCGGGCGATCGACTGATTTGAGGACGTCCAGGTGACCTGTGGGCGGGAGATTGGGTTGCTTCTCGAGTCTTCCGCGGTCGCCTCCAGCTGGACCGTTTCGCCGATCGCCAGTCCGACCGGTGTCGGCGTCACGTCCACGAACGCCGCGACCTGTTTCACGACCGCGGAACCGCTGCCCGTGACACCCTCTGCCGTCGCCCTGATCGTCGCCGTCCCGTTGCCCACGGCGGTGACCGTGCCGTCGCTGTCCACTGTCGCGACACCGGTGGAGGTCGATGACCATGTGAAGCTGACACCGCTTACAGTACTGCCATTGGAGGCCTTGGCCGTCGCGCTGTATCTGCGTGTCGCGCCCAGGGCCGTCAGCGTGTCCACCGTGGGGTTCACCTCCACGTGGTCCACCAAGCCCGGCAGCGGCGGCTGGTATGGATCACCCTCGCCGCCACCGCACGCGACAAACAGCGCTCCAGCTAGGCCAACCAAGGCGATTCCTACAATCCTCTCAGCCTTAGACATTATCCTCTCCGAGGGCCAAGGATCCCAGGAGACCAAGCGCCGTTAGCAGGCTCTTGGCCAGGCACCCCCACCCGGCGTCGCTGCCGAGCGGCTGGATGCCTTCGCTAGGAAGCCGAATGAATGTTTTTATTTGGTGTGGGGGAAAGCGCACGCGCACACGTGCGCCGGACCCAGATGTGGGCCAGCCAGAATGGCTTCGGAGGTTGCCCCTCACTGACACGGCTGAGACCCTTTCGACGGGGGACTCAGTTCACGGACGCCTCAGCCACCTCCCAAAAACACTTCAACCGTAATCCACTTCAACGCGGCCGCGACTACAAAGGCGGCAGACGCGTTCAAGAATCATTATCGACAGCGGCCACACGCCCCGATCCGCACGCTGCGTCACGAAGAAGCGAGCGCCTCCGAGCTGACCGTCGCTACGAGTTGACTGTAGAACAACGAGTGGCAAAGAGCGTGCCCCCTGTCCTACCTGGTGCCGATCGCGCATCTACCTTAACGACAATAGCTTGCGCGTCCGACGCCCACGAAACTCGCAGCGCTCGAGGGGCCTGCGGGCTCACCTGTGGAGCGGATGCCACGGGTGGTATCCGTGCCCCACATAACAGTCACGCCGACGCGAACCGATTCCAAGTATTCTAGTACGCGGGGGCGCTCAACCCGTGTTGCCAACCCGGCCCGCCAACTGCCGATAGAAGTCGTCTTCGAGTGTACCGATGGACACGCAGTGCACGGCAACGTCGCCCTGAACGGTACCGGTGACGCGCATACGAACACGGACCTCGGTCCGCCCGTTGTCGACGTCCTGTACGAGAACGGTGAATCGAGCCTGCGGGTCGAAGTCCGATCGGCCTGCTATGGCCTTCCCGTAGTACGAGCCACAGTCGAAGAATTCGACGAAGCTGCTGCCCGGGCGGAAGGTCATATAGTCGCTGCGAACGAATCCGGAGGCGGTCTCGATGTAGTCGACGGGAATGTCGAGGTCGGTGAGGGTCTCCAGAACGGCTCCCCACACAACATCGCGGGCTGTGTGGTAGACTCGCTCCTGGGTCTCGTAGGTGGTAACGGGTCCCTGTGTTTGCGTAACACTACACGACACGACGAACAGGGCAGCCAAAAGTGGTCTGCCAGCCGCTGGCATGACTACCTCCCGAACGTGAAGGGGCAACCACGAGGATACGTAGGATGATGCGATTGGATAGAGAGATCGGCAAGTTTCGGTGAAAACCGGGGCGCGGCCAAGGGACTGGACCCTGCCTGCGCCCCGGCACCTTCATCGACGCTACTTGGGTGGTCCTTGGTTGACCCGCAGTTCTTTGACGGCGACGCTCATCTCGATATTCCCTGAATTGAGCATCTCCTCGAGCTTCTCGATCTGCGGACCCATCATCGACTCCATCATCTTGCGCTGGCTTTCGGACATCTCGTCCATCTGCTTGCGCAGTTCTTCCAGGTCTTTGCGAGCCTTTTCGAGCTCTTCCTCAGACATCCCCGACGTGACACCTGAGATGCTCATCTGAATCACGAACGGATGGAGCATCCCTTCCACAGATCGATAGTCCTCGAAGTACAAATCGGCGGTCGCGGGTTGCTTCTGTCCGTCCCGTTCAACCGTACCTTCCATCTTGATGCGGCGGATCACGTATTCACCCGTGTCGAGGTAAAAGAGCCCCTTCTTCGGCCTGAAGTCGTCGTCCTCGCTGTAGAAGGACAGCCCGCTGAAGTCATCGACAGCCAGCACGTGGGTGTCGTGACCCTCGACTTTCTCGTTCCCGGAGTACTTCGCTCGTTCCGCCACCTCCAAGAAACCGTTGTACATCTCTCCCATGTTGTCCTGGGAATCGTCGGTGTAGGCATCGACCATCCGGTACATGCTCCGACCATCTACGGTCTGCTTCTCGTAGTAGCTGGTCGTCTCGAAGCCCATCACTTCTTGCACGAGCGTGTAGTTCTCCACCCCCGCCATCCGCTGCTCGTATCGCTCGATGGCGGTCTTGATGATCTCTTCCGCGTCCTGACCGACAACGGAAACGGGCTGCAACAGCGTCATGCTAAGCAGCCCGACGACGGCCGTAAGGCCGGGCCTAGTCCTCATGGCTTTCTCCTCTGGCTGGGGATTACAGCCGGCAGCGACAGCTCCAATTGGCCTTCGCACGAATGAACGATGATATCCGGTCGAGCCCTATCCCTCAACCGTGGAGGCCGAACAGGCCCGTGAGGCGGCCGGCCGTATGGGGATTGGTCTTCATCGAAGCGGTGGCAATAGAAGCGGTCGTGGCCGAAACTCACGGGTGGGGGCTCTTCGATGATCGACAGCCGACAGCCAATGATCGATTAACAAAACCGGCTCGAGCATCGACGCCCGACGTTCGACATTCAACGTCCGACATCCCGTTCCAACATCGCCCATGGCGAGTCGAACATTGGTACGTCGAGAATCGAGAAGAATTTGAAAACTGGCAGTCGATTATCGTCTACTGAATATTCAGCTAGCCTTCCCATAGCCAGCGATGATTACAGCAGTCGTGCCCCTCCATCAGGGTCTTCGTGCGCTCCATCCGCATCTTCGGGCTGTAGCCTTCCGCGTAGGCGAAGTCACCATGGCAGATGCTGGCGTAACCGACGTCGGCGGCCTCGGCTTCGCGAAACGTCTTGGCCCACAGACACTCGGTGATCTTGACCTCGAAGGCGTCGTCGGTGTTCTCCACGACCTCCCAGCTCAACACCTGCTTCCAGAACCGCTCGGGCTCGACCGCCCACGCCTTGAAAGCATCGAAGTCGGCGACCTCGACGCCGCGCGCGAAACCTTTGGCGCTGTTCCGGCCGGACTGCTCGGACGCCTTCTTCAACATCTCGATGAAGTCTTTATCCCCAACCTGGCTGCTCAAGCTCTGCACCATCGGGATGTAGTAATACTTGAACGCGAAGTCATAGACCTCGGTGAAGCTCATCTGCGAGTCCGCGGTGAACTTGGGCGCCTCCGTCTCCTGCGCGTGAGCCGACCCGAAGAGGCCGCACAGGTTCTTGCAGCCCAGGCAGCCAAGTGCACCCACCGGGAGAATGCTGCCGAGAAAGTCCCTGCGTGTTGGGGTCAGCCCTGATATATCCATCATCGTACCTCCTTAGGACGCATCGCTCGCGCTCTGCGTGCAGCAGAACGAACCGGCTTGTTAGGAGCAGAGCGACGGTGCGAACGTACGGTCCTTGTACCAGAGCTCTACGATCCGGCCAGCCCCATCGACGACGTGCACGTACAAGACCGTTTCGCCCCCGTCATCGAAGTGGAGATAGACCTCGTTGCCCTTGTTGTTGCCCGTCACCTCGTAGCTGCCGTGCTGGCCATCCACTCCATCCGCATTCGCGATGGCGCCGTCGACCCAGATCGAGGCATCGTTCGTCAAGACGAACCGGCCCTGCCCATCGAAGTAGAGATGCCGACTGCTGGACGCCCCGCCATCGGGCGAGCTCGTGTAGTCGCAGCGGTGGCCCTGAAGCATCGCTACCAGGCCGCCGCCGCCACCTGGCCCGGCCTGCTGCTGCGCCTGGCGGCGGCAGCGGGTCGTAGTGAAGTCCGGGTTCGTGACGATCATCTCGTCGCCCTCGATCTTGTACTTGTAGTCGACGGGCCAGAACTCTTCGACGACACGTATCGCTCCCTCCAACAGCTGGTAGGGAACGCGCTCGCCGTTGTAGCTCAGCTCGTTGTCGGAGTGAAACACCAGCCGGGCTCGGCCCTCCGGTGTGTCACACGTCCAGCTGCCGAGCAGTTCTTCGACATCCTGCTTCGACATCCTGGGCCGCGAGCGGGCTGGCACCCACAGCCAGAAAACAGACGAGACTACCGACGAATGCCAGTCTCATGGGTCCCCCCATTTGAGCGGACGAGGTCGCCTTCTCGAGACGCGCGATATCGGATCGTGGTGCTCGATAACTCTTGGGCATGCAAAGACGTGGCTGCCGCGCGAGACAGCTTCACAGCTATCCCTTACAGGATCGGTTGGTAACACGAGGAGAGAACCAGAAGCTCTTGTATTATGCGGCGGCTCCCGCGTTCAGCGCAACAAACAGCAACGCAGGCAAAAACTCGACGAGCCCTTCACTCGGATGGGGCGGTTGCGCGTCACTCGTCCGCGAGAACGTGAACGGGATCGACCTTCGTCGCTCGCCGCGCCGGCCAATAGCAGGCCGCAAACGCGATGCCAAGCAGTAGAAGGGATACGGAGCCGAATGTCGCCGGGTCTGTAGGCGAAACACCGAACAACAGGCCCTCCAGAAGGCGCGTGAGGAACAGCGCGCCGACGATTCCGGCGCCCAGTCCCAGGACCGCTTGCCCCATCCCGCGCCGCACTACCATGCGCCGCACAGCAGACGCGTCGGCTCCCAACGCCATCCGAACACCGATCTCGCGCGTTTGCCTGCTGACGGAATACGACAGGACGCCGTATATGCCGATTGCGGCGAGCGCCACGCCTACGACGGCGAAGATACCGATCAGCGTCGCCCAGTATCGCGGCCGACTGACCGAGTCCGCCAGCCGGTCGCGCATCATCTGCACCTCCGTCAGCGGCACGTCCGGGTCCAGCGCGCTAAGCCGATCCTGCACCTGAGCCGCTGTCACCGATGTTCCCCGGCTGCGGATGACCAGGTTCACGGAGCGCCACGGACTCTGGGTGTACGATTGGTAGACCACGCTTTCATCGACGCTGGCCAGGCCTGTGTACTTCACGTCGCTCACCACTCCGACGATGGTCACCGGGTTCTCCAGGTCGCCGCCCGAGTACAACTGTCGACCCAGTACCTGCTCGCCGGGATAGAACCGAGCCGCCCAGCTGCTGCTTACCGCCGCCACCGGCGGATCGTCCGGCATGTCGGTCTCGTCGGGCAGCCGTCCCTGGAGCAGGCGGGCGCCCAAGGCGTCGAGATAGCCCGGGGAGACGATCAGCCAGGGCACCGAGGGCTGACTGCTCCCGGGCGGAACGGGCCGATCCAGCAGATCGAAGTTGTTGGTGATACCCGGGTCGGCCGGCGGCACTCCCGAACCGATACCAACGGCCGTCACGCCGGGTATCGCGGCCAGTCTGGGAAGCGCGCGTCCCCAGAACTGCCGTACGGCCTCATCATCGGGATACTTCGCGAACGATATCGAGGCCCTCGCCAGCAGAAGGTCGTCGGGATCGAACCCGGCATCGACTCGCTGCAGCCGCTCGAGGCTCGTGAACAACAGAGCGGCACCCGCCAGCAGCGGCAGTGCGAGGGCGAATTCCCCTGTGACCAAACCCGCACGCAAACCGCTCGCTCGTTTCCGCTCCGAACCGGCGCGTCCCCCGCTCCGCAAAGCGGCCGCGAGATCGGAGGAGATCCCGTGGAGCAGCGGGGCCAGCCCGAACAGCACGCCGCTGGCGATCGTGATCAAGGCAGTGAAGGCGAGAACTCTTCCGTCCAAAGCCACCTGTTCGATGCGCGGCAACCGTGGGCTCAAGGCGAGCAGCGCATCGAGCGCGAGGACAGAAAGCAACAGGCCCGCGAGTCCTCCCAGCACAGCGATGGTAAGACTCTCGACGAGCAACTGACGCGTCAGGCGGCCGCGCGTAGCGCCCAGCGATGTTCGGAGCGCGACTTCACGCTCTCGCGTCGTGGCGCGGGCCAGCGACAGGTTCGCCACGTTGGCCAGCGCGATCAGCAGGACAAAGCCGACGGCGCCGAAAAGCAAGAGCAGTCCGCCGCCGACGTTGCCGACCATGATGTCCCGAAGCGGGAACGGAGTCAGGCGCGCCTCTCGGTCTTGAAACGAGTCGGCCCAAACGGGAAAGATGCGC
>JBDHAS010000190.1:0-7726 GCA_039588015.1 Gemmatimonadota bacterium | reverse complement strand
GCCCTGAATCGGGCCCGGCCGGATCAGCGCCACCTGAACCACCAGGTCATAGAAAGTCTCGGGCTTGAGTCGCGGCAGCGAATTCATCTGGGCACGGCTCTCGACCTGGAAGACACCTACCGTGTCCGCCTCCTGAGCATACCGAGACCCAGCAAGTCGATCTTGATCAGGCCGGCGAACTCGAGGTCGTCTTTGTCCCACTGAATGACGGTGCGGTCCTTCATCGCCGCCGGCTCGATGGGCACGACATGCGAGAGCTCGCCCTCGGTGAGCACGAAACCGCCGACGTGGATCGAGCGATGGCGAGGCAGCTGGTCGAGGCCGCGCACAACGTGAATCAGCGCCTGAACACGACGATCCGACGGATCGAGCCCACAGGCGGTCAGGCCGCCGCCCTCCAACGCGCCGGCCGCATCCGCCGCTTCGCGCCGATCTGCCTCGGATGCCAATCCGTCGGCCACATCGGTAGAGAACCCGAGGACCCGGGCGGCATCGCGAACGGCGGAACGGCCGCGGTAAGTGATCGCCTCGCACACCATCGCCGCGTGCCCGCGGGTGTATTTCTCGTAGACGTATTGGAGGACCTCCTCGCGCCTTTCGTGCTCGATGTCGAGGTCGATGTCGGGAGCGCCGCCGCGCTCCTCCGACAGAAAGCGCTCGAACAGCAGCTCGAACTTGATGGGATCCACCGCTGTGATCCCCAAGCAGTAACAGACGCACGAGTTGGCGGCGGACCCCCGGCCCTGCAGCAGGATCCCCCGCCGCCGCGCGAAGCGCACGATATCCCAAACGGTGAGGAAGTACCCGGCCAGGTCCAGCCGCTCGATCACCTCGAGCTCGTGCCGGATTTGGCGCCGCACGTCCTGTGTGAGCTTCGACTTTCCGTTCTCGCGAGGATTGGTCGGGAGCGAGGGATCCGCTGCCGCATCCCGGCCGCGCCCTCGCTTTAGCGGCGAGTGGTCTGCCCGAGGATCGCCCGCCACTTCCTGGTCGCACCCTGTCGTCCGCGGTGGAGAGACCGTCCGTGGATCGCTCGCTGTATCGCGTAGGGAGGGCACGGCGGAGCCCCCACCGCGAGAGGGAGGGGGTGGAGGATGCCACGAGCGGACATTTGGAGCGCCCGGGCCCGTGCTCGATTCTGGCCCGACACAGCGCGACATGAAGCGAGGGCATCCTTCACCCCCGACCGTCCCCCGCGACATGAAGCGAGGGGGTTCCTCCGTGCCCGACCGGACCCGCGACATGAAGCAAGACGGCTCGCCCGGTGCTTCCCTCCCACGCCCATCTTGCCCCGAGGTCATGACGCGAATCGGGTCGCCGTTCTGCCGCTGACCGGCGGCGCCGCTATACCGCTCCACCGCGCCTTTCCAGACGAGCGACTCGAGGAAGCTCTGCCGCGTCATCCCGCTCGGCACCTGGAACCCCGGCATTGCCGGCGAAAGGTCGGCGAGTCGGAACGCGCACTCGGCCGCCACGGCGAGGGTGTTCTCGACCACGTCGGGGCGGCGTTGCCAGCGACGCCACACGACCGACGGCGGCTTCAAGTACCACTCGCCGTTGGGGCGAAGCCGCGTGCCCGCCTCGTCAAGCGTCACCCGGTGGCGCAGACAGGTCAGCACATCGTGGACGATCCGACCCGACGGCGTGGCGTAGTGCACGTCGTTCGTCGCCACCGCCGGCAACCGACGGCGATCGGCCAGCTCCAGCAGGCGATCCGCCAACTCGCGCTCCTCCGGCAGCGCATGATCCCAGATCTCCACCGCCACGTAGCCATCGTAGACGCCGCGTAGATAGTCGAGTAGCTCCCGGGCTCCCTTCCCATCTCCGGCCCGGACCCGCCGCGCCAGTTCGCCTTGAGGGCAACCGGTCAGCGCCAATAGCCCGCCTCCGAGTTCCGCCAGGTCGTCCCAGCTGACGCGCGGCCGGCCTCGGTTAGGAGCCCATTTGCCGGACGCCGCCGGCGCCTCGTCCATGCGCGCGCGTGTGACAAGCTCCGATAGGTTGGCGTATCCCTCGGCGGTTCGCGCCAGCAGGGTGATATGACTGAGGGAAGCCTCAGCCTCCGATGCCACGACCGTCAGCTCCGCTCCCACGATCGCCTCCAACCCAACATCCCGTGCCATCTGACTGAACCGCACGATGCCGCCCAGGTCGTCGTGGTCCGTGAGGGCCAGAGCAACGATCCCCAGCTCCACGGCCCGCCGCACCAGCGCTTCCGGCGTGGAGGCGCCGTCGAGCAGAGAGAAGGCGGAGTGGCAATGGAGCTCGGCGTACGAAGACATGGCAGACCCGAACAAAACCCGTATATCATGGCGACAAAAAAGCCCACCCGAAGGTGGGGGCCAGAGCGGAGGGGTCTCTTCGTAAGGTGGGGGGAGTGGGGTGCCTCCTCCGCTCTGGGATACCGAATATAACCCGAAGTCACCCGAAGCGCAAGGACTTTCTAACCATTACTTTATAAAGTAAAGTACTTGACACCACCAACTGCAACTCCTATCTTCGACCTATGAGTACGCGACCACCGGAAAACCAGAGCTCGCCCCCGCCCCCACCTCCCGACAATCCAGCCCGCGCTTTGGAGGACCTCCGTTTCATCCGCGAGACCCTGACGCGCGCCAGCGCCTTCACCGCCGTGCCCGGCTGGGGAACCGCGCTCATGGGGCTCACCGCACTAGCCGCCTCGGCGCTGGCGGCACAGCAGTCTACCGACCTGGCCTGGCTGCTCACCTGGCTGGCCGAGGCCGTCCTCGCCCTTGCCATCGGGGTCGGGACGATGATTCGCAAAGCCAGCCTGCTGAAAGCTCCGCTGCTGCGCGGCGCCGGCGCACGCTTCGTATTTGGCCTCTGTCCGCCCCTCATCGCCGGAGCCGTGCTGACGGCCGTCTTCTACTCGGCCGGGCACGTCGAGATCATACCCGGTACCTGGCTCCTGTTGTACGGGACCGGGATCATGACCGGAGGAGCTTTCTCGGTGCGGGCGGTTCCGGTCATGGGGCTGTGCTACATGCTGATGGGCGTCGTGGCTTTGATCGCTCCGGCCGGCTGGGGCGATGCATTCCTGGCCGCCGGCTTCGGCGGCATCAACATCGTCTTCGGCGTCTTCATCGCCCGCCGATACGGCGGCTAGCCGTACATCCTCCATGAGCGGAGAACGGACCAGCAAAGGAGGACCCCCTTCAGGACCGGGCCGCGCTGCCGGACGAGGTTCGTCCGCCGCTCCCGATCTGGACCGAGTCATTCACCAACGCGTGCGGCTGGGAATCATGAGCGCTCTGGCCGTCAACGAATCGATGACCTTCAACGACCTCAAGGACGTGCTCGAGATCACCGATGGAAATCTGAGCGTGCACGCGCGAAAGCTGGAGGAGGCCGGCTACGTGACGTGCTCCAAGTCGTTCGTGGGCAGGGTGCCAAAGACGGAATACACGCTGACAAAAAGCGGTCGCCGCGCTCTTGAAGTTTACCTCGACCGCATGGAAGACCTCATCCGCCTGATGCGCGGTGACTAGAAGGAAGCAACGATGAACGACAGATCCAAGCTCCCAGCCTACATCTTCGGCGGCGGACTGCTACTCGGAATCCTCGGAGACGCTCTGCTGCGGGCCGGCCCCTGGGGCATCAACTTGTCGCTCTGGATCCTGGCGCTGGTGGCGGCGGTGTTGTTCCTGGCAGCCCGCCACCAAGTCGAAGGGACACCTACCTTGCCCTGGCCCGCGATCCTCGCCGTTCTATTCGCCCTCGGATTCGCCTGGCGTGATGCTCCCGGCGTGAAGGCATTCAACTTCGTTGCCATGATCGCCTGCTTCACCATCTGGGTTCTGCAACTGGAGGGCGCGCGCGCCCGGACCTGGGGCGTTCTCGACTACGTGCGCGGTATGGCGAACTCCGCGGCCGCTGCGGCCGCCGGCGCTCTCTACCTGACGAAGAGCGACGTGCGCCTGGCCGCCGCGCCCCAGTCGACGTGGCTCAGGTACGGCCGCGCGGCGGCTCTGGGGCTGCTCATCTCTTTTCCGTTACTGTTCGTCTTCGGCGGCCTGCTAATGGCAGCGGACGCCGTCTTCGAGCAGATCGTGACGGATGTCTTCGACTTCGATATCGAGGAGGTGTTTTCCCACGGAGTTCTCACCGCCTTCTTCGCCTGGGTGGTCTGGGGCTTCTTGTTGCTGATGCTGAGAGTGAGCCGACCGCAGCTGGGAGACCTTCAGGTCGAGCGGCCGGCCCTCGGCGTCATAGAGGTCGCCCTACCGCTCGCCCTCATCAATCTTCTCTTCCTCACGTTCGTAGTAGTACAGCTGCGCTATCTCTTTGGCGACGCGTCGCTAGTCGAGGAGACCGTCGGCCTCACGTATTCCGAGTACGCGCGACGAGGGTTCTTCGAACTCGTGGTCGTCGTAGCGCTCGTACTTCCGCTGCTACTGACGGCGGAATGGGTGCTCGCCGAGGCGGATGAAAGGAGCAAGCTGACTTTTCGCCTGGCGGCCGGCGTGCTGGTGCTGCTTCTCTTCGTGATCATGATCTCCGCGGTGAAGCGGATGATGCTCTACCAGAGCGTCTACGGCCTAACCGAGCAGCGCTTCTACGCGACCGCGTTCATGGCCTGGTTGGCGATCGTGCTGGGTTGGTTTGCCGCCAGCGTGCTTCGCGGCCGCCGCGGTGCCTTCGCGACGGGAGCCGTGATCGCCGGTCTGTTTGTTGTTGGAGCCGTCAACATGATGAGCCCCGACGCCTTCATCGCCGAACTCAACACGACGCGTGCGCTCGAAGGCGAAGAGTTCGACGGGCTATACGCAGCATCGCTGAGCGGCGATGCCGTTCCGACCCTGGTCGCGGCGCTTCCGCAGCTGAGCGAGGACGATCGGTGCGTCGTCGCGCACAGGTTGCTGGACCGCTGGACGCCACCGTTGGAGACGGATTGGCGAACCTGGAATCTCGGGCGCGCCAGGGCCTGGCAGGCCGTCGAACGTTCATCGGCACAGTTGGCGGATTGGGCGTGCGACCCGACCCCGGAGCCAGAGGAGGAGCCCGTTCCGAGCCCGGTCCCCGACAGTCCACCGGTGAGTGACAGTTTACCGGTGAGTGACGGACCTAGCCGCTAGCCGTTCGTCCGAATCCGGCGGCCGTCGCCACGCTATGAGCGGGACCACCAGCGGCAGCGCCGCGAAGAACATCGCGGCGACCCCGTAGCCTACGTACTCCCCGCCAGCCGTCTTGAGGAATGGCATCGCCAGTAGGATGGCGTCGATCGCATAATGCGCGACGAACATCGCCACGAGGCCGTACTTGATGAAGACCCAGCCAAAGACGAGGCCCACGATCGTGAGCTCGATGCCGCGAACGTAGACGGGGTAGACCGGGTAGGTCGAGTGCGCGAACGCCCAGATCATCGCCGGTATCAGTAGGGCGGGGAACGTGTACTTCAAGTACCGCTTCAACACCGAGACCCCGAACAGGCGATACATCACCTCCTCGCTAACGCTCGCCTGCGTCGCGATCAGCAGCGGTACCAGCCACGGTAGGTACATGCTCAGCAGTTGACTGTGCGGGCTGTCCGCCGGCAGCCAGACCCCCAGGTACCGCACACCCACCAGGTAGAAGACCGTCACGTAACCCAAGAACGCTAGCGCAATGGCGTAGCCCCGCAGCGTCTCGATCGCCGCCGCTCTGCTGAAGAAGCGGCCGCTTACCCACTCGCCGAACACTCTCAGGCTCTCGGCGAAGCTCTCAGATGCCAGCGACTGGCCGGCTGCCGCCGTCACCCAGGTGGCCAGCCCAAGAACAACCCCCACCATGATCGCGGCTGCCAAGCCCATCGCGGCGAAGACCGGGTATCCGATCTCGGTCACGTAAAGCGACTTGATGACCGGGTAGCTGAGCAAGCCGACGAGCACCACGCTCACCCCCAACACCACACCCAAAACGAGGCCGGGACGCCAGCGAATCTGATCCCGTTTGTACAGGACGATGGCGAGCACGAGAGCGATGATGATGAATGCGAACGACAGACCGAAGCTCACTAGGCTCAGCAAGCTACCAACTGACGTTTCCTTGCTCTGCTCGCGGCTGAACATCTCGGGCACGTCGATGTACTGGCTGAACGACCCGATCTCGGAGCCGTAGATCCCGACGGCGAGACGCGTTGATCCCGTACCCGCCTCCGGGTCGTCTGGCCGCCACTCGATTTCCGAGCCGATCTTCTCCCATGTGAACGAGTGATCGAGACGGTTGTCGCGCGTCTGAGTCGACTGGTCCTCCAGCCGCCACCCCGCCAAATCGATGTCCAGCCGCTCACCTACGAACGCCGCGGCGATCGCCAGGGCCGAGTCCTGGCTGAGGGAGTCGCCCGCCGCCGCCTCCGGGATCGCGTGATGAAAGCGCAGTGGCCGCCCGTCCGGCGTCAGCCGCAGGATGAACTCCTCCTTCTCGCCGGAGCGGAACCAGCGGACTCGCCAGTTCCAGAGAGCCAACTGTTCGCGCGCGATTCGCGAAGTCTCCTGTAGACCCAACACGCGTTGCAGGAAGACAGCCGCCTCGCCGTCCACCTCGAACGTCAGCGCCGACTTGAAGGTGTCGGGGTCGATGCCGCGTTCTCGCACGTAGTCGTCCGCGCGAGCGCGTATTTCGCTGCGGGAGAGATCGAGATCGATGGCGGCGGCCGGGAAGGCTGAGTCGTAGAACAACACGAACACGACAGCTCCCGCCACAGCGCCCAAGGCGAGTAGGACGTTCATCAATCGCATGGCGGCTCCTATTTCTGCAGTTCGGGACTCCGTACACTTGGACGCGCGCGAAAGCGTGTCAACTGTGGCGTCGTCGCCGAAACTCGAGGGCAGTCTTGCGCGGGCGAATCGGGCTCGTAGGTTCGCGCCTACCGGCTCAAAGAACGACGACCCCATCCCGGCGCTTCCCAAGCGCCGCAGTCCGGAGGTGCTCCATGGATCTCGGTATCGAAGGCAAAGTCGCGGCGGTTGGCGGTGCCAGCACGGGTCTCGGCAAGGCCGTCGCCTGGGCGTTGGCTCGTGAGGGTGCCCGCGTAGCGATCTGTGCCCGCGGTAAGGAGCAGCTCGAGCACACCGGGCTCGCGTTGAACCGCGCCTCCGGTCGCGAGATCTTCGCCTACCCGTGCGATCTGGCTACCGAATCCGGCCCCAAGGAGTTCGTCGAGGCCACAGTGAAAGAGCTCGGCAAGCTGGACATTCTGGTGTGCAACGCCGGTGGACCACCCGCGACGATCAGCTCCAAGACACCACCGGACGCCTGGAGCGAAGCGCTGGAGCTCAGCCTGCTGAGTACGATTCGCATGTCGCAGGCGGCGCTACCCTACATGAGGCGCAACGGCTGGGGCCGGATCATCTGCATGACCTCCGTGTCGGTGAAGTCGCCCCTACCGGGCATGATCCTCTCCAACACCTGCCGGCCGGGCGTGGTCGGCTACGCCAAGACCGTCGCAGAGGAGTTCGCCAGCGACGGCATCACGGTCAACGTGGTCTGCCCGGGCTACATGGTCACCGACCGGGTCTCGGAGCTGGCGGAGAAGCGCGCCCTGGACTCGGGCAATACCGTCGAAGAAGTGATGACAGGACTCGTCGGCAACATCCCGGCCGGCCGCATGGGAGACCCGAAGGAGCTGGGCGACCTGGTAGCGTTTCTCGCCTCGGAGTGTGCCGCGTACATCACCGGCACCACCATCCAAATCGACGGAGGTTACGTGCGCGGGCTGCTCTAGCGG
>JBDHAS010000189.1:0-8693 GCA_039588015.1 Gemmatimonadota bacterium | reverse complement strand
GGCGGTGATGCTCGAATACCCCTCGACCGATGTAGACGTGATCTCCTTGACGTCGCCGATCTTGTTGAGCTCATCCTCGAGCTCGCGCGTGATCAGCGTTTCTATGTCTTCCGGAGCCACGCCAGGATAGATCGTGTTCACCGCCACGATCGGTATGGTGATTTCAGGAGCCGCTTCCTTGGGAACCCGTATATAGGAGATGAAGCCCGCGATGATTACCATTATCATCAGTACGAGCACGCTGGTCGGGTGATCCACAGCGAACGACGTGAGCCAAAATTCCTTGAACACGCCGTGTCCGTCGGTACCCCGGTCGTCTCTGTTTCCAGACTTCAGGCCTAGTTGGCCTGAGTTATCTCCCGATTCGAATTCACGACCTGCACGTGATCGCCGACTTCGACCAGCTGCTGGCCGCGGACGATCAACCGGTCTCCTTCGGCCAAACCTTCTTCGACAACAGCCTGATTGGCATACATCGGACCGATTCGAACCGCACGCGTCGTCGCGACCTCAGCGCTGTCCTGCTCGCCGACTACGTAGACTTCGTAGCCGTTCTCCGTGCGCATTATCGCCGACTGCGGTACGACGACGACGTTCTGCAACCGGCTCTGGGCTACGAGCACGTTGGCGACCATCTGCGGCTTGACCAGGCCGCCCGGATTGTCGATCACGATCTCGATCGGGAACGTGCGGTTGCGTTCATCAACCGTACTGCCTACGAAGCCGATCATGCCGAGGAATACCTCGTCCGGCAGTACTTCGAACGAGATTTGCGCCGTATCACCGCGCTGAACCGCAGCGGCAAACCGCTCCGGCACCCCGCCCGTGACCTTGACGCGGTCGACTTCGACCACCCGCGCCACGCGCGTGCCCGGAGCCACCATCTCGCCGACATCCACGTACTGTTCATCAAAAACCCCGGAGATAGGTGCCGTGATCACGGTGCGCTCGAGCCTGGCTTCAAGGAAGTCCAGACGAGCCTCTTGCAGCTGCGCCTGGTACTTCGCTTCCAGGTAGTTGATCTCGCTGCCGATCTGCTCGTCTTCCCACAGGCGCGATCTTGGCGATCGCCGCCCCCTTCCGTACGAGCGCGCCCTTCTCCACGAAGAGGCGTTCGATCACACCGCTCTCCTCGGCGCTCACAATCACATCATTCAGCGCTTCCACCTGACCCGTCAGACGTATGTAGGCGGTGAAGTCGGTCAGGGTGATCGGTGTTACTTCGACGTTGACCACCTTGACGAACTGATCGTTCGCTTCCGCCTCGCTCGCTTGCGATGAAGGATCGCAGCCGACTGTCATAGCGCCCAGCGCTAGAGCCAAAACCAGCGAAACAGTACTGTACAGCTTCGTGTCTATCATTACGGGCCGAGCCCTCTCCCTGAAGTGTCACTCTGAAATACTCACCCCTGCTTCGGCAGGAGTGGGCACGTCGACCAGCGGGACGACGCCAACGGCGATATCCAGTTCGGCTTGAGCAGCCAGGTAGTCGAAGACGGCCTCCGCGTAGGCGTACTCCGATTCGCGCAACAGCACTTCGCCTTCGGTCACCTCGAGTTGCGAGCTCACACCTGCCAGGTACTGAGCCGTCACGATATCGAAACCGCGCCTGGCTTCGCTCACGGCCTGTCCTTGAGCCGCGGCCCGTTCACGCGCCTCCTCGAGCGCCTCGAGGGCCGTGCGAATCTGGTTGGCTGCCTCCCGCTCCAGCAGGTCCAGTTGGACCTGAGCTTGCTGGCGCGATATCCTGCGTTGCTCGATGCGCGCCGATCGTTGAAAGCCTTGGAATATAGGCACTTCCAGCGACACACCCACCACCGCGCTGGTCGTCCGCTGCCTCTCGTTTTCGCCGAAGAAGTTGGGGCTTCCGTCTTCCTGTGAGATCAGTCCGGCGTTGAAGAACGCATTGATACGCGGATAGCGGCTCGTTTGCTCATGTTTCAGCCGCGCGTTCTCCAACTCGACGTTGAGTTGAGCCTGGCGAAAATCCGAGCGCATTCTGCGCGCCAGCTCGTAGAGCGACTCGAATGACGTTGTCAATGCGTTGCGGAAACCGACCAGGTGTAGAAGCTCCCGGTTCGCCCCTTCGTTCGAGTCCAGCGATACGAGATTGATATCGCGGAGCTGCCCGGCGACCCTGACGGGCGTGACCTCATCCAACCCCAGTTCGACCGAGAGAGTGCGTTCGGCTGCCGCCGCCGCATTGCTCGCGCGCTTCAGGTTCGGCCTGAGGTTTGCCAAGCGTACCTGCAAACGTAGAACATCATAGCTGCTGGCGAGCCCGGCTCGGTTCATGCCCTCGGTCTCGCGCAAGGTCTGCTCTGTCCTGGTGACGCTCTCCTGGGTAACCCGGACGAACTCGTGCGCCAGCAGCGCCTGGTAGTAGGCTAGACGGACGCGCGACGCGACCTGCTGGGCCTGCCCTCTCACCATCTCGCGCTGCAGGCTCTGAAAGCGGCCAGCCGTACCGACTCCTATGAACGCACCGGCATCGAAGATCGGCTGCGTCACGTACAGCCAGGCCGACCAGTTGTTGTCGGCTCCAAAGCGAACCGGGATCAGTTCGTTTGGCGATGCGTTCGGGTCGAAAATGATCGCCGGGAGGAACGCTTCCTGAATGGCCAGGTTGCGCTGATAGCCGACCGAGCCATCGATAGTCGGGAACAGGCTGCCCCATGCCTCGCGAACTTGCTGATCGGCGCCCATCAAGCCTAGCTGCGCGTCGCGAAGATCTCGGTTGCTGTCAAGCGCCAAGCCAATCGCTTCCTGCAGCGAGTAGGCCGCGCCATCATTGCTCTGCGCCGGAAGGCTGGCGACCGATACGGCAAGGCCGAGCCCAACCGCGAGCCCATGGCGCAAGAGTCTGAGTATCTTCAACACTTTGGTTCTCCCTCAACAAGACTCATTGATTACGGAGACGGGGGGGCTCGCTATTGGACCTACGAGGTCGCGGCGAAACCCGTTTCGACAACGCTAGCCTCTTGCGCTTGCAAGCCGAAATGCACGAACTCGGCGAAGCGTGCAAACAAGTCATGCGCGTTGAGATCCTCGCCCGAGTGCCTGCAGCGCGCCTCCGGCTTGCAGCCCAGAAGCAGCGTTACCAGCCCATGCACGTGGGTCCACAGGTACAGCACCACTAGATCCGGGTCCGCCTGCCTGATTGTGCCGACCTCCATCGCGTCGACCACCGACTGCCGGAAGAGGCTGTAGCCGCCGCCTTCAGGAAGCTCCTCGATTTCTTGAGGCAGGTCCGCGTGCATGGCGAACAGGACGCGGAAGTAGGCGCGATTCTCCAAAGCGAAGCGGATGTACGCTTCGCCGAGCGACCGCAGCCGCTCGCGCGATCCCTTGGGACGATCGACGACGGCCTCGCGGAGATAGTCGTCGAAGCGCTCGAATCCGATGGAGATCACCCGCTCTACCAGCGCGCGCTTGTTCTCGAAGTAGTTGTAGATTGCCGTGGCGCTCACACCGACACGGGCCGCTACGGCGCGCATAGAAAGCGCGTCCAACCCGCCGTCGGCCAGCAGGTCTCGGGCGGCCTCCAGGATCGCCGTCTCGGTGTCGGTGCGCCGCAAAGGTTCTGCAATTCTCTGCATTATCCCACGTCTCCTTGGGTTAACAACGTAAAGTTTACGGCGTTAATGTAACAGCGTTAACCCTTCCGTCAAGTGTAGGCTAGGAGCGATGTTGGGGATGGGATTGGATCAGCTCGGAACTGTTGAGGCTGTTCGAAATGCTGGTGCTACCGGACTGGACGGACCACCTGGACGAATACTCGCGGTACCGGGGAGTACGATTTTCAGTGCGCTTCGTCGGGCACCGCCGGCTTCACCGCGAAGATCTTGAAGCCCAGATAGAGCAAGAGCGGAATCGCGCCGAGCGAGAGCACCGTGGATACGACGATTCCGGCGAGCGCTCCGAAAGCGGCTTCAAGGATGCGATCCAGGGCTATCCACACGAGGAAGTAGGCCGCGCAACAGAAGCCCACCGCCAGTAACTCTCTTGCAGCGGTTCCTCGGTAGCGGTTCAGCGCCGTTCCTTCAGCCGCCAGTGCCAGAATCGGCCACATCAACGTCAGCGGGACCAAGAGCCGAAGCCACATGGACCGTTTCCCCCTCCTAGATCGTGTATCGCGTCCTACGCAGCCTTCGCCCCGGTCACGAGCTTCGTCATCGAATCCTTCGCATCACCGAAGAGCATCATCGTCTTCGGGTGGAAGAAGAGTTCGTTTTCCACGCCGGCGAACCCTGCCCTCATGCTCCGCTTCAACACTATGATATGTTCCGCCTCGTCCACATCCAGGATCGGCATCCCGTACAGGGGGCTCGTGGTATCGTGGCGCGCAGCCGGGTTGACCACGTCGTTTGCCCCGATCACCACCGCAACGGTGGTCGTGGGGAACGCGTGATTGATGTCGTCCATATCGAAGAGCTCGTCGTATGGGACGTTCGCCTCGGCTAATAGCACGTTCATATGACCCGGCATCCGTCCCGCGACTGGGTGGATCGCGTACTTCACGTCCACGCCCCGGTCCTTGAGCACGTCGGAAAGCTCGCGAACCGCGTGCTGCGCTTGCGCCACCGCCATACCGTAGCCGGGAACGAAGATCACCGAGTTCGCGTACGCGAGGATCATCGCCGCCTCTTCGGCGGAGACGTCGCGCACCGTACCGGCCGCCGCGCCGGCCCCCACACTGCCGGCAACCACGTCCGCCGTGCCCACGGCACCGAACAGCACGTTCGCCAGCGAGCGGTTCATCCCCACACACATGATGTTGGTGAGAATGAGGCCGGAAGCGCCGACCAGCGAGCCGCCGATGATCAGGACGTTGTTGTTGACCACGAACCCGGCAGCCGCCGCGGCCAACCCTGAATAGGAGTTGAGCAGCGAGATCACCACCGGCATGTCGGCGCCGCCGATTGGCACTACCGAGGTGATGCCCAGCACCAGCGCCAACCCCAACAGAACCAAGAAGACGGTCAGGTTCATGTCGAAGTAAATCACGTAAGCACCGAGCGCGAGAATGGAGATCAGCAGTGCGGAGTTCGTCGTCTTCTGAAGCGGCCATGTTATCGGCGCGCCCGTCATCAGGTTCTGGAGCTTCGCGAAGGCGATCATGCTGCCCGAGAAGGTCACGGCGCCGATCAGAGTGCCGAGCACGATGCTGACACCGGCGTCCGCCGCCATGGCGGTGGTCGGGTCGCCCATGTATCGGAGGAACTCCGAGACGGCGACCAGCGCCGAGGCGCCGCCACCGAAGCCATTGAAGATACCGACCATCTGAGGCATGGCCGTCATCTGAACGGCACGAGCAGAGATCGATCCGATGAGCGCGCCAATGATGCCGCCCACCAAGATCATCTGCCAGTTGGCGAAGTTCGTCTCCAGCAGCGTGACGACGATAGCGATCGCCATACCGGCCGCTGCCATGAAGTTCCCCGACCTAGCCGTCGTCGGCGACTGAAGGCGTTTCAGGCCAAAGATGAAGAGCGCCGCCGAAACCAAGTAGCTCAGGTTAGCAAGAGTGAAGAAATCCATGATCTCAAATCCGCAGAGCTAAGTTTGCAACTTCAAATCGCCGCGCACGACAGTGTGGCTAGGACTTGTCGCCACCGGTATCGGCCGGCTTCTTCTTGAACATCTCGAGCATCCGGTCGGTCACCAAGAATCCGCCCGCCACGTTGATCATTGCCATCGTCACCGCGATGACGCCCAGAACGAGGATGAGCGTATTGCCGCCCCAGATGCCTGGGAGCGCGGCTTCCGTAGCCGCCGCCGTGATGATCAGCGCCCCGACCACCGAAATACCCGAAATCGCGTTCGACCCAGACATGAGCGGCGTGTGCAGCAACGGGGGGACCTTCGTGATCACCTCGAACCCGGTGAACATCGCGAGCACGAAGATGTACAGGTTGTTGAGTAGTGCTTCAGGCATCGTCAGTACCTCACTGGAGCGCCTTGACGCGCTCGTTCACGACTTCACCGCCGTGTGTGATGCAGCTGCCGGCGATAACCTCGTCTTCAAAGTCGACGTTCAGTTCGCCGTCCTTCACAAATTCGTTGAACAGAGTGGTGATATTCCGTGCATACAAGCTGCTGGCGTCCACCGGCATCTCGCTCACCAGGTTGGCAGGACCGTGAATCGCCACTCCGTACTTCACCACGGTCTTCCCGGCCTCGGTGAGCGCGCAGTTTCCGCCCGTTTCCGCCGCCAGGTCCACGATCACCGAGCCTTCCCTCATCCCCTTCACCGCGTCTTCTTCCACCAGAATCGGCGCCTTCTTGCCCGGGACGGCGGCCGTAGTGATCACGATGTCGGCGGCCTTGATATGCTCCGCCAGGACTTCCTGCTGTCTCGCGGCCGACGTCTCCGAGACTTCTTTTCCGTAACCGCCGGCGTCCTCGAGCTCCTGCTCTTCCAGCTCGATCTCGACGAACTTCGCCCCAAGGCTCTTCACCTCTTCCTTGGTCGCCGGACGAATGTCGTAGGCCTCAACGGAAGCGCCGAGACGACGACACGTCGCGATCGCCTGCAGGCCGGCGACGCCGACTCCGAGGATCAGCGCCTTTGCCGGCGGAATCATCCCCGCGGCTGTCATCGACATAGGCAGGAACTTGGGTAACGCGTCCGCAGCGATGAGCGCCGCCTTGTAGCCGGCTATGTTGGCCTGGGACGAGAGCGCGTCCATCTTCTGCGCCCGGCTGATCCGCGGCACCGTCTCCAGCGCAACGCTGGTGACTTTCGCTTCCGTCAGCTTCTTCACCAGATCGGGGCTGGTCAGCGGCTCGAGAAAGCCAACAAGCACCGTGCCCTCTTTCATCATGTCGACCTCAGAGAGCTCTGGCTTCCTGACCTTCATGACGACATCGGCGTCGTAAGCGGCCTGGGCCCCGTCGACGATGGAGGCACCCGCCTCCTTGTAGGTCATGTCGGCGTAGTAGGACGCCTCCCCGGCGCCAGACTCGACCTGCACCTCGAATCCAGCCTCGACCAGCTTGGCTACTTCCTTCGGCACCAGAGCGACTCTCCGTTCGCCCTCAATGATTTCCCTTGGGACTCCGATCTTCATCGTCTCATCTCTCTCGCTGGGACTCTATTCCCTAGGCCCTCTCGCTCGGACGCGTCTTGATCTCGACCCCACCCATGCAGGCCAGCGCTGTGATCTTCAGGTGCGGAGCATCAGGATTGTGCGCATCCGTCACCTGATCCATCTGCTGATCCACCGCCCCCATTACCGGAAGCCCGCGAACCGTCACGCGAAGCCCGGGCGGGACGATGATCTCGACGCCGCCCATCAAGGCGACCGCATTGACGCGAGTCTCGCCCGCCGGCAGTCGCGCATCGCGGAAGTCCAACTCCACCCCACCCATGACAGCCAAGGCATTCAAACGCCTCGGCGGTGCCCACATTCCTTTGCGCATGCTACCGCCCATGAACGCCAGCGCCCAGCCCGTGCCCGCAGGCGGCTCAACGGCCGGCGGTTGCGGCGTCACCAGTACAGGCAGGTCGCCGGTGAGTTTGCTGAGCTCGGCAGCACTGCCGGCTTCGTCCACCGCCGCCAGCCTCTGTTCCAACGCGTCCAACTCAAGGTGGCCGGCTGCGAAATGGTCGCACAGCTTGGCCGTTACCTTGTCCCGATCTTCCGGTGTGGGCGTGCTGGCGGCCAGCGACCGATCGTTCATCACTTGCTGACTCCCGGGTCGAGGCAACCGTTGGCTTTCAACCGCGGTTGTAGTGTCTGAACTGGCCGGGAATCAATACGCACGATTTGTGCCCGTCAAGATCGAGTCTTTTGGGCTGCCGCCCTGGGTGGGTATTAGCTCAACTCGCCACTGTTTTTGGGCGTATCGGCACATACCCGGAAGGGGTGAATGGTAGTCGTGGACGCGCGCCGCGCGCGGTCGGGACACTTCGTCCCACCGCGGCCCGTGCTCGCGAATTCCGCGGTCGGAGGCAACGTCGGTCCTGGGCCGTCGCCCCTCACGGTACGGAGCGGAGTCGCAGTAGCTGATCAGCCCCCGGATTGAGTCTCCGCAGCGACGCGCTCGACCTCCCGCCAGACTCTCAGCAGGTTCCCTCCCCAGAGCTTTCTGATCTCCTCTTCCGAATAGCCGCGGCGCACCAGCTCGACGGTGACGCTGAGGGTTTCGCTTGCATCGCGCCATCCCTCGACCCCGCCGCCGCCGTCGAAGTCGGAGCTGATGCCAACATGGTCGATGCCGATCAGATTGACCGCGTAGTCGATATGGTCGACCAGGTCTCCGAGCGTCGCCGGCGGCCACTTCTCGTCCAACACCCGCCGCCTGCTATCGTATTCCGCGCGTGCTTCCTCTGAGAGAGTGCGGAACGCACGGTAGCCCGTTATACCCAGTTCTTCACGAAGCGCGCGAATGGCGTCCCGCTTTTCCGGCGCCTCGTCCTTGACGAAGGAGCCCACCGCAACGATCTGGATCACGCCGCCGTTTTGCCGCAAAGCGCGCAGCTGCTCGTCATCCATGTTTCGCGACACATCGGTCAGCGCCCGCGCCGAGGAATGGGAAGCGATCACCGGCGCTCTGGATAGCCTGGCCGCGTCGAGCATTGTCTGCTTCGAGGCATGTGACACGTCCACCATGATACCCAGCCGGTTCATCTCCTCGATGACCTGCCGGCCGAACTCGCTGACCCCGCCGTGCTCGCTTTCCGCATC
>JBDHAS010000188.1:0-10327 GCA_039588015.1 Gemmatimonadota bacterium | reverse complement strand
ATGACGATTCTCTTCATGGCCGGCTTCTTCGCCTGGGTGTGGTATGCCTACCGGCCCGCCAACCGCCAGAAGTTCGAAGATGCCGCCAGGCTCCCCTTCGAGGAGGGAGGCGACAGTTGAGCAAGGACACGAATCGAATTCTCGGCCACGCGGACGAATCCGACGGCATCGAGGAATACGACAACCCGCTGCCGGATTGGTGGGTGGGGCTCATGTGGATCACCATCGTGTGGGCCCTGGCTTACGGCGTTCACTACCATTTCATAGGGAACCGCTCCCAGGAGAGAGGCCTCGCGGCCGAGATGCAGGCGGCCGAGGCGCGCTGGCCGGCGGAGGCTGCCGCTGCCACCACGTTCGCGATCACGCCCGAGGCCGTCGCGGCGGGCGAGCCGATCTACGCGCAGAACTGCGTGCCGTGTCACGGTGCCGAGCTCGAAGGAGGCATCGGCTCTGCTCTGAACGATGACGAGTGGATCCACGGTAGCGACTCGGAGACCGTGATCCGGATCATTACGGATGGCGTGGTCGAGAAAGGCATGCTATCCTGGGGCCCGATCCTCGGGCCCGAGAAGATCAACCAGGTCGCGGCCTACGTGCTGAGCAAGAACGCGGAATACGTCGGCGAGTGAGCCGAGGCCCGGGGGTGGAAGCCCCCCTAGGCCGACGCTTCCGCCGAAGGCTGGGTTAGTGGTGCTGGGTTTTTCTCACACGCGGGAGTGGGTGTACCCGCAGTCCATCAAAGGCAAGTTCACGACGATCCGTCGCTGGACTTTCGTCGCATTGCACCTGCTGCTGCTCGCGGTGCCCTGGATCATGATGAACGGGTATCCCGCGATCCTGATCGACCTTCCGGCGCGCCGCTTCTACCACTTCGGCCAGATCTTCACACCGTCCGACAATCTCATCCTGCTTCTCATTCTGTGGTTCCTGGCGTTCTCGCTGTTCTTCTTCACGGCCATCTTCGGGCGCGTCTGGTGCGGTTACGCGTGCCCGCAGACCGTGTTTTTAGAGTCTTGGATCCGGCCAATCGAGCTGTGGATCGAGGGCGACCGCCTGACCCGCAAGCGACGCGACGCCAAGGCCTGGACGTTCGACCGGGCCTGGCGCAAGGGAGCCAAATGGTTGCTGTTCCTCGCCGTGTCGGTCTTCCTGGCCATGGCGATGATGAGCATTTTCGCCGGCGCGCGGGAGCTGTGGACCGGCCAAGCCGGCCCCGTGGAGTACTCGCTGACGGCGATCATCTCCCTGTTCTGGTTCTGGGACTTCACCTGGTTCCGCGAACAGTTCTGCAGCTACCTGTGTCCGTACGCCCGCTTTCAGAGCGCCCTGGCGGACGACGAGTCCCTCATCATCACGTACAACACGAGGCGTGGAGAGCCGCGCGAGGCCGGGAAGAAGGCCGCGCAGGACGGAAGGTGCATCGACTGCAACAAGTGCGTAGCAGTGTGCCCGCAGGGAATCGATATCCGGGACGGCTTCCAGCTCGAGTGCATCCAGTGTGCATTGTGCATCGACGCGTGTGAGAGCGTAATGGGCAAGCTCGGGCACCCGACGCTCGTGGCCTACGGATCGATAGCCGAGGAGCAGGGCCGAACGCCGCGCCGCTGGCGTCCGCGTACGTTCGTCTACGGGTCGCTGCTTCTGGCGATCATCGTGGCCGCGGGCATACTGATCGCACGACGGGTCCCGTTCGAGGCATCGGTCAACCGGGCGCCGGGATCGTTGTTCACGGTGGACTCGGACGGTTCAACGCGGAACACGTTCCTCCTCAAGATCATCAACAAGGACCCCAACGAGACGCCGGTCCGGTACGAGATCGGGGTGTCCGGACTGGAAGACGCCGAGGCGCTGGTGAGCCCGATCGAGATTCCGTCCACGGAGTCACGCACGATCCCGCTGATCGTGCGTGTCCCGCCGATGTCGGAGCTCGGCAGAACGACACCTTTTGAGGTCAGCGTCAGCGCCGGTGAGGACGAGGTCCTTCTCCACCCCACGTTCAAGACCGGAGCGGAGATTGGCGATTCAGATCCGTAAGTTCGACCAGCGCCTGTGGCCCGCAGTCATCATTATCGGGTTGCTGATCGTCATATTGATGAACGCCGTGTTCATCTACATCGCCGTATCGGGGCAGGACGAGGTTGTATCGTCATACCACACGGAAGAACGCTGAGGGGAACGACCCCGTCCCCGATCCCACTTCGTCCGACGGTGACTCTGTGAGCGTACACCCCGACCGGTCGACGGAGCCGGCTGCTGCTTCACGCCACCTGTCTCGTTGCCCGCACTGCGGCACACCCGTCGAGGGTCCTGAAGACACCTGGTGCTGCCACGGCTGCGAGATCGCGGCCGCCATCATCAGGGACGCCGGACTCGAGCGCTACTACGAGGAGCGAGCCGAGTACGCGCCCCGCCCCGGCCCGCTTCGCCCCGGGTGGGACGCCGTTCCCGTGCACGTGTGCGAAGACGGATCCGTCGAGGTGCGGCTGGTGGTGGACGGCCTGCGCTGCGCCTCGTGCGTGTGGGTCACCGAGCACCTACTGCAGGGCACCCCCGGTGTGCACGAGGCGAGTGTGAGCTACGCCACGGGTAGGGCCACGCTGCGCTGGGACCCCGAAGCGGTCGATCTGTCGACTCTGGCCGGGAAGGTAGCGGCGCTCGGCTATCCGCCCTCAACATCATGATGATGTCGGCCGCGCTGTACCTGGGCTGGGTGTCCGTGATGGAGGAGCGGTACGCGGCCCTGTTCCGCTGGGCTTCTCTCCTGCTCGCCACACCGGTCGCCCTATGGTGTGCCGAGCCGTTCTTCTCCGGGGCCATCCAGGGGCTCAGGAACCGGGTCCTGCACATGGACCTTCCGATCGCTCTCGCGATAGCCGTCCTATACGTGCACGGTCTGGTCGCCACGATCATGCGGGCCGATACGTACCTCGACTCCCTGGCCATGCTCGTCGCTCTCCTGCTCGCCGGTCGCATGCTCGAGGGCCGGGGCCGGCGTCGCGCGGCGGAGGCGGCCGTATCCCTGGCCGCCAGCGTTCCCGCCACCGCCCGACGCAGGGTCGGAGACCGGGTCGAGACTGTCCCGGCGGACGAACTCGCTCCGGGCGACCTGATCGACGTGGGCGCCGGCGAGGAATTCGCCGCCGACGGCATCGTTGCAGAAGGCGAAGCGACCGTCCGCATGGCCCTGATCACCGGCGAGGCGGAGCCCGTGATCGTCTCCAGCGGCGGGGAGGTAGTTTCGGGCGCGGTTCTCGTCGACGGTGCGCTTACCGTCCGGGTCGAGCGCGTGGGCAACGAGACGACGCTGCAGCGAATGGCGGCGGAGCTCAGGGCGGCGGCGGACCGGCCCGTGCGGCTCACCTCCACGGACCGGATCGCTCCGTGGTTCACGGCGGGCACTCTCGCCGCGGCCACGCTCACCACTATGGGATGGCTGCTCGCGGGGGACGGCGCGACGGCGCTCCGCGCCTGTGTCGCCGTGCTCGTCGTCGCCTGCCCGTGTGCCCTCGCCCTTTCCCGGCCCCTTGCCGCGGCAGCGGGCCTGGGAGCGGCCGCACGCCGGGGCCTGATGTTTCGCTCTGCGGATGGGCTGCTCGACCTCGTGGAGGTGGACACGCTCGGGCTGGACAAGACGGGGACGGTCACGGAGGGCGATCTCAAGGTAGTCAGCGCGGACGACGCTACACTGCGGATCGCAGCCGGGCTCGAGCGTTTCAGCATGCATCCGATCGCGCGCGCCATCGTCACCGAGGCGATCGAGCGGGACATCCCGCTGCCACGCGGCGACGCGATACATGAGGAGCCCGGAAAGGGTGTCACGGGCCGAGTCGATGGCCGGGAGTGGCGGCTCGCCACCAGCGGACCCGGCGAGGTTGCCCTGTCGGGCGAGGAAGGCGAGGTCGGCCGGATCCGCCTTGGGGATTTGGTTCGCCGAGACTCGGCTGAGGCTATCGACCTGTTCATCGAGCGCGGGCTGGACATCGTTCTTCTATCGGGAGACCACGCCGACGTCGCCGAGCGGATCGCCGCCGAAGCCGGAGTCCCGAACGTGCGGGCCGAGGTGGATCCGGAAGGCAAGGCGGTCTGGGTGCGGGGCGCTCAGTCGGCCGGTCGGCGAGTAGCCTTCGCGGGAGACGGCCTGAACGACGGACCCGCCCTCGCCGTCGCCGATGTGGGGATCGCCATGGGGACGGGAGCTGCGAGCAGCGTCCTGGTGGCGGACGGCGTGATCTCGACTTGGTCGCTGAAGCCGCTGGCGGAGGGGTTCCGCGTGGCGGACGCGTGCCGCAAGGCCATCCGCTGGAACCAGCGGCGGTCGATCGCCTACAACATAGTGGCGGTGAGCGCAGCCGCAGCCGGCTTGATCAACCCCCTCGTGGCGGCTATCCTCATGCCCGCCTCGAGCGCGATGGTGATCTGGGGCTCCTCACGCATCGAGGTGTCGATGAGGAGGGAGCGAACATGAACTCGATCTTCTTTCTCCTGCCGATCGCCCTTCTGCTCGGCGCGATCTTCGCGTTCCTGTTCGTGAAGGCGGTACGCGGCGGCCAGTTCGACGACCTGGACGACCCACCGGAGCGCATGCTGCACGACTGAGCTCGAGGACATCGTGCTTGGCATCGGCAACGCCGCCACGAAAGGCGCGAACGCAGCGTAGCACGTCCCGAGATCACCACGGCTAACGCTATTAGTCAGATGCCAACCCGGCCGTCCACGATGTGCTCCCTGCTATCGGCCCGGACCAGTATTCTCGAACCACTCGATCAGTAAAGGCGCCGCACGGCTGGCAACACTTACTGGAAAACCCAGTAGCTCAGCGACTTCTCCAGAAATCTTCCCACACACTCGGTGTGCCAAGATGGGAGGTTCTTGGCGGAAGTCAGCACAGTTTCGAGCACACTCTTGAGCTAGGTGCCCTGAGGTCGCAATTCGTTCGGGTCGTATACCCAACCACCTTTGATAACCCGCCATATTCTCTCGGTGTTGCGGATCTCCTCCAACGGGCTGGCATCAAGCAGCACGACGTCCGCTAGCTTACCCGGCTCGAGCGAGCCGAGATCCAATTCGACTCCCAACGCCGAGGCGGCGCCCCGGGTGGAAAGCCTCAGGACCTCAGCCGGAGTGAGACCCGCGCGCACGAACGACTCCATCTCAACGTGCATGGCGTATCCCGGGTAGTCGGGCCGATCGGTTCCGAGGAGGAGGTTGGTGCCGCGGGTGCGAGCTTCGCGGACGTCGCCTACTATGTTCTCCAATAGCATCCGGTACCACCGAATCTCCGTACTATCAGGCTCAGACTCCTCACCTTCGACGTCGCGGCGACAGCTTCCCGGGAAGAAGGCACAGAACTTGGCATCCGCCAAACGCTCGGGCTCCTCGACGGCGAGCGCTCCCCTCGCACCCATGATGGCGAGGGTCGGTGTCCAGTACGCACCGCTCTTAGCCAGCAGTTGTTGCACGTCGCCGTGGAATCGGCTGAAGGACTCCAGATGCTCGAGAAACGCGGAGCCGAGCGTGACGCCTCGCACCATTTCCTGCGCAATCATGCCGTGCGCTGCGATCGGAAGTCCGGATCTCCGAGCCTCGTCAGCGGCAGCGAGCTGCAAAGGCCACGGAAGCGGCGGGTGTAGCTTGATGAAACTCGCGCCAGCATTTTTATGGCGTTGAATCCCAGAACGAACCTGGTCCTCGCTGCGGACCAAGGTTGCGCTCTCGCGGTAGCCTCCCCATCCAGCAATAAGCATGTCACCCGGGTAGAGGTAGCGTGGAACCGCGCTGGAAATCAGAGAGGATCGCTCCGCGAGCGCTGCGACCCATTCGAGCGGCTCTCCCATGTCACGAACCGTGGTCACACCGTAGGCGATCTGCGCCTCCTGGTACCCATCGACTCCCCAATAGGGTGCCTCAACATGGTTGTGCATGTCGATGAGACCTGGAATCGCGTATCGCCCTTCAACATCCACGACTCGCGTCCCCAGGGGAACCTCACGGGCGCCCTGCGAATCGATCCAGGCAATACGGCCACCATCTAGGAACATCGAGACTTCCGGCCCGAAAGCGCCCGATGAGTGGTCGAGCACACGCACACGTCTGAGCAGGAGGGGAGGTGCCACTTCCCGCTCCACCAAGAGTTGGATGGGCACCTCCCGGCGGGTGTCTTCGTCCAGAGATTGAATCCATACACTGCTTTCAGCGCTGTAGATTATCGCTCGGCCGTCGGGTGTGAACGCAAAGCCAGCTCCGCCCGTCGGACTCAGTTGGCGGCTTTGCTCTTCTGAAACCGTTTCGACGCCATTGCCATTGAGAGGTGCGACCCAGACTTCCGTATTGCGGCGGAAGGCCAACCATCGTCCATCCGGTGAGACTAATACGCCGGCGAGGTGGCGGGGTAGCCTGGTCACGGGCTCAGGCTCTGCATCCCCTCGGACAGGACGGCGCTCCACTGTGGCGGTGTCGGCGGCATCGAAGGTGTAGTACAACCACCGTCCGTCGGGCGAGAAGTGGGGACGCGGCGAGAACAACCCTGTGCCGGCTCGCGTGACGGTCGGCTCGGCGGTGGAGTCAGCAGGGTCCAGAGTGGCGACCGAGAATCCGTCCCAGTCACGCGTGGCAAAGGCAAGTATCTCGCCATCCGGATGCCACGAGACATGCCAGAAATATGGTCCCCGATAGATCGTACGGCCGACGCCGCTCGCGAGATCCAGGACGCGAACCTCCTGTTGTCCGTCCAGCGTGCGCAAATACGCGAGGCGGCGACCATCGGGGGATATTGCGGCGCCGCGCTCGAGGGCTCGGTCGTCCGTCAGTCTTTCTGCCGCGCCTCCAGCAAGACTTTGCTTCCAGAGAAATCCAAGCGCACCGAAAACAACCGCACCGCCGTCGGGAGTTAGACGGGGTGATGAGATAGTCAGGGTCTCGTAGGTGCGCGGAAGCGGTGTTCTGGGTACGGGTGTGGGCTCCCTTATCTCCAGGCGGACGGTGGCCTGAAACGGAATGTGTTCTCGTGCTCCGTCCACGGTGGACACACGCCACATTTTCCCGTGGTCCTCGATGAAGAGACTCCGACCGTCGGGGGCGACCGCGAACTGTGGAAGCCAGTACGGGCAGGACCTCCGGCTCACGTCGGCGACGGTAATCGCGGCGCCGTCCGCCGAAACGTAGAGGATGTCAGCTCTCGCCGTCCAAGGCCTTTCCCTTCGGACGTAAAAGCCGTGACCCGTTGGATTGGGGGCAACTCGATCCGCGACACCATTGAAAGCAGCCACCTTCTTGGTCGATCCGTCGTCCATCAGCAGCACAATCCGCGAGGTCGACTCATGGAAATCGGCTCCCTCGGCTACCGACCACGCCACTTGCCCCTCATCCGTATAAAACACTGAACGCACACTCTGGCCGCTGGACCCGAGATCTCGTACCGCGTTGCTCGCTAGATCCAGTTCGTGCGCTCGAGCTTGTCCCTCACACTCATACCTAACCTCGGGATAGCTCAGGTACAGCACAGACTGACCGTCGGGAGACCAAGCCGGTCGGCTCGCCCACCGCTCGTGCGTGAGCGGGGAAATGTCGCCAGTCTCGAGGTCCATGAGGAACACATTCCCCTCGGTGCCATCTCGGTCAGAAACGAAAGCAAGCCGTCTCCCGTCAGGCGCAAAACTCGGGTCGTCATGATAGAATGGGCCAGATGTCAACTGGACTGCGGTGCCACCAGCGGTCGGTACACTGAAGAGTTGCCCCAGAAGCGAGAATACTAGCACGGAGCCATCCGGCGAGACGGCGACATCGGGAGAAGTGACTTCCGTGGTCTCGAATTCAATCGTGCGCCAATCGTTCTCCTGTCCGTTGATTGAGCCGCTGTACAGGAATGAAACGATGGCAGCGATTACCACGGATTGTGAAGACGAACCGGGCCTGATTCGCGTGTCCATACGGGCACCCTCATTCTCTGTGGGACTTAACCTGCTTGTCCGAGTTCTTGACGCGGCAGCCGCCGAGTCAGAGCCCGCTCCGACTGCGACCGTCCACGATGTGCTTCCTGCTATCGGCCCGGGCCAGCATTCTCGAACCACTCGATCAGCTTGTCAGCGAACAGCTCCGGCTCCTCGAACTGAGGAGAATGCCCGCTCTTCTCGAAGAGATGAAAGGTCGCATTCGGGAGCTTCGGTAGCTCGTCGTACCAGAGCGTGTGCGGCACCACGTAGTCGTAGACACCCTCGGCGACAAAGACAGGGGTCTCGATCTTGCCCGGACCTTGGCCGAGATCGTACTCGTAGAGGAGCCCGAAGAGACGCTCGCGTACCTCCCTATTCTGCAACCGCGTGCCTTCCCACAAGGGTGCCGAGTCGAACGTCGGGTCATACCACCATTGAGGGACATTGGCAGCCTGCACCGCGCGCCAAGCTTCTATGGGTGACAGCTTGCTGAGCGAATCCTCGCTCAGTTCTGCATAGTTGCGTTCCAGGATGGCCTTTCTCTCATCCGAAGCGTGCGCCTCCCAGTACTCATCTTGAGCGGCAAGGAAACCCTGCATGAAGCCAATGGGGGGAGCCCCGACTACCACGACGTGGGTGACCCGGTCCGGGTATCTTCTCGCATACTCGAGCGCAAAATTGCCAAATATCGAATGGCCGAGCACCGCAACCGTCTCGAAACCGAAAGCCTGACGGATCTCGTCCATCTCCTGGGCAACGCTTTCGATCGTGATCGTCTCGACGTTTAATCCTGAGTCCGAAGGAAGAAAGAGTCTCGAATCCACGCAGTATATCCTGAAATGGTCCAGGATCGGTCCGGTGAACAGTCGTGAACCGTAAAGGGCGCTGGCGATCGACAGCAACGGCGTACCCTTCCCTTTGACTACGTAGGGTCGATCGAGGCCACCTGCGGTTACGACACCTTCGCTTGGGCCGGCCTCGTCGACGGTTCCGCTATCACCCTGGCAACCAGCGGCCGCCAGGACGGCAGCGACCGCGGCGAGCTGGATCCTCGATGCGCGATTCATGATCTGACTCCGGATTGCGGTTTCGGGGTGCAGCACCGCCCGAATGGCACAGAAAGACTTCGGCCGCCGACAGGGGACGCCCAGCATAGAGGAACTGTCACTGCGGTAAGCCACGGCTGAGTTTCGGGTACTGGGAAGCGAATTCACTACCTCAGCCCAATCACCTAGTGTGAGCAAGTTGCGTTGCCCGGCCGAATCGGGCAACGGTTTGCTAGCATGTCGAACGATTATTCTTAGTTGTGTGCTGCTACTAGCCTAGAGGTGCGGCTATTCGGCCACCCAGGCACAGCGTACGAGCGGTGATCGCTGCAATCAGCCCGCGAGCACGTCGGCCCGCGCATCGAACTCCCGCCGGATCGAGCCCACAGCTTCAGTAGGGACTTCATAACGCGCCGCGAACCGCTCCCAATCGGCGAGCGCACTGCGGGTCTCTTCCAGAATGCGGCTCGGTTTCTTGATGTCGAAGAGCTCCGCCACGGCCAGTAGGTCGGCCTGCCGGATGCCGGACATCTTGTCTTGCACCCTCATCTGGTGGTTAGCCGTCCATCCGTGGCCGCGTGCGAAGGTGACATCGTAAGCGGGCGTGAGTGACCACTCACCACTCGGCCGCATGTGGAACGAGAGGTTCTTGACATGATCGTCCTGGTTGACGGCCAGCACGTTGAACAGCATGCGCCGATAGGCTTGCTCGAGAGCGTCGTACGCCATCCCAAGCCGAAACAACGTGCGCAGATATTCCTCGTACGAACTGGCTCCGGGCTCGTTGTAGTCGACGTGGATCAGTCCGCCCAAGGTGTGCTGGTGTAACCGGGTGCCCTCCATGAGGTCGAATCGGCGCACCAGCAAGTGGGCGTACCCACCCGACTGAAGGACGTCGATCTCAGACATTTCCACCCCCGCCGCGAGGGCCATTTCCGCATAGGCGGCCTCCACGCGGTTGTAGGCTTGCGGTGGGCCCAGCTCGCCCGGCGCGTCTCTCCCTCCAACTCCGTCGAACTTGAGGATGCACGGCACCTCACCAGGCTCGAGCGGAGTGTCTCCCGATCGGATCGACCCACGCTTGGGGTCGTAGTGGACGATCGCCTTCGGCCGCCGCCCGCCCGCCGAGGAGCCGATCCGGTAGATCTCGGGGATCGCCACCTTGGGCTCGCCGCGAATGATTCGGCGGGCGTCGCGAACCAGCGCAGCAATCTCGAGCGATTCTTCCTCAGCGGCACGGACGGGGAGCGCCTCCGGGGGATGAAAGGTCAGTGCCCCAAGGGCACGCTCACCCACGTAGAGAAGCCTCTGAACAGGACTCATCGCCCGCTCGGCCTCGTTCCGGGCAGCGTA
>JBDHAS010000187.1:0-7679 GCA_039588015.1 Gemmatimonadota bacterium | reverse complement strand
CGGTCTCCACTGAAAGCATGGGGCACCCCCTTTTCTCTACCGGGTACGGGGTGGTGCCTCATGCTTCTTGTTTTCAACCTCGATGTCAACGAAAGTTCATACTACCGGATATTCAAGACGCGCCGACCCCACCTGTTCACAGCCCGTACACCGGAGTGTCCGGCGCAAACGCTGCCCAGGCAAACCAGAACGGCACGTAGTGGACCACCTGCTCCAGCCGCCGACCGGCAAGCAGCCCTTCGACCCCCTCGCCGAAGAAGCTCCAACGGGTACCGGTCTCCTCATCACGGAAGCCCTCATCCTCGACGCGGAACGTCAGAGTCTGCCCGTCCACGGAGCGGGAATAGACCGCGGCCGCTCCGACATCGCGCCCATCGCCTATCTCCCGATCGTCCACGGCGGAGGCCAGCCCGCGTCGGTAGAACAGGGCGACCGGCCTCCCACCGACCTCATGGTTGATGGCCTTCTCCCGCTCGAGGGTCTTCATCGGAAAAACGACGGCAGCCTCGCCGACTTTGACGACGACCACCCGCTCCATGGCAGACAGTCGTCCGTCGGTCTTGCCGCGGAACATGAAGGGGCGACCCGAGTCGTAACCCTCGTAGGGGTTAGAGCCGTACGGCCGACCGTGCCCGGTGTCACGACTGAGGACAGCGGCTCGAGGATAGTTCCCCTTGAAGTCGGACCAGCTCACCGTCGGTGCCGGAAGGAATGTCAGGATCGTGCCGGTCAACTCGCCGATGATGGCTTCGCCGGTGGCCTGCTGCCACCATGTCTCCGTCTGGCGGTCGTACATGACGAGATCGCTGTGGCGCAACTTTCCCGTGGTGCCGAAGTCGAGAATGCTGTCGCCTACGCGCCGATCGAAGGCGATCGCCGTGTTGCATAGGGGGCAGTACGTTATCGAGACCGGGAAGCCACCCACCACGTCGTTGACGATCTCGTGCCAGATGAGAATCTGCCACGGATACCCACGCACCTCACCATCGTGCGCGAAAACGACGATCGGCTCCCTGTCGCCCAGCCAACGGTCGGCCTCATCCACAGACACGAAGTTTGGGCGATCGATGGCCGGGATGCCGTCCTTCGGCGGACCGCCCGACAGGATCTCTTCGAACGGCACCGAGTGCTTGGAGAAGTCTGTCCTCCAACCTACGGTGCTGAACGGTACGCTCACTTCCGCCGAGCCCCGCCCCTGCTGCCCCGCTTGCGATCGGGCCTCACCGCAGGCGAGCAAGACTACGAGTCCGGCGATCGTCGCCGGCAGGCGAATTGTCATCTTCATCGAACTCCTCTTTTTCGAGGGTCAGTTCACTGATCTTGCTGAGAAGAACATTTGCCCCTCGCGAGCGGTTTCCCTGAGAGACGCCTTGCGTTTCCACCCGCCGCCGACCAGACTAGGGAACCCTCGAGAATGGCTTCGAGAGCGCTCGGACGGTGTAACGACTGGAAGTAGTGCGTGAGTAGACTCGCGAACAAAGCTGGCATCGCAACGGCAACCGGCGCTGAGGCGGCGGTCCTTGACCGCCTCGGCCGACGGCTCAAGAGCCTCCGCGTGTCGCTGATCGACATGTGTAACCTCCGCTGCAACTACTGCATGCCGGAGGAGGACTACGTGTGGCTCCCGCGCGAGGACATACTCACCGTAGACGAGATCGACCGGCTGGTGGATGCGTTCTCGGGACTGGGCGTCGACAAGGTGAGACTGACCGGCGGCGAGCCGCTGATGCGCAGGGAGCTGGAACAGGTAGTAGAGCGACTGGCGGCGCTGCCACGCGTCCGCGATCTGAGCCTGACGACGAACGGCGTCCTTCTGACGCGACACGCCGAACGCCTGCGGCGAGCCGGCCTACATCGGGTGACGGTCAGCCTTGACTCGCTGCGCCGAGGTCGGTTCCAGCAGTTGACGCGGCGCGACCATGTATCTCATGTGATCGAAGGGATCGACGCGGCTGCCGGCGCCGGATTCAGGAGCCTGAAGATCAACACGGTCGTGATCCGCGGCTACAACGACGACGAGCTGATCGATCTGATCGAATTCGGAAGACAGCGAGCGGCCGAAGTCCGCTTCATCGAATACATGGACGTTGGCGGGGCGACGCAGTGGACGATGGACCTCGTCGTGCCACGCCAGGAGATATTGGGGAGGTTGGAGGACCACTACGGCGCGATCGACGTTCTCAGCGAGAACGGCTCGGCGCCGGCGGACCGCTTCGTACTGACGGACGGCACCGTGTTCGGGATCGTCGCCTCGACAACGGCGCCGTTCTGCGGGACGTGCGACCGCAGCCGGATCACCGCCGACGGCGTGTGGTTTATGTGCCTCTACGCCGAGGACGGACTCGACCTGCGCACGCCTTTGCGCGCAGGGGCCTCGACAGAGGAACTCCAGCAATTGATCCGCGACGCGTGGAAGGGACGCTCGGATCAGGGCGCGGAGGAACGGAAGCGGCTCAACTCACTCCGCGGACCGCTATACAGGATCGAGGACCTGCGTAAGGATCCGCACCGGGAAATGCACACGCGCGGCGGCTAGGCGCGGGTTCCCTTTCTACTACTCAGCCATAAGCCGCTCGATGGCACGGTGCGCGGCCTCGACCCGTGGCTGGAGTTCGGGGTCGGCATCCTCCCACAGCTCCACGAACTTCTCGTAGTAGTAGGCGGCCTTTTCGGCGTCGCCGTTCAACTCATACAGTCCGCCCAATCGCTCGTAGATGCCGGCAAGCGCCCACCAATCGCTGTTCTCCAGCCGCTCAAGCCACGGCGTTTCGATGAAGCGCTCGTACACGGCAATCACGGAGTCGGCCTCACCGGCTGCATCGTACGCCTGTCCCATCACAGGAAGGACGCAGATGTTACATGGCCCCGTATCGGCACGGCGGAACTCGACGACCGCCTCGCGGGGCTGCTCCGCCGCCAGGGCAAGCACGCCGCGGATCACATGGTCGCCGATGCCGTCATCGCCCCTCAAGACGGGATCTACGGCAGTGTTCCACTCGCTCAACAGCGCCCGCGCTCGGTCGGATTCCCCCGCGAGGGCGTAAAGCATGGCGAGTTCCCCGTAGGGCCGTTCGTGCGGCTCGATGGACTCGAGCGGATGCCGCTGCAAGGCTTCGTCGATCCGCCGTAACGCAGCATCCGGCCTGCCGCGCAGGACGGCGTCGTGGAAGGCCAACCTCACCGCTCCGCCAATGTAGAGAGACGGCTGGCCCTGAGTCTCGGCCGCAGCCATGGCATCGCCTATGTACTGTTGCGCGCGGCCGAGCCGGCCCTGGACTTCGGCGATCTGAGCGAGCCGGAAGGCGGTCCCGAGCTGCCAGAACTCGCTGGCCCTTTGCACCTCGCGGAAATCGAGCATGTACTGCTCGGCTGCATCGTAGTCGAACTGGGCGCTCGCCAGCCCCGCCGCGCTAAATGCCGCTGTGGGGTGTTCGGGAAACCGCTCGGTGAAACGCTGGAGCGCCAGTTCGGCCCCACCGAAGTCGCCCAAGGCGACCCGCGTCGAGATGAAGTTCCCGTAGTAGAGAGCGCCGCCCGCCGAATCGAGCTCGATGGCACCGCTGAACAGCCGGTCGGCGCCCCGGTAGTCACGGGCGTTCAGATAGAGGATCGCGAGGTTGTTCATCGCCCACGAGTCGTTCGGGTAGACTTCCAGCAACGACTGGTAGGCGGCTATCGCCCGTTCCGGCTCTCGGGTCACGCTCGTGTGATAGCTGCCGAGAGTCATATAGCGTTCCCGGTCGGTGAGACGATCGCGATGCTTGTAGGCGTTCGTGAGGGCCTCGACTTGCCGAGCGCGATCCCGCCCGATGTTACCGAGCACGACCCCGAGTTTTCGCCAGGCCATGGCGAAGGCGGTGTCGGACGCCACCGCTTCCTCGAGCAGCGCGATCGCGCGCTCGTTGTCGAACTGTTCCGACGCTCGAACGGCCATCGAGTACTGCCGGAGTGCCTCCAGCGATGGGGTCGTCACCCGATCCAGTCGCTCGTTCGCCCGTATGGTCTTCAACGACTCGCCGATCCGTTCCCGTAGCTTCTTGGACAGCTGGTCGATGGCCCTGATAATCTCGGTCGAGTCGTTTGCGGTCTCGCGGTGGGCATACAGCACCTGCCCATCCTGAGCGGTGATGAGCTCCGCGGCCAAGACGAAGCGATTCGCGACGGGGGTGATCTCGCCGGTTACAACCGCCTTCACGCCTTCGCGGATCGCGACCTCGCGGGCGAGATCTTGGCCCAGAGGCTGGCCTGGGTCCCTCTGCATGCGGACAAGGACCTGATCGACCGAGGCGGCATCTACGACCGTGACGATCGGTGACTGGCTGAAGTCGATGCGGAACGCCGCCGTCGCGACCTCGCCCAGCAGCGGGTCGTCGGTGTTGTTCTCGAAGTCGGCGAGGATGATTCGGTCGCGCTCATCGATGACGCCGGCTGCGACGAGGGAGCCGACAGGTCCGATTCCGAAAGCCCGCATCGTCATGTAGCCCGCCACCACGACACCCCAGAACGCGAAGGCGGCGACCATGCCGACTATCGCTTTGCGCCATGAAAGCCAGGGCTTGGCAGGCGCGACGACGGGTTCCCCGGGCCGCGCGGAGTCCGACATAGCTCTCTCGTCGGCTGGCGCCTTGACCTCTTCAACGGGCTCCAAAGGCCTCGCTGCCGCGAAGCCGCGGCGGCGCGTTTGCACGAGGGCCGTCGCAATGACGATGGGCAGTCCCAGCAGGACCAGCGCTATGACCCCGCGGAAGAACCAGTCGGGAAGACCGAGCTGATCGATGAAGATGTCGCTGAGCTCCAGCACGGCGTACGAACCGCCCAGGTAGACCACCAACACCCGGGTCAGATACGCCTGACGGCTCAGCTCCGATGTGCCCCTCGACTTGTGGTCAGTCATGTATGTTACTCAACAGTGGCTATGTTCTCGCATTTCTGTGCGACCATTCCAACAGCAGTGCTCTGCCGAGAAAAGATCCCGGAAGATGGGAGCGGTAACAGTTACGTCAACCGTTCACATCGACAACGTGACGGGACAATCGCCCCCACGCTCCGGAGCGTGCGATCAGCCACGCCAGCCCACGGCGGACCCAGTACTACTACGGGGTACAGGACCGCAGCGTTTCTCAGCGAGGCAGGAACCGTTTAGGGAACTTGGCCACGACCGTGTAGATTGGGTCGACTATGTTGGCGACCGTTGCCTCACCCACCTGGCTCACGACCTGGTAGGCGTCCCAGCGGCCGAATCCGTATTCCTGTTCCAGCCACTCGATCAGCTCGACGTGGGCGATCCTGAAGGCATCGACCAGCGGCCGGGCGCTCCCCGCGACCATGATGTACTCGTCATCCTCGATTCGCGGCCAGTCGATCGTCGCGCCTTTGATCACGTCGATCTCGAAGGCGACGTCCATCGAGGTCTCGAGGCCCGTGCCGGAGACCTCGCCGTGCCCCTGCCTGGCATGACCGTCGCCGAAATAGAAGTACGCGCCGTCGTGGAAGACCGGGAGGTACACCGTTGATCCTTCGCGAACTTCCGGGGCGTCCATATTCCCACCGAAGTCGCCGGGCCAGAGGCCGGAGAACGCTTCGGCGCCGCGAGGCGCGACGGCGACGCGGCCCAGCATCGGGCGCAAGTCGATGGTGACCTGGCTCATGCGGCTGTCGGGCAGCTCGGTCGTAGCGGTCATGTTCTCATGGTCGAGCCGCCAGAGATATCGGCGATCGGGGATCGGATCGTTCAGCATGCGGGTGCGCGCGTCGCTGGCGAGTCCACCGAAGTTCCCGTAGTGGCGCGAGGCGGCGTACTGGTAGTTCGGCTGCACCTTGAGGATCCTCACCACCAGAATGTCTTCGGTCGTGACCCCCTCGATGTAGATGGGCCCAACCTCGCCGGGGAAGGCGCCGCCATCCTCGGTATAGTAGGCGCCGAAGTTGGTCTTGGAGATCAGCACGGTCCCCGGTTGGATGCGGAGCACGGGTTCGCGCACGGCAAAGGTCGGCTGAGACACCGTGGGCGTGAAGTAGACCGTGTCCGTCGGTGCGTCGATCGTAACGGACTGTACCACGGCGAATAGGGCGATCGCGATGACGTTCATCTCATACCTCCCGGACGGTGGTCACCTAGGGCCAAGGCTCGGATACCGGAGCCATCGGGCCAGGCCACGGATGTGCGGCGGAGAAAATACACTATATTATATGAGTCTTCACTAAGCACGATCGGCGAGCAACGGGGGAGGATCGATGGGAAGTGGCAGGCCGCTGGAGCACGTGCACGAGGCGCTGCGGCAGTCGCTGTTCAGCGAGGCCATCAGCGCGGCGTCGAGCATCTCCTTTGATGATCTGGCCGAAGAACAGCAAAGCCATCTGATGGACCTGCTGCTTGCCGCGGCCGCCGGGCTGGCCGATGGCTCCGAGGCCGAACTCCGTGCCTACGATCTCGTCGTCGAGTTTGGCAACGTCTTGTCCCAGCAAGACGCGCCGTACGCCGCCGCCGTACAGCTCAAGACGAACAGCGCGCTGTTCAACAAAGGGGTCGTGCTCGCGCAGATCGGCCGTTGGGAGGAAGCGATCGCCGCTTACGACGAGCTGGTCACGCGAACCGGCGGAGCGCGCGAGCTAGGATTGCGGGAGAACGCGGTGCGCGCCCTGTTCAACAAGGGCGCCAGCCTCTTGGGGCTCGATCGACGCGAGGAGGCTATTGTCGTCTACGACGAGCTAATCCGCCGTTTCGCCGGCGACACCGAGCCGAGCTTCGACATTGCGGTAAGCAAAGCATACATCAACAAGGGTGTAGCGCTGGCGGAGCTGAACCGGTTGGACGAGGCGATCTCCGTCCTCGACGAGGTGGTGAGCCGCTGGGGCAATTCGGCGGATCCGCACCTGCGTGAACGCATCTCGAAGGCGCTGCTGAACAAGGCGTCAGCGCTCATTCAGCTAAGCCACCGCGAGCAGGCTCTGGCCACGTACGAGGAGATCTTGGCGCGCTTCGGCAGCGCCAGTGATCCGGCGCTACGCCGGCAGGTCGAGATCGCGCGGCTCGGGAAAGAAGACCTGGAGATGAACCCGAACTAGTTGGCGCCCTTTGAATATCGAACACAGAATATCGATTGCGGAATTACGAAGAACTGATCTTGGAAGTTGGACATTCGCTGTTCGATATTCGTAATTCAAATCCCGCCTTACGGCTCCGTTTCCGCGCTCTGGTCGTGGACGATGCGCCAGCCTTCCGGAGTTCTTTCTACGACTAGGGTGAACACGCCGGTCGAGGTCACCGAATCGCCCTGGAACAGCACGTAGCGCGCGGTCGCGAGACCCAGCCAAGGGGCCAGCGGCCGCGTCACGAGCTCCTCGAAGCGGAGCGAGTCGCGCGAGGCGGCCGGCTCGAATCTACCGGCGTAACGCTCGCGGATCGTATCCCAACCGTGCATGAGGCCGCTCGAGCCCAGGAACGTCGTCTCCTCACCACGCTTGTACCAATCCATGAACCCGGCGAGGTCACCGCCGTTCCAGGCCCTCTCGGACTCGGTCAACAAATGGTCGACCGCCGCCTGAAGCTGCTCCCCGTCAACGACGTCAGTCCGTTCGCCCGAGGTCTGGCACGCGGCCAACGCGAAGGTAGCCACGCCCAGGCTCGTCGCGAGGCACAGCCGGGAGAAGACTGTCCGTCTGGTCAAAGTCGTTCGTCC
>JBDHAS010000186.1:0-7701 GCA_039588015.1 Gemmatimonadota bacterium | reverse complement strand
CAGCTTCGACTGCGCGTTCTCGAGCTGCGCCTTCGCCAGCGTTAGGTCCGCTTCGGCCTGACGCAGCGTCGCCTGCGGCACCCGCGGGTCCACCCGGACCATCAGCTCGCCGGCACCAACCGCGTCGCCCGTCTCGACCCTGATATCGAAGATCTCGCCGGATGCCTTTGACTTGACTTCCACGGTGGTGATCGGCTCGACAGAGCCAGCCGCGCTGGCCGAAACCACTATGTTACGCGATGATACCGGTTCCATCCGATAGACCGGCACCACCACTTCTTCGCCGTTCTTCAGGAACTGGAACGCGACCGCGGCAATCGCCAAAACCACTACGGCAATGATTCCTATGCGCTTCATGCGACTTCCTCAGTTATGACCATCTGTTCGGTTGAGCCGTCCGGAAAGTACATCGGGCGGCCCGCAACGTACATGTTGTCGGTTACAGCTCTCTGCCTATCAGAGCCTCGATCTGGGTCTTGGCTACCAGATAGTCCAGGCGGGTCTGAATGACGTCGACCTCGGCCTGGTCCAGCGTGATCTGCGATGTGAGTACGTCCAGAATCGTGGCCGCTCCGAGCCGGTAACGCTCCTGTAGCACGCGCAAATCCTCGGCGGCGGCGATTCTGCTCGCCAGGGCGATCTCCACGCTCGTTTGCGCCGCCGCCAACGCGGCGAGGTGCCGGGTCAGCTGTGCGTTCACCTCTCTGCGCGCATCATCGGCTCGTGCCCGGGCGTTGTCCCGGGCGACGGCGCTGCGTGTGCGGTTCGACTCCCGGGTGAACCCGTTGAAGAGGGGCCACGAGGCGGTGATTCGTGCCGACCAGCTGGGGTTCCAATCGATGAACTCGGTTCCCGCCCAGGATCTGGAGTACGAAGCCGTGATCCGAGGCAGATATGGTCCAAAGGAAGCCGAGTGCTGAGCTTCGGCCGCCTTGGCCTCAGCATCGGCCTGGTATATTGCGGGCGATTGCGCCAGCGCCTCTTCTCGGATGGTAGTGGTGTCGATGTCGGTGATCTCCAGCAGCCGCTCATCCATGGCCGCACTGACGCTGCCTTCGAAGCCGATCAGGCGAGCTAGGTCAGCTTCCGCGGTGGCCAGCTGAGTCTCCGCGTTGAGCTTTTGCAGCCGCGCGTTGGCGACCTCCACGCTCGAGCGCAGGGTGTCAGATCGCGTTGCGTTGCCGGCCGCCAGCTTTTCCTTGGCGACCTTGAGCTGTTCCCGGGCTCGCTCGATGCGCCGGTCGGAGACGCGGACCAGTTCTCCGGCTGCCAGCGCGTTATAGAACGTCTGCTTCGTCTGGAGGACGACCTGGAACCGCGAGTTCACCAGCAAGGCCTGAGCGGCTACCGCATCCGCGCCGGCCGCCTTGCCATCGTAGAAGCGACTCAGCCCATCGAACACCACCAGCGAGGCGCTGAGGTTGGCCGAGTACGACTCCGACGAACCGGCCACGTTGCGCTGGGTGTTCTGGTCGAAGCGGACGGTCGAGTTGGCGCTATAGCCCGATCCCGCGTTTATCGAAGGCAGCCAATTGCCCACGGCCTGCCGCTTCGACGCCGCCGCGTTGGTCACCTGTCCACGAGCCTGAACCATGGACGGTTGGACTTGCAGCGCCATCTCGACGGCCTCGTCCAGGGTCACGGTCGGGTTTTGCGCCGCCACGCTGCCCGGTCCGGCCACCGCCGCTAACACGACCAGGCCGTAGCCGCTAATCGCTTTCTTTCCTCGCACTTTCCCGTTCTCCACTGCTCTTTTCGCTATCAGGTCATTGCACACTCGTCCCCTCACGCCCCGTGCAAGGCTTGCAGGTCCCCAGGTTGGGAACAGCCGGGGCCAGGGAGCCAAGTCTGCGTTCTTCTTACCTCTAATACAGTTGACAGGCCTCGGGCGTTGAGCGTTACCGGACCGCCGTGATACGGCACGCTGGACAAATGGCGTTTCTGAGCCCCAGGTTTCCGAGATCGCGTGCCGGTCGGTGAATTGCGGTGGTTGGGCCGGATCGCCGGCCAAACATCGGCGAAGGAGAGGACATGTTGCACCGTCGTGTCGTCAGTAGGTGGATCTGGTCTTTGGCCGTCGTGGCGGTGCTCGTCCCGGCCTCCGATGTCCGCGCGCAGGGGCGGGTCAGAGATCCCTTGCGCAGCATCACGGAAGCCGAGCTGTGGGACCACATCCACTACCTCGCCTCCGACTTCCTCGAGGGACGCGACACCGGCGAGGAGGGTTACAGGCTGGCGGCGGAGTACACGGCCATACATCTGGGCGCTGCAGGCCTCGAGCCGATGTTCGCGGACGCATCCGGCGCACCGTCGTATTTCCAACCCATCGATTTCGAGAGCGCGAACGTCAGCGGCCAGAGCGCGATGCGGACTACGGTAGGGGGAGCCGAGAAGAGCTACCGCCTTGGGGAGGAGTTCCTCGCCTTGCAGCTCTTCTCGGGCGGCGAGCTGAGCACCGACCAGACACCGATCTTTCTGGGATACGGCATCGAAGTACCCGAGCATGGCTGGAACGACTACGAAGGTATGGATGTGTCGGGCAAGATCGCGCTGATCGTCCCCGGCACGCCCACGCGGAACGGAGAACCGGTGTTGCCGGAAGAGCAGCACAGGCTGTACGGCAGCCTCGGGCGGAGCGCGAACGCGCGAGTGATGTCCGCCGTCAGTCACGGGGTGTCCACGCTGATCGTGGTCGTCGATTCCGCGTCGACCTCGCTCTGGAGCGAGGTTGCCACAATGATGAATCGGCCTTCTGTGCGGCCGTCGCCGTCGGGCTCGGGGGAGGAAGGGGGTACGAGATCGTCCCCCTGGGTCATCCTGATCAAGGCAGAGGGTGCGGTGGACCTGCTGTCGGGCACCGGTTGTGACCCTGCTACCGGAACCGGCTCCTGCACGCCGGGCCCACTGGACGGCGTCCGCATCGCTCTGGAGCTGAAGCAGGACCGGGAGCCGGCGTTCCACGCATCCAACGTCGTCGGCCTCCTGCCCGGGACCGATCCGATCCTGAAAGACGAGTACATCGTGGTGACCGCCCACCTGGACCACGTGGGGATACGGAACGGGCAGATCTACAACGGCGCCGACGACAACGCGAGCGGCAGCGCGGCGGTACTGGAGGCGGCGGAGGCCGCGGCGATGGCGCGGGTGAAGCGCTCGATCATTTTCGTCTTGCTAACCGCCGAGGAGAAGGGGCTGCTCGGAGCCAGGTACTTCGCCGACAATCCGCCAATTCCGATCGAGCAGATAGTGCTCAACATCAACCTCGACATGGTTGGGAGGAACTCGCCGGGCTGGCCCGAGTCACTGCTCGCCATGGGTTCTGAGAACCGGCGGCCCGAACTGCTCCAGCTGATCAGGGACGTCAATTCGCGGGTGGGAGCCAACTTGGATTGGCGGCTAAACGAGGGGAGCGATCCTCACGGCCACGTCCAGCGGAGCGATCAACTGGCGTTCATGCAGAAGGGAATACCGGCCATCCTGATAACCCGCGGGTTCATGGGTCCGGACTACCACCAGCCGTCCGACGACCCGGGGACGATCAACTATCCGAAGGTTGTCCAGGCGGCTAGGCTTGCTTACGCGCTGGCCGTGGAGGCGGCGAACAGAGAGGTCCTTTTCGAGAGAGACTAAAGGGCTAGCTAGGCACGGCTTTGAATATCGAATATCGAATATCGAGCAAGGAATGATGAAATGGTGCCTTCTTCGATCAGAGCCTGCTAAGGCGCCATTTCAGCATTCGACATTCGATGTTCGTTATTGGACATTCAAAAACCGTAAAGTCTACAGGCCCTTGGTACCACCTGTGTGACCCGGGCTCTCAGGGTGAAAGGTCTCTACTGTAGCTCCCAACACGGCGTCGTAGCGCTCGATCATGCGTTCCCAGCTGAACTCGGTGGTTACCCGCTCCCGCGCCGCTTGACCCATTGCTGTTCGCTTGCCGGCGTCGGTCGCTAGCTCACCAATCGCCTCTGCGACTCCCTCCCACTGGCCAAGTGGAACCAGAAAGCCATGGACGCCATGCGCGATCTGCTCGGGGTGGCTGGTCGCATCGCTGGCGATCACGGGTAGCCCGCACGCCATCGCCTCGGTCACCGAGTTCGCGAAACCTTCCGCAGTGGACAGGTGGACGGCGGCATCCGCAGCGCTGAGTAGTTCCGGTATGTCGTCGCGAGTACCCGTAAACGTGACTGCCACGTCTAGCTTGGCGGCCTGTTGCCTGAGTTCCTGCAGTTGGGGGCCGTCTCCGATGACGAGCGCATGGACGTTTAGATCCCTCGCCAGCTTGCTCATGGCTGTGATCAGTAGATCAACGTTCTTGCGTTGTTGGGCGACGCCGTGGTAGCTGACAACGAAGGCGTCTGAGGGGATTTCCAGATCGGCGCGCATACGAGACCTCAGGTCCGCCAGCGGCCGGTAGTAGTCCCCGTCTTTGCCAGTATGAATCACCTCTAGCCTCAAGCCCTCCAGCCATGGCGCCTCCGCGAGCATCGTATCGCGCAACATGTGGGAGTTGACGATTACCGTCTGTATGCGCAACCAGAAGAACCGATAAATCGCGCTGTCCTTCAATGGACTGGGCGCCTCGTGGTTATGGACGATCGGAAAATTGCCGCTCAGCCAACGTGCTGCCACCGCGTACTTCACGTCCTTCCGGCGGTCACATAGGACGAGATCGGGTTTGAACCGGCGGACGATATGGGCCAACTGCACAGCGGGGTAAGGATTAGCTTCGCCGCGGATCCACGCCGTCGCGACGGTGAAGTGTGGGTCGGCCTCGACGCGCGGCAGAGCTGTGCTTTTCGGATGGCAGACGATGCATAGCTTGTGCCCCAGCTCTGCCAGGCCACCGCCTATCTTGATCACCGGTGCCAGCGTGCCCTTCCACCCGCGGGACGAGTAGACGATTAGAATGCGCATGATGAGAAGATACGCACCGCCAGGAGTGCGGCGATACTAGCGCAGATCGAGCCCCGTCATGCTGTCGAACAGCGCGCCAAAAAGCCTGGCCGCCTCTTCGCCCAGCCGGTGCAGGAACCAACCGTTCATGATGTTATCATGTGCAAGGTGGTTGGTTGAATGCGAGCGTCGTCTGTAAGGTCGAGGGGGCTATTAACTGATTGGCAACCAGAGGGGCGACTGTTCACAGCGGCTTGGGCGTGTTTCTTTTTGGAGGTATGGGTCCGAACCCGGGCTAGCGATGAAGAACGGCTGATGGATTACACGTGAGCGCTCGATACATGGTGCCCGACGACGAGATCTACTTCCAGGCGAGCCGGTCCGGCGGTCCCGGCGGCCAGCACGCGAATCGCCGCGCGACGCGAGTGGAGGCGTGCTGGAACGTGCGCGAGAGCCCTAGCTTGACGGACGACGAGCGCGCGCGGATCCTGGAGAAGCTTGCCTCGCGGATCGGCAAGGACGGCGTGCTGCGGGTCGTGGCCGAAGACGAGCGCAGTCAGCACCGCAACAAGGAGCTAGCGAGACAGCGTCTGCGCGAACTGGTCGCAGAGGCGCTCCGGGTACCCAAGCGGCGGAAGAAGACGAGACCGTCGAGGGCTGCTGCGGAGAGGCGGCTCGAGGAGAAGAGCCATCGCAAGAAGTTGAAGGAGCTGCGGAAGCCACCGTCGCCGGAGGACTGAGGCCTGGCGTTTGTGAGTGCGGGTCCTGGGACAAGCACTCGGTAGGGATCGGCGAGTACGGTGTTCTACGAGTCGTTGCCGAGGACGAATGGGTGGCTGTAACCGATCAGCAAGAGTAGCGCACGCGTTTTGATCGACCCGACACCCTCACTGATGTCCGTCAGGCCGAGTTCGTAGCGGACATCGGCCGTCAGTGCTCCACGGCCTATACCCAGGTCGATCCCGCCGCCGAGGACGAATCCGAAATCGAAGTTCTTGTATTCCCAACCGCAGACGTAGACCATGCCAGCGCAGTAGACTTGCTCGTCGGAGCAATCGACAACGCCGGGGTCTGTGCCGGAGGTCGGTACGACCCTGGTCTCCTCCTCGCTGGTAGTGCTGCAGCATGCCCGCAGCCCGACAAAAGGACCGGTATAGAATCTGAAGAGGGTTTTCCCGGCGTGCGATAGAGGGACCGTGACCGCAACAGGAAGGCCGAGTTGGACGTAGTCGACGGCTATTGTCTCGGTGAAAAAGGTCTCCAGCAGATCACCGGTCTCGGGATTCTGGCTGTAGGAGACGCTAGCCGATTTCCCGCCCTTCCCGACGAAAGCCAATTCCGGATAGACGGCCAACCAGTCGGTAAGGCTGACGCCCATGAAGGCACCGACGGCGAAACTCGTCCGCCCGTCGGAGTCAACATCGCCACCGAGCCATGTGAGACTTATCCCTGCGCGGGCGCCAAGCTCGATGTCCTGCGGAATAGCAGGGGCCACGATAGCCAGAAGAAGGATTGGGACAGCGGAAACTGCTTTCATGCGACGGCCCATAACCGGATACTGCCTCAGCCGGTTCATGCCTGCTCAGCCGTGAATGGCGGATGGTAGAGCTCGCTGCAAGATACCCGCGGAGCCGGCGCCCGACAACGTGGGAATCGGAGAGCGTGCCTGCCGCGCGCGAGCCCGCTGAAACCTGCAAGAAGGGTTGATCCGTAGAGACCAGCAGGCGCCTAGTTCTCCTCAAATCGGCAACGGCCGGGACGGATCTCGACCATGGATAGGATCTGGCAAGACGTCAAGTACGCGTTTCGCACCCTGCGTCGCGGGAAGGGGCTCATAGTGATCGCGGTTCTGTCGCTCGCAATCGGCATCGGCGCGAACGCGGCGATATTCAGCGCGGTGGACGTGTTCATGCTGCGTCCGCTGCCGTACCCCGACTCCGACCAGCTCTATCGAGTCTACACCACGAATCACGAGCGCGGCTGGGATTACGTCTCATACTCGGTGCCGGATTTCCTCGACCTGCGCGAACGCAGCCGGACCATGGGCGTGGCCGCCTACAGTGGTGCCAGCTTCAACCTGTCGGGTGGTGACCGGCCAGAACGGCTGACCGGCGGACAGGTCACGTCCGACTTCTTCAAGGTGCTGGGCGTGCAGCCAGTGATGGGCCGGGTGTTCACACCAGAGGAGGAGCGCGAAGGTTCCACCAACGTCGCGATCATCAGTCATGAGCTGTGGCAAAGGCGGTTCGGCGGCGATGTGAACGTGTTGGGCAGTACGGTACTGCTGGACGGGCGCGTCCACACCATCGTCGGCGTGATGCCGCCCAAGTTCTGGTTCGCCTCTCCCGGGCGTGAGATTTGGACTCCTTTAGCTTTCACGGGCGAGGAAGCACGTAACAGTCACTGGCTAGCCGTCTTGGGGCGAGTGCACGAAGGTAACACCGCGCAGCAGGCTCAGCAGGAAGCGCAGCGCATAGCGGAGCAACTCGCCGCGGACTTTCCCGACACCAACAAGAACCAGGGCGCCACCTTTATGACGCTGCACGAGAATGTCTTCGGCGAGGGATTCGAGATGGGCAGCCTGATCTCCACTGTAGCGGTGCTGTTCGTGCTGCTCATCGCCTGTGCCAACGTGGCGAACCTGTTGCTCACGCACGCCGCCGGACGCGATCGCGAGGTCGCGGTTCGGGGCGCACTCGGCGCGGGCCGCTCTCGTATCGTACGTCAGTTCCTCACGGAAGCGGGGATCGTCTCTGTGTTGGGCGGAATCCTGGGACTTGGGCTGGCGGTCATTGGAATTCGTGG